>DASUJR010000192.1:0-33764 GCA_036279175.1 Candidatus Acidiferrales bacterium | reverse complement strand
GTTCTGCAGCCCGCCCGACGCTCGATAGGTGCGCCCACCCGACGAGCCGTACGCAATCCGAGTGGTTTTTTGCCGAGGAAACAACATTACAAATCGCGTGAAGAACGAGTTTTGGTTAGCCGTCAATGAATCGAGCCAATTCAACGCCAAGGGATCACGCTCCTCTCCTAGAAGCCTACGAGACTGTCGTCGCAATCATGATACTGGCCAGCGCCTGGTTCGGCTGGTATGTGGCCAGAGACCGGTACCGCTTCACCGATCGTCAGATTGCAGAGCTAGCCTGCTATCTCTTCATCATAGCTATTGCCGTTTATTCGGCCATCTATCTGCTTGCGACGGCCCGCTCTCGTCGAGAAAAACAGTGGCCGCAGCCGCCCCTGGTCGTACATCCCCGGAACGATGAGCGCGCAACGCGCCAAGCGTGGCATCAAGAAGCTGTGGTTCTCGGCTATGACGCGCACGGAAAGCCGTGGATATGGCCCGACCGCGTCCGAGTGATGCAAGGGATCGTCTTAGGTATGACTGGATCAGGAAAGACGACACTGCTACGCAACATTATTACTCAGGATTTACGTCGCATCGTTGGTCCTCCGGACGATCCGCACCGCATTCCGATGATCATTCTGGACGGTAAGGCGGATTTGGAATTCTTTGAGAGCTTGTTGCCGCACATCCACCGTGCGGGTCGGCTCCATCAATTACGGATTCTGAACCCAAGCCGGCCGGATTTGTCGGTACGGTATAACCCCTTCTACTGCACCGACGAAAACTATATGCCCGTCGTCAACATGGTGTTCGGATCATTCAACCTGCACGACGAATTCTTCGCCAAGCACCAATTGAATTACCTTGCAGATATCGTCCGCGTGCTCGCCTACACAGGCCTGAAGTTCAATTTCTATGACGTTCTTGTGATGGCCATTGACGAGCAGGTTTTGCGTGAGCAAGTAACAAAAGCATCGCGACGCTTGGAACAAGACCGCGGTATCAGCACACAGCGCAAATTGAATTTTGAGATGTCGGTGAAGAATCTGTATCAATCCTTCCAGGACCGGGAACGCGTTCCCAAGATTCAGGGTTTGCTCAACGAATGCATGACCTTTCTGGACGACGAGCTGAGCGTTATCACCGGACCCTATCAGGATCTCTTGTCGCTCGACGAAGTCATCGAACAAGAGCTCATTCTGTTCGTGGCGCTGAATGTGAATAAAAACACCGAACCTGTGCGTGCCTTTGGGAAGATGCTCTTACAAAACTTGCAGCTGGTAGTGGGCAGGCGGTATGAGAGCGAGCAAGAGCGCCGTAGGGCGAATCGGCCGCTGTTGAGCGTGATCCTCGATGAATTCGCGCCTTTTGGCTACCGCAACTTTCCGCAAATCCTGCAAACGGCCCGCGGTACCAATACCGCGTTCCTGTTTTCGATGCAAAGCCTGCCCCAACTCATGCACGTAGGTCGTGGCTTCAAAGAAGACGTATCGTCCGCGCCCAACACCACGATGACACTGCGGACGCGCGACGAAGAAACGGCGCGTTATTTTCTGCGAGCCTCCGCCGAACATCAGGTAACGCGGCGCAGCCTGTCGATGCAGCGATGGAAGTTCTTCGGATACGAAGGTTACGAGCAAACCGGTCATGCCATGGATATTCAAGCGACGGAGACGCGCGCGCTTGATGAACACATCAAGAATCTGCCCAAAGGGCAAATGGAAATTCTGATGACTGATGACACCCAAGGAACGCTGCACGCGCACCTTCACGTGCGCCCTCCGACCGGCGTTTGCGTCCCTCGCTTTGCGCCAGCGCTTTATCCCCGGCTCGGGCAGTCTCGAATGTCATCGGTGGGCGCCAATCTCCGATTTAAGAGTGCTGAGTTGTCCGAGACACGCTTTGCGCGACGTGGGCGCTGAGGAAGCAAATGACGCGAGAAATCCGTTGCGCCGCTTTGATCACGATCCTTTTGTTCGGCTGCTCGATTGTCTGTGCGCAAGCCGAGCGCCAGCCGTACGGGAACGGCGAGACGTGGTACGAACTTCTGTTGAAACAATTCAATCCGCGTAATACCGACTACGGTGCCCGCTTCGAAAAGCGCCGCCAGGCTTTTCTGGAAGCAACAGCCAGAGAACCGCACTTTTGGTACAGCTTGTCGGTTACAGCGGGGATGCTGGTCATTCTCCTGGCCTATACGAAGCTATATCTCGACCACCGCCGCAGCATGCGCATCACTTCCGAGATGATGGCTGACATCTACACTCACGATCTCTACTCGCGGCAAGCCGCTAACGAAGCGATTCGGGAGTATAACGAGCACATCGAACACTGCAATCGTGACATTGAAGCTGAGGAGTCCGGTCATGGTCGGCCGGGATGGGGCGATACGGCAACCGCAAATCTAAAAGCGGAACTCCAGCGGATCGTTGCGCAACTGGAAGCGACAACTCGGGAACGCAACAAATTGCAGGACGATCTGCGACAGAAGGCGGTGATCGTTGCCGATCTCTCTACGCGACTGGACAAACTCGCAAAAAAGATGAACGGATGCCGAGATGTCGGTCACGTTTCAACTGAACCGGTACCGGAAGGAAATGGAGAGGGCGCTCGGCTGGTTGGGCAAATCAATCGCCTGCAGGAGGAGCTTTACGCCGAACGACAGAAGAACAAGCGATTGAAGGGTGCATGACAAAGATGCTGGTCACGATTACCGGATTCGGAAGTGTTTGGCGTCGCCGCTTTGGCACGGGCCCGAACGACCCGAAGCGGTTTCTAGAAGCAGCTTACTTCAACACCACAGGCGTTCCCGTGAGCGGCACGATCAAGACGCGGCCCAAGATCGTCGGGCATGTGCGATTCAACGGCGTCGGTGGTTTCGATCCGAACCACCCGCTGACGATGATCAACAGTGTCTTTGAGTGCGCCGAGCCGTGCGTGTGGAAGGGGCAGAACAAGGTCTTGTTCGAGAGGATGCTGCCTACTCCGCGTGTACCCGACTATTTTCTGGTTGTGGTCAAGGCGGCTGAGATCGGCCGTATGGATGTGGGCTCGCCAGCTTGGCGCTCGGAAGGCACCCTCCTAATCTCCTTGAGCGAATGCCGCAAGGAACAGGAAGCGATGCTATTGATGCCATTCGGGAGTTGGTTGCGTACTTCGCTTGGCAGATTCGAACTGAGACCGTTCGTCTCTTGGCCGTGGAGTGCCCGACTCCAGTTGGTATCCACGTAAGGAAGCAGCCGGGAATGCGGTATCCAAAAGGGTCCATTCAATTAAGCGAAGCGCGCGATGTTCCGCTGTTGCGCCAGATCCTGCGCTCGGAATTCGTAACCCACTCGCAATTATTCGAATTCTCGCGACTCGATCACCATGAGAGGAGCCGCAACTCATTCGACTGGAGAATGCGAAGACTCGTTGGCCATGGTCTGGTGATGCGCCAGACGCTTGCAGCAGGAACGGGAGATGCTGTGTATTCCGTCGCTAGCACTGCGGCAACACTGTTGCAGAGCATGGGCGAGTACTGCTTGATCGCTTGTGGCCGAGCCGAGGCGAGTGTGGCGAGGAACAACGCTCTCCATGCCATTGGGCTAAACGAGATTCATCTCGGTGCTTTGCGCGCCGGTGTACTTCTGTGTTGGACGGCAGCGATGGAGATCCGTTCTCAGAATGAACTCACCGCCTTCGGGTTTGCCAAAGACTACGACGCAATCGTAACGGTTCGCACCGACACCGGGGAGCGCAGGTTTGCACTGGAATACGAGCGAACTCCGAAGGCCGGGAAGTGCTACCGCGCAATCGCTGCTTCCGTGAGCCAGGAAGTCCACGTGAATCGTCTCCTCTATCTGGTTGCGAATTACGATCTCCTGCGATTTGTTTCAGGCTTTTTCACAAACGGCGACTTTCCAGTTTTCTTTGGGCTACTCTCTGACTGGCATGCACGCTTGCTCGAAATGCCGGTTTTAGATCACGCGAGGCGCACATTCCCATTGCGGCAGGCCTTGAATGGCAGCAGTCAAAAGAGCGAAGAGAGGCCTGTCACCAGCTACTCTTTGCCCTTCGATTGACGTTTCTATGGCCGCTGATTGCGTCCCCATTGGATCTTTCATCTTGCCGCAAGTTGTCGCTTTTCATGGTCTTGTTCGCTGACTATCCTCGTCAGATAGCTTTGGCAGATCGTCAACCGAAGCCGTGATCGCTTCTTCTTTTTCGAACAACCGTACGCCGTGCCTTGCGAGAAAGATCAGTTCTGCTTGCCGTCTTGC
This sequence comes from Candidatus Acidiferrales bacterium, assembly GCA_036279175.1. Lineage (GTDB taxonomy): Bacteria > Acidobacteriota > Terriglobia > Acidiferrales > UBA7541 > Palsa-295. The sequence continues at coordinate 29,517 of DASUJR010000192.1, read as the reverse complement.
GATTCGGGCAGCTGTACAAAGGGATGTAGTGGCTGAGGGCCTTACATTAGCTGAGGGTACAGCTTGATACTTCGACGGATCGCTTCGTGCCGAGCAGATCGGTGTGGCTCGATCGTGGAAGTACTTCTACGAAGTTTCGTACCTCTGCCATCCAACCAGGGAAGTCCTCGATCGTCCTGCTTATGTCTGCAAGATGTTCTTGCACACGACCGCGGCGACAACCTTTCACGCGGCAACGAACCCATGATTTCGTGCACGTGGTGGTTATCGAAGAGATGGGTAAGGGACCGGACCAATCAAGTCGGCGCGCAGACGAGATTGCACCGCAACGCGCATGTTTGCGCTTGAGATTCGCGCTGCAGTTCACTCGGCCCGGGGAGTAGTTGAGGACTGGGAGTGGCGAGTTTGTCGGGCGGCTATCTTTTGCGCCAACAAGAGAAGCAGTTTTCTATCCTCAGCCGTTGCTTTCTCCAATAGTCCGCGAAACCTTGCAAAGTAACGGCCATTTTTCCCGGTATTGCCCCAAGCCACATCGTCCGCTGTCTTCCTTTTCGGGAGGCTTGGAAGCTGCGGAGGTTCGTTCCCGTCGTAGAAAAGTTGGTACATGGGGACTTCTAACGCGTGGGCGAACTTCTCAAGTGTTTCAATTGCCGGTACTGTGTGGCCGTTCTCAACTCTCGAAACGTAACAGCGTAAAAGGCCCGTGCGCTTCTCAACGTCTCCTTGCGAGAGGTGTTTTTGTTCTCGTATGGATCTCAGCCGATCGCCAATGACCATGGTAGCGTCCCTGTTACGTCTGGGTGTCAGGCCAAAACGTAACACGCCTTGTTAGCAAAAGAAACCAAAGTTCTTCTTAAATCGGTGGTTCTTCGTTAGCAGATTTCAATCGAAGGGAGTCGAGAAATGTTCGGAGCGATGAATGTCATGCCAGTGCTCGACCTTCGGAGCGCACGGGAGGAAATTGCAAACCGTACGGATCGAGCGGTGGCTCGCTTGCTGGAGTTAACAGACCAACCAAGGATTGAACGATGGGTTCAGTTCCCGAAGGCGCTGCTTGTCTTCCTTGTCGTGGCCGGTGACCCGGAATCCGGAGCGGTCTACGTCTATGATCGCCGGGCGAAGGTTTGGTATTGGATCGACTTCGACGATACGAAATTCGGCGGGTACTCGATCGTTGACTTCGACCACTTGGTACGCGAGTGCCATTTCCTCGATATCGTGGAGCACCTGACCCTGCTCGTTGAGAAGGATAGCTGGATTGTGGAGGATGGCGCGCGCCCGCGAAGTGCGAGCTAACAAGTGCCCCCGATCCGTCGTCCCACCACCCAGAGGGCTCCTAACTTCCAACCGCGTGAAAGAGTGCATCAACATACCCACTTATTTGACAAAAGAGCGAGGCGGGTTTACGTAAGCACGGGTTCAGACTGGGTGCCTTGGGTTGGGAGGTTTTGTGAAGTACGTAGCCACAACAACGCCCGAACTCGTTGAGCGTTACCGTCTGCTATTCGTAAATCGTGGCGCCTATACGCTACAGTCTCAACGGCCCGACCCCGGAAGCGGACGTCATCATTACTATCGGCCGCAGACCCGGAGAACGGGCGCAGAGCTTGCGTTGGACGCGACGACGATTCATCGACACCTGCAAGGCGAAATTACCATCGGGCTGTACGCCATCAACCCTGTCACACAGCGGTCGAAGTGGCTCGCTATCGATGCCGACTATGCCGGCGCGATGGAGGACTTGCTTAGGCTCCAGTACTCGCTTGAGCAAAACCGAGTGGATGCTGCCCTGGAAATGAGCAAACGCGGCGGGCACCTCTGGATATTCATGGAGCCGCCCGCTCTCGCGCGAGACTGTCGAGTGTACATCTACAACTTGGCACTGAAGCTCGGAGTGAAGATTAAAGGCCGTGGCTTGGCTGAAGGGATAGAAATCTTCCCGAAGCATGACGAACTTCGCCCCGGCGCGTACGGAAACGCGATCCGCGGACCACTCGGAATTCATCGTGGCGCGAATCGGCGCTACTGGTTTTACGGTGCAGACTACGATCTCGAAAAACAGATTGCGTATCTGAGTCGGCTACGGAAATTGAATCAGGAAGACCTTCGGAGCTTGATTGCGGGAAAGACTATGCCGGCTGAATTCGACCGAAAGCCGAGTGCGCCCTGGTCTGAAACCATTCCATGTCGGTCTGGCCACGAATTTCGGATTCTAGATCACGTCGGTAAGACCCGAAAGGTCGGTCGAAATTACGTGACACGCTGCCCATCCTGTGCTGAGGCAGGTCAGGATCGGAGCGGCGACAATCTTGCTATCTCGATTGATGATCCTCGGAAATATCTGTGCTGGGCCGGGTGCGCAAAAGAAATGATTCGACGCGCTGTCGGCTGCCCGATCCCGCGGCGCTCAGCGTGAGGAACTCGTATGCTCGCGAAACAGGACAGCTTGCACATCCTGGGCTCCCGTTGCCGAGGACTGTTCTGCGACGTTTGGCCGAGGTCGGGATTTTCGCGCAGACGCAAATAAGTCTTGAGCAACAACATCTGGCACGACGATCTGTAGTGTGAGGCGTCGAGTCGGGCGGAGCGGTGAAGGACGTGGCCGATACGTGACCTTCCGCGGCCGGGACAGTAAAACATTACCGTATCTCCTTTCTCAGTAGTTGCTCCCACATTCGCCTAGCTCTTTTCTTACGCTTGCGATCTATGTCGCACGGCGTTTTCGCTTGGCACCGGAGGAGTGTCTGATGACCACAGACCAAGAAACGAAGGCCGAAGTACTGAAGTTCTCCGATGGTTTACGCGCTGCGGCTGTCGCGAAGGTGACGGTCAGCTACTACGGGAATGGAGATGAAGGACGCGCAGAGTCCGCCCAGTTCCAAGACTCAGATGGAAATCCTCTCGCGGAGCGGCACCTGGGAATCGGTCTTGACCTTCAGAAACTTAGTGATCTTCTCGAGAGTTTCGCACCTGCAGGTTACGAAGACAACGAGGGCGGCTTCGGAACCGTCACATTCGATCTCGAGACACTACTGATTCGCGTAGAACACAACTGGTACGAGACCGTCGGCCACCCCGGCGAACCACGGGAGATCTAGGTTATGGCTCATCCCTTGGAGCACGCAAAAAGTAGCGCCCGCAAGTTCGGTGGTATCCCTGACGATTATTTGCCTCTCCACAATTGGTTCGACGAATCGAAAGCCTTTTTGGCAGACGTTCGGCACCGAGCTCTGCGCCACCACGCGGAGGGGATCTTTCTGGCAGAATGCATCTTCGGCACGGCTATTCGCAACAGCGAGGGTAAGGATGTGCCCGTGCGATATATCGGGGAGCAGCACGTTCGCGAAGACCTTGGACGCATACCTAGCTTCCAGGACTGGGCCACCGCGATCAAAATGCAGCCGTGGATGTATGGCCAGAGGTTCACGAAGACAACTGAAGTTTAGGGCAGGCCACTCCTAGCTCGCGGTAATCAATTGAAACGTGAGTTTAGCCAAGCAGGGCAAGAATTTCATTAACGCAGATCTCATCGCACAAGGTGTGTCGCCGTTCTCTCCTGAGGCTATCGCCTTCCGTGCCGGGCGGCTAATGCTCGCGGAAATCCAGCTCTACGCGAGACGCGGCGTGAGCTTTGGCTTGAAGACAACCCTTTCGGGGCAGAGCTATCTGAACATGATTCGTCATCTCAAGAAGCGCGGGTATGAAGTACACTTTTTCTTCTTGTGGGTGCCGAGCGTTGATCTGGCGCTGAAGAGAGTTAGAGCTAGAGTCTTGGAAGGCGGCCACGACGTGCCTGAGAATGTAGTTCGCCGTCGATTTGACCGTTCCATTCACAACTTTCTCCTCCGCTACGTTCCACTGGGTAATTCTTGGATGTTATTCGACAACTCAGGTGCAATGCCCACCGTCATTGCCTTTGAGAAACAGAAGAGCCTCCGTATAATAAGGCGAGAGATTTACGAGGCACTAATGGTTCATTACGGAAAGCCATGATAAAGCCGCCAGCAAACGTTTTGAAACTTCCCTTAGAAGAGCGTGCCGAAATCGCACTCAAAGTTGCTGTCGAGAAATTGATCGTGGAACACGCCCATCGAGGGTTGCCCATTTACATCTGGCGTGATGGCAGAATCGTTGAAGTCCCTCCTGAGGAATTGCGGACTGAATCGGCCCGCTTGCAACGGGAATCAAGTTAAAAAACCTTCCTTTTGCCCACTGGTTTTGCGGTGGCATTTTATCAATGGCGACGGATCGCACGTCTGGGCACACGGAAAGCAGCAGAGCGCTAGCCTTCAGGGCATGCCGGGAAACCGGTGCACTCCGCGTGCCTGTCACGACCCGAATGGAATGCTCTCGTAGTCGGGGAGTGCGATTTGTCGGCGAGGTCGCGGCCGATCCCGCAAGGCAGACCGCCGCCTTCTCCTTGAGAGCCACAAAGGGCCCGAAGAGACCCTCCTAACGCACGAAGGTTTCCGCGTAGTTGCTGTTCGCCCTGTGGAGCTCGCCCGCAAGAACGTTGTAACGCTGATACCTTCCGGTTTCTGTTCAGGCGCTCGATTGTGTCGCCGAAAATCGCTTCGATGCGGTCCTTCGATTCCGTGAAAGATGAAGGCGGCGAGGTCGGAGCGGGGAAGCCTCGAGTAGCGGCCCTTCGTCATTCGAAAAAACGCCGAGACGGGGAAACCGGCGGTTTTCTTGTGGTTTCGGCCAACCGCGCGGAGTTCGCCGAGCCTGTATCGGGCGCGTGTAATCTCCGGAAGAAGGCCCATCTTCTCGCCGATGGCAAAGCCCGCGCCCAGAAATCGATCACGTGGCCGTCGGCGCGGAGCTTTGGCGAGACCTCGGTGATCGTCGGTTCAAAACGTATTGGAGGAGCCAGTAGGCGAGGGCGGGACCTGCGATTTTGGCGCCGGAAATAAGAATTTTCATGAGAACGATTGGGGGTGGCATAACGGCATTTTGGAGTGGGCCTTCATCAGGCATTTTGTTACCTGGCCGCGCTGGACTCAATGCGGACACTATGCCGGCCCTCGTCCTGCGACTCCACATTTTGGAACCGCAAGCGCAGCGCTAACCCGATGGAATCGGCAGTGCTGCAACGCGACTTAGCGAGCCCGTCGAGCAAAAGCCGATGTAGCTGCGCCTCGGCCAGTAACAAACAGAAGTACATCATGCCGCAGCGTTTCTGATTCGCCTTTAGCTACTGCGCCATCCTCAACTGCAATTTGTTGCCCTTCCTGCCATTCGGCTCCGCCTCTCTTCCTTGCGGCGTCAGGAGGAACCCGAAGGTCCCGTTTGTGAACAGTGTTCGCTGCGCGGAGCTTCGAGTTGATCTACATTGAAAGGAGATACAGATGCAACAAGCGCAACTCTTGGCTCATTGTGGGAGTTCGAAGATCACGCGAGAAGAATTGAAGCTGATCCCGACTCCCGAAGCGAGCCCAACGCATCAACCCATTCCCCACAATCAGATCGTCGAATCGCTGGTAGAAGGCCTCAGCTTTCGCCACATCTCGGCCATCCGCGAGGAATATGCAGTTTCCAGCGACGGCATGAAGATGTTCGGAGTTCTGGACCTGGAAACCACCTTCGACGGATGCCGATTTTCCGTGGGTATCCGCAATTCGAACGACAAGTCGATGCGCCTCGCGGTGACCGTCGGTTATCGCGTTCTCGTCTGCGACAACATGGCGTTCCACGGAGACTTCACACCCGTGTTGGCAAAGCACAGCAAACATTTCAGCCTCGTCGATGTGCTCTCCATCGGAATCGACCGCATTCAGCGGAATTTCGAGCCGATGAAGAAGCAGGTCGAGGCATGGAAAGGAACGCGCATCTCCGATGAATCCGCAAAGCTAGTCATCTATCGAGCCTTTGTTCAAGGGGAGTTGTACGTTCCCAAGCACTTGGCCCGGCGCGTCCACGATTTGTACTTCAATCCAGAGGTCGAGCAATTTGCCTCGCGCACGACTTGGAGCCTCTCCAACGCCTTCACGAGCGCCTTCAAAGAACTCGACCCCATTCCTCAGTTCCGGGCGACGGCGAAGCTGGCCTCGTTTCTCGAACTGACCGCGACCGCTTCCAGCTGATCGCGTGGAAAACGAGGTCACTGTCGCACAAGGAGGAACGTAGGAGGCAGTGCTTTCAATCCTGCCTCCTGTTCCGCTCGTCAGGGTTCCGAGAATTCGCAGGCCGATCCGGTCAAGTATCTGCTGAACCAAATACAAAAGAACGAACGACAAATCAGTTTGGGACCACCTTCTCTTGGTTTCAGAGTGAGTTGTGACGCAGGAAATATAGGCACATTTCAGGCCGAGACGGATTCGTTGTGGGTCCAGATTGGCCAGCGCACCCGGCGTCGCGGCAGAGAGGAAATGAGGGACTCCGTAGCTATCGAAAGCACGGTTGAACTCGGACGGAACACTGGTGCTGCGCGTCATCGTATTCAACCTTGGCTGGGATGAACCGCTGCAAATCACCCCCATCTGCTTCCGTCCTCGAGATTTGGGCTCCATCAATCCTCTCGGATTACGTTGTCCTCTCGATATCCCCGCCAAGCCGTCCGACCTCCGAAGCCTAACCGCAATTGCCAATGTGCATTTTTCTCCAAGGATACAGCCATGAAATTGGCCGACATTCCACCGGGGAGCGATATCGCGTATCGCTCCGCTGCAAAAATAGTTGCTGAACAAGTCGAATTTGAGCTTGAAACCTGCCGCCGCCTTTTGGGAACCAAACCGGAAAAGGTGTTGGAACTTCTCGCGAATACACCGGACTGGAGTGTCTTCCTCGAAGACGAGGATCTCTGATGTTCGTGTTTCCCTTCCCGCTAAACGCGAACCGAGGGGAGCCGCGTTATCCGGGGTCAGCCGATCGAAAACGGTGGCAACCGTAGCGAGCCTGCAACTGAGGCACAGTATTGTTCAAAATGCAGAGCCGAGCGCTGACGGCGCCAAGGCGAAGTTCATCTGGCACACGGGATTCGACGACATGCTGAAAGCAAAATACTACCGCGGGCTCAATCGCCGCTTTCAGGTGCTAAACCGGACAGCGGTGCGATCCGCTCATATGGTCAGCATGATTTCCCGCGAGGCCGCCAACAGCGTTCGGATGGATGTCGAGTTATGGGAAGCATGGTTTCTGTTTACGGGAACTCGGCGCGTTCTCAAGTTATTCCGATTTTGGCAGTTCAACCTTCGCAAAATAGAAAGGCGAACTATGACTAGTACAGGTCAGGATATTCCCCTCGATCGGATCCGCGAATCCACTAGCAACCCGCGTCGAACCTTTGACGAAGGGAAACTCAAGGAGCTTGCCGAAAACATCAAACTGCATGGTGTCTTGCAAGCGATCCTCGTCCGCCCGGCTCCGGACGGCACAGATGGGACGTACGAATTGGTCGCTGGCACCCGCCGTTTTCGCGCATCGAAGCTGGCGGGCAGAGACACGATCCCGACAACGGTGAGGAACTTGACAGATGCCGAATGTCGCGAGATTCAACTCATCGAGAACCTCCAGCGTGCCGATATCCATGAACTGGACGAAGGCATCGGATATCGCTCTTTAATCGAGATGAAACCCGATTTCTACACCGTCGAAACTGTCGCGGCGCAGGTTGCCAAGAGTCCGGCTTATGTTAAAGGCCGCATCTCGCTCACCGATCTGATTTCGGCCGCGCAAACAGCTTTCTATGAGGGCAAGCTCACCGTGGCACATGCACTGGAACTCGCACGGCTCCAACCTGCGGATCAGGAGCGGGCCTTGATGGAGTGTTTTCCCGGTCACCGCAGCACGGCCTCGATTCTGAAGGACCGCAAAGCGGAAGCGATGACAATCCGTCAGCTTCGCGATTGGATCGAACGCGAAATTCACCTGGATTTGAAAAACGCGCCTTTTGACGCCAACGATGCCAATTTGCTGCCCGCCGCAGGGCCATGCTCAACCTGTCTCAAACGGACTGGCAATAATCCGCTGCTTTTCCCGGAGGTCAGGAATAAGTCCGTGTGCACTGATCCGGCGTGCTACCGGACCAAACTCCAGGCGCTTGTTCAGGCGCGCCTTGAACCCTTGGTGAAGGAGGGGCAAAAGCCAGTTCAGATCTCCTCGGCACCCTACTGGCAGGCACATTCCAAGTCTTCCGACATTCTATATGAAGGGCAGTATCGCCGTGTGGAACATAAAGGAGAGTGCCCACAGACGCAGGCTGCGGTAATTGTGGATGGCCGAGAAGCGGGAACAATTCTGCAGATTTGTGCCGATGACAAGTGCAAAACGCACCGGCAGTTCTCCCACTACGAAATCTCTCCACAGGAACGGCAGCAGCGCAGAAAGCTCGCGCTCGCTATTCGAGTTCAGAAGGAGTCGCGCTCGCGCATTTTGCAGGCAGTTCGAAGAAAGCTTCCTGGCGGATTGGCGCGCGCGGATTTCGAGATGGTCGCACTCGACTACTTCCGGCGCCTAGGCCACGACAACCATCATCGAATCTTCCAGATCTACGGTTGGGAGGAGAAGAAGACAAAGACATCGTGGGGCGGAACCTCGGTGGATCATGAGAAGCTGGTTGAAGCGCGAATCCGGCAAATGACCACCGCGAACCTCAACCGCTTTTTAGTGAGTTGTGCGATCGTGCCCGATCTGTACTGCTCTGGCTATAGTTCCGCAGAGACTCTCTCCAAGGAAGCTAACCTCATGCGGACGGCTGTTCGTTACAAGGTGAACGCCTCAAAAATCGGCACGAGCGTGCTGACGGAACTGTCCAAGAAGCGTAAGCACAGCAAAACTATAAAGCGACAAGCTGCCAAGGCGTGCTGACGCTCGTGCTTGGCCGGTTCCTTCGGCTCCTCATTGTCAGGGGTAGTAATTTGATTGGCGCGGCCTTTATTCTTACTGGTAAGATTGGAGGTTAATGGCCGCTTACGCCACCACAAAACTTTCGTCCAGAGGGCAGGTCGTTATTCCCGAAGAGATTCGCAACAACCTCGGTCTAAGCGAGGGCGACCAGTTCCTCGTCATCGGCAAGGGCGACGCGGTAATCCTCAAAACCATTACTCCCCCTAAACTGGAGGAGTTCCAGGAGGTTCTAAGCCAGGCTCGTACCGAAGCGAAGAGGGCCGGCATCAAGAAGGCAGATTTGAAATCTGCGATTGCCAAGGCTAGGCGCCGCGCGAAGTGAAGATCAAGGCGATCCTCGACACCAATGTCTTCATCTCGGGTGTCTTTTGGGCGGGGCCGCCGATTGAGAGTGAGATGGCTAGACGAAACCGTTGTTCCTGCCAGGCTTTCAGAATTCACCCATTCTGGATGAATACCGTCGTGTGTTGGACGAGACGATGAAAAAGCGGCCAATCCCTGTGCTCACCTCGATCCTTAGAATCATCGAGCTTCACTCCGACATGGTCGAGCCGGTTTCATTCTCCGAACCTGTTTGTAGCGATCCTGATGACGACAAGTTTCTAGAAGCCGCGTTTGCTGCCCATGCTAACTACGTCGTCAGCGGCGACGCGGCCCTCTGAAGGTCAAGCAATATCGCGGAATTGCGATCGTTCGGCCGACACAATTTCTTGCCTTGCTGTCCCGCTGATGAAGCGGGTTCCTGGGGGCGTGGCGCTGTATCAGAACTGTACCAGATCGCAATGTTTTCACGTGTCGGGGCTTAACTTCGAGCGCGAAGCAGGTTCCCCAAGTTGTTGGAAACATTGACAACGTGCAATGTGGAATGGAGTTGTTGGATATCGGGTTCGTGCGCCCAAGGCAGGCGCGCTACCAGGCTGCGCTACGCCCCGACACGAAGTGCGTATCATTATACGGTAGTTGTAGACACGAATGCTGCTCCCGCCGGCAAACGTGTCCCTCGACTGTGCCAAACTGTCCAAATAACCTCATTGAATCGCCGCAGCAATGGACACTTTCGCCTCCGCGGCCGGCGATTTCTTTTCTTCCGGGCACCGTTTGACGGGTTTCTCATCGATCGATACGAAATAAAGGTGAGCTAACACCCCAAACGCCAGCAGGCGCGTCTGGATTGGGAAACATCGAAATCCCACCGTCAACAAGTCGGTAAATCGGCGTAGACCGACAGCCCGCCCAATTGATGTTATAGTGCCGCCAACGAACGCAGGGCAGGGGTCCACGATGCCACGGCACACGAAAACAAGATGGATTGGGAGTGTGGCCCTTTTCCTGGCGCTGCTTTTTGTGTGTGGGATTATTCCTGCGCGCGCGAGCGACATGAAAACGGGCGACGTCCTCCTCGTCGTTTGCAACAAGGGCGCGTTCGATATTGATGCTGTAGAACTGTTGCCGAATAAAAACGACCACCGGTGGCTGATTCTGGGCTGGATTACGGTCTCCGGGGGATCTTGCGCCAACGTGGCCCTGGATGGCGGCTACATTGGGTTCGCCTACCTCGACGCCGAGTATAAATGGCAGCCGCTCGTTGCCACGGTTCCCGACGACGGCACCGATAAAGCGGGAAACCCGGTTTTCACGCGTACCACCATGCAAGTCTGCGTCAGTCGCGACGCCGACACGACGTATGTGACGAATCATGACCCGCCCGGGCAAAACTGTGCCGACAGGGTGCTCGCCAAGCATCCTGACCACAAAATGGTGCCTTTCGCGACGACGCTTTATTTTCGGCCACGCCCTGCTGAGTGCAATATTCTCGGCGTCTGCTCCTACGGCGAATACTATCTCGACGCGGCGACCCCAAAAGGTGCACAACTGCGCGTTGCGAAAGGCCTATCTCCCTCCGAGCAAGGTTGGCAGCTTCTCGGCGCCGTTTTGCAGAAACTCGCACAGGCCGCCGATGAGGATCGAAAAGCGAAGCAGAAGGCCGCCGCCGCGCAAGCCTATGCCGCCTCGCCAGAAGGACAATTACAACGAGAGCGGGAAGCTTCTGCCGCACGCGAGGAACACAATAGGCAGGTCTTGGCAGCGGCGGCGGCAGGTAACCCAAACGCGCAGGTGGGCGCGCAGATGATTCAACGTGCCGAAGAGGCGAATCGTACGCGATGGACCGGTTCGCACCAGTCTCCGGCATCATACGATCCGGGCTGGATGGGACAGAATATGGTCATAACCGGCACCGTCTCAAAGGTGGATGTCGATAAGAGCGGCTTCCCGCAATGGCTAACCATTTATTTCAAAGAGTCACCCGACGCTACGTTTGTTGTCTGCTCCCCCTATCCGGACCTGTTTCAGGAGCGCGTCGGCCTGGATCTCAACGCACTCGTCGGCAAAACGATGCAAGTGGCGGGACAGGTTGAGGGAGCCATGTGCGGCCACAAAGTGCCGAAGGCGAGTATCCGCGCGCTCATATCTACGCAATGGAGAATTAATTAACGCCGCAAACATCCGATAAGCTGACCTTACCGAACGGAAACCAACAGCTGGATGGTCCGCCGCTGCGACTCTCTAAGTGTAGAGTGCCGGGCCAGGAGGCATGTCGCGAAACTACACGTGCTGGACTCGATCTAGGGAAAACAGTTTTTCATGCCCCGCGAGAGAGCGCCTTTTGCGGCTGCAACTCGATTTTGATCCAACCTGGCTGCCGAAGATCGAAAACTTTATACGCGTCGATGGCGGACATTAACGGCTCAACTTGCGTAAGTATCTTTCGCGGTTCAATGCTGCCTTGCTGTACCAACCTGACAAGCTCCGGCAAGTATTTCCGGTGATTGCAATTGCCCATCCGAATCGTCAGGTTCTTCTCCATCGCATCACCGATTGGGAAGCTTCTCATTGAAGCAGGATACACGCCGACGATACTTAGAGTGCCCGCTTTCGCGAGGCATTCGATTGCCCAATCCAAAACCTGCGACGGTGCATTTCCGGGCCGCCAGTTCTCCCCGTCAGGGTTCGTATTAGGCGCGACCTGCTCGACTTCTTCCTTGAACTGTCTGACTTCCGATCGCTTCAAAGCTGGACCATGTTTCGCGTGAACTGCGTCTACTCCGACGGCGTCGATAGCACGGTCAACGCCAATACCTTTAGTCAGTTCGCGAATCGCCTCCACAGGATCTTCGCGATCGAAATCGATGACCTCGGCGCCCTGGTCGCTCGCCATCGACAGCCGGGAAGCAACGGAATCAACCGCGAAAATCCTGCTTGCGCCGAGCAGTTTGGCGCTCGCGATTGCAAACTGGCCAACTGGGCCACAACCGAAGACTGCCAAAGTTGATCCGGGATGCAATTCCGCAAGGTCCGCGGCGAAGTAGCCTGTTGGGAAGATGTCGGAGACAAGGATCGCCTGGTCGTCTGTGACGTCTTCGGGCAGCTTTACCGGTCCTACGTGCGCGAGCGGAATGCGGGCATACTCAGCTTGTAGACCGTCGAAAGGACCGCTTTCCTTCGGTCCTCCAAAGAAGGCTGTTCCGCTGTCCTTGCCATTGGGATTTGCGTCGTCGCATTGCGCAAAGTAACCGGCGCGGCAATAAGAGCAAGCTCCGCAAGCGATGGTTGAGGGTATTACGACGCGGTCGCCTTTCTTGAGGTTGCGCACGCCCTTTCCCACTTCCTGAACCACCCCGACCCCTTCGTGTCCTAAAATCGTTCCGGGAACCATGTTCGGTACGGTTCCCCTGACGAAGTGGAGATCGGTTCCGCAAATGGCGCTCGCCGTGAGTTGAACGATCGCGTCGAATTTGTCCTTAATCTTAGGTTCCGGTACATCTTCCAGGCGAATGTCGCCGATCTTGTGAAAAACAACAGCCTTCATGGGAGTCTCCTTGGAAACAAGGATGCGTTTCTGAACGTGCAAATTGTTCTTTCGCAGCGATTTGTTGCGGTCGCGGACTGCCTCTTACTCAACTTGAGGGCACCTGTCTCAGACAATGTGGCCGTGACCAGGGGAAACGGATTGCCTGCATGACAACAACGAACCATCGGGCGCATTGAGCAGTCGAGCGGCGCACGGCCACGCCATGCGGCGAAAGCCTAAGCGGCCGTTCGCCGGCCCTCGCTGCGTCGATCGCGCTTCACAAGCTTCGCAAAGTTGCTCCTGCCTCCGCGAGCGAGCTTATCTTGATGCACGAGCGCCAGACCCTGTTCGTCGAATTTATCGAAGAAGTCCTCCCACGTGATTTTTTCAAGGTTCGCATCTTTCGCATTGAGCGCATCTGGAAACTCAATGCGGATGATGCCCGTATCCTCGCCACGGCCTGTGCCCTGCACGCAGGCTGGGACGCCGCCCCGTTCCTCGGCCCACCTTCGGATTTCATCGTGATTGGTTGTCGTTTTCGAAGAATTTGATCTCCGGCGCGTACTCGATGCCGAGCGACCTGTTCTGGTTTTCCGTTGCGGCCTGCCTTCCCGAGTTGATCTTTTCGTTTGTCGTCGGGCCATGTCGGTTCCTTTCGATGGTCAGTTGCAGCGACCGCTGGCCGATTCTCACGGCTCAAGACACAAATCCGCTGCTCGTCTGACAATAAGCGTTCACGAGAGCGGGGCAATACAGCGTTTTGTGGGGGCCTTAGACCAAATGCGCCCGATCCTCTGCGAGAACCGGTTCGTCGGAAAGAATCGAATCGAGGTCAGTGCTGGAATCGCAGGCCAGAACTTCGAGAGGGGTTCCTTGCGCTAGTTTAAACAGGAAATCGCAATTCGCGAGTGTCTTCAGTCGATGACTTACGAAAAAGCACGTCCGGCCGGCGCTCAACCCTTCCGTGGCCCTGAGCACCTCTGCTTCCGTCGTAACGTCAATCGAGCTCGTCGGCTCATCGAGAATCAATACCGGGGCATCCATCAAGAAGGCGCGGGCGATAGAGATCCTCTGTCTTTCTCCTCCTGAAAGCATCAAGCCGCGTTCGCCGGCGTTCGTCTCGTATCCTTTCGGCAGGCGTTCAATGAAATCATGGGCCTTCGCGGCTTTTGCTGCCTGGATGATTTCCTGGCGCGTCGCCTCTGGTCTGCCATAGGCGATGTTCTCGGCCAAGGTCGTCGAAAACAGCACCGGTTCTTGCAGGACGAATGCGAACTGCCGCCTCAGCTCACCCAGATCCATTTCACGTATGTCCTGGCCGTCCAGCAAAATGCGTCCCGATTGAGGAGAGATGAATCGCACCAGCAGGTTTACGAGGGTCGTCTTACCGGAGCCCGTCCTGCCCACCAATCCGACGTGCGCGCCAGCCGGTACGTCAAACGAGAAGTCTTCCAGGACCGGCGGCTTCGTCCCATACGCGAACGTCACATTTTCAAACCGAATCGAACCGAACGCTCGACGCGGAGCCTGATGCAAGAGAGGCGAGGAATTCGGGGAAGTTTCGGGTTCCGTCTCGAAGATTTCCAGTGCGCGTTCAACGCTTGCGGCAGACGCCTTTAGGCTGGCTAAGTGGTACGTAATGTTCTGAAGGGGCGCATACAACTGAACCAGGTACGTAATTACCATGAGCAGCGAACCCAATGTTAAAGCGCCCGTCTGAACGTTGCTGATGCCGACGAACAACACACCAGCCACCCCCGCCGCTGTGGTCAGGTTCACCGCCCCGCCAAAAAAGCCATCCGCGTAGCCCAGGAGAATGCGCGCATTGCTTGCGTCGCTCGCATGTTTCAGGAACCGTGTTCGCTCGGCATCTTCCTGCACAAAGGCTTTCACCACGCGAATCGTGGACAGCACTTCCTGTACGACCCGAAACGCCGCGCTTTCAAGGTCTTTAACAAATTTATACCGTCCGCCGACTCGCCGATGGTAGATCAATGCCTGTAAGCAGAGCAGCGGCGCAACAGAAAGTGCGACAATCCCAAGCCGCCACTCGATCCACAACGTGACACACGACATCGCAAGCAGTTTCACGACGTCGGAGAACAAGAACAACGCGCCGTCGATCGTGATGCTCTTCAGCGCCGCCGCATCATCCTGAACTCGGAACGCGGAATCTGCGCTTCCTCGTAGATCGTGATGACTCAGCGGCAACCGTTGCAGGTGCCCAAACAGACGCCAGCGAAAATTCACCAGCATCCGCTCGCCGGATCGAATCTTAAGCAAGTAAGTGCAGAACCAGTGTGCCTGGATCAGCAAAGCGATGGCCATCTGCACGGAGATCGCCAGCACGAGGAGATGCTTTGGTGAGCCGGTAAGCCATCCTGGCAGAATGCTTTGGAGTACATGCGGGAAGGGTTTGCGGCCGACCACATTGTCGACGGCGATCTTAATTCCCAGCGGAGCCAATAGAGACAGCGGCGTGCTGACTATCTCCAGGATGAAGAGCAACGAGAGGGACCAGCGTTGACATTGAAGCTGGGAAAGAACGCGGCGCGTCAATGTAGGTTTATGCGAACCGTTGGCCTTCATCGTCGGTAAGGGCGCACTCCTCAGCGCTCGCGGGTTTCGTTCCCCAGCTCAGAAGCGGAGGGAGTCTTCTGCCGGGAAACGAGTCCTGATCGTTGGCCGGCGAGAGAGCGAGCAGAGGAGCAGCGGTAAACGGGGAGAACGCGCGCGATGCGAAGCCGGTCTGTCTAAATTTGAGTTACAGAGTTTGCTGTATCGGGATGTCGAAGTCAACTCGGAGCGCGGAGAAAATAGACAACTGCAACCTTCGATCCGCGCCGTGACACGACGCATCGCGCAGATTCGCAAAAATGCATTTACTCGCGTTCTTACGTTTTGTTTCTACAACCTCGACTGTATAGGCCGAGACCGTAGCGTGCGTTACGGTTGAATCGACCTGGCTGCCGTTGGGCCCCCGACACCCACCAATAGGCAATACATCTCACCACAACCACTTGGAGCCAAGATCCCATGAGCGGGCAAATGCTTATTACTGGTGGCGCGGGTTTTATTGGATCGCACCTCGCGGACGAGCTGCTTTCCTTGGGCTATCGCGTACGCGTACTCGACAATCTCTGTTCTCAAGTCCATGGAGCCAGAAAAAAAGTACCCGATTATTTGAATCCCGGCGTGGAGTTCGTTTGCGGCGACGTGCGTAATTCCGCGGACATCCGGCGCGCATTGAAGGATGTGGATGCTGTCTTTCACTTCGCGGCCGCCGTCGGCGTGGGCCAAAGCATGTATCAGATCGCGGAATATACGTCTGTGAACAACTTCGGAACGGCCGTGTTGCTTCAGGAACTCCTCGAAGCTCCCGTGGAGACGCTGATCGTCGCGTCCAGCATGAGTATTTACGGAGAAGGGGAGTACCGCGATGGCTCTGGGACAGCGGCTTGCGGGTCGCGAACTCTCGAACAGCTCCGAGGCGGAGATTGGGAGGTTCGCAACGGCCACGGCGAACCGCTAGTGCCGGTTCCTACGCGCGAGGAAAAGCATCCGCGGCTGTCATCGATCTACGCGCTCTCGAAATATGACCAGGAGCACATGTGTTTGATGGCCGGTCAGGCGTACGGCTTTCGCGCCGTGGCTCTGCGATTTTTCAACGTTTATGGCCCCCGCCAATCGCTCTCCAATCCGTACACCGGCGTGCTTGCCATATTCGCCTCGCGGATTCTGAATGGCAATCGGCCGCTCGTTTTCGAGGACGGACTACAGCAGCGTGATTTTGTCAGCGTCTACGATATTGCCCAAGCCTGTCGCCTCGCGCTTGAAAGCCCGCAAGCCAAAGGTGAAATTCTCAACATTGGCAGCGGCAAATCAGTGTGCGTTCGCGATGTTGCGGAAAAAGTTGCTCGCACGCTCAACCGTCCGGACCTCTCGCCCGAACTTTCCGGCCGTTATCGCGTCGGCGACATCCGCCATTGCTTCTCGGACATCACGAAAGCAAAAACCGTTCTCGGCTATGAACCGAAAGTAGAGTTCGACACCGGAATTGAGGAACTCGCACTCTGGTTGAAAAACCAAACTCCCGAAGACCACGTCGCTGAGGCCTGTGCGGAGCTTGATGCTCGAGGACTCACGGTATGAAGACCCGAAGTGAAAGATCCACTGGAGCAAGCTGCGAACACATAACGAGAGAACAAGTCCCCGCCCCCCGCTCGTCTCGTTCAAAACGCCGAGTGAGCGACTATGACCGGTTTTCCCACGAACGCGATGCTGTTTTGATTACCGGCGGCGCTGGTTTTATCGGCACGAATCTGGCGGACCGGCTGCTTTCTGACGGACGCAGAGTCATCATCTACGACAATCTCTCGCGCCGCGGCTCCGAATCGAATCTTTCATGGCTCTTCGCAAAGCACGGCCCCCGGCTCGGGTTCGAGCAGGGCGACACGCGCAACTTCGGTGCTTTGAGGGCTGTCGTTAAGCAAGCCTCAACGGTTTTTCATCTCGCGGCGCAGGTCGCGGTCACCGACAGCCTGGTGAATCCGCGCTTTGACTTCGACGTTAACGCAGGAGGAACGCTGCACCTGCTCGAGGCGATTCGCGGACTGGCGAATCCGCCGGCCCTACTCTTCACCTCCACCAACAAGGTCTACGGAGCGCTCGCGGACCTCGAACTTTATACGAAAGACCGCCGTTATTGGCCTTCCGGCAAAGGAGCTTCGCCGCACGGTATCAGCGAAACTCGCTGCCTCGATTTTCACAGCCCGTACGGGTGTTCGAAAGGCGCCGCCGACCAATACATCCTCGACTACGCCCGCACGTTTCACCTGCCGGCTCTGGTGTTTCGCATGAGCTGCATCTACGGGCCTCATCAAAATGGCACCGAGGACCAGGGATGGGTCGCGCATTTTCTGATCCGCGCAAACGAACGCGGCGCAATCAGCGTCTACGGCGATGGAATGCAAGTTCGCGATTTGCTTTTCGTTGACGATTTGGTTGACGCCTTCGGCCTGGCTATGCGCTCAATCGAGTGCACGGCAGGCCAAGCCTTCAATATCGGCGGCGGTCCGCAGAACTCGGCAAGCCTTCTCGAATTGCTCGCGCTGATTGAAGAAGTTCGCAACGAGCCGTGTCGCGTGCTCTTCGGCGAATGGCGTCATGCGGACCAGCGATACTACGTTTCTGATACACGTAAGTTCCATTCGCAGACTGGTTGGGCGCCTCGCGTATCTGTTCGCGAAGGCATTCCCTTGCTTCAGGCCTGGTTGGCTCAGCGACAGGGTTTTGAAGCTCCCGCGTCCGGCGATTTGAGTCGAGGACATGAACCAATCACAACGAGCGCCCGCAATCACTTTTCGTTGGAACTTTCAGAAGGGAACTGAATTGCAAACGGTTCAAAGAAGCCCTCAACCCAGCTCGTTCGACACCGCGGCAATGCCCGCACAAATGGCTGCAGGGGTCATTGCCGCTCAGCGCCGCGCGGAACTTCAGGCAGTCAGCCCGCCGGTACTGCACGACACGGATATTCTCGTCCGCACTGAAGGATGTGGCATCTGTGGTTCGAACCTTCCTGTTTGGGAAGGCCGCCCCTGGTTCACCTACCCATTGCAGCCGGGTGCGCCCGGTCATGAAGCTTGGGGCACCATCGAAGCTGTTGGCTCCTGCGTAACTGAATTTCGCAACGGCGACCGAGTTGCGATGCTCTCCAACCATGGATTCGCGGAGTACGACACTGTGGCCGCCGGCAGTGCGCTGCTTCTGCCCAAGTCGCTCGGCGACATTCCCTTCCCGGGCGAACCCCTGGCCTGCGCCATGAACATCGCGCGCCGCAGCGCCGTTGCTTCCGGCGAGAACGTCGCGATTGTCGGTATTGGATTCCTCGGCGCATTGCTTACCCGGCTGACAAAGTTCGCTGGTGCGCGCGTCGCGGCAGTTTCCCGAAGGCCATTCGCACGCGAAGTCGCCGTCCATTGCGGAGCCGATGCCGTATTCGAGTGGCGCGGCGATTCTGCAATCGATCTGGCGCGCTGGACTCAGGGTACGGGTTTCGATTGCGTGATTGAGTCAGTCGGATCGCAAGCCTCTCTCGATCTCGCGACGCAGATCACAAAAGAACGTGGCCGCCTTATCATTGCCGGCTATCACCAGGACGGGTTACGAACCGTCGATCTGCAGCTCTGGAATTGGCGCGGCCTTGACGTAATTAACGCTCATGAGCGCGATTCGCGAGTCTACCTCGATGGTATGCGCGCCGCACTCGAAGCAGTCCTAAACGGCACGCTCAACCCAACTCCCCTGTACACCCACTGCTTTCCTCTCGACGAACTCGGCAGCGCCTTCGAGATGCTTCGCACGCGGCCGGACGGGTTTATTAAGGCGTTGGTGATTCCATGAGCCAGACCGCGGGCAACCTGTGCACTTCGTTTTTCAATGAAGCCAAGAGACCGCGCCTCGCTTTCGTCGGAGTCGGCTGGATCGGCTTTAACCGAATGAAGGCTCTAGCCGATAGCGGTAATGCCGAAATACGCGCGATCGTCGAGCCGCAGGAAGGTCTTGCTCGTCGCGCGCAACAGCTTGCCCCCGACGCCGAAGTCCTGGGGGATTTCACCGAAGCGATTGAATCGGACGTTGACGGCATTGTGATCGCCACGCCAAGCGCCTTTCATGCTGAGCAAGCTACTCTCGCGCTGCGAGAAGGGCTCGCGGTGTTTTGCCAAAAGCCGCTCGGTCGCAATCATACGGAGACACAGCACGCAATCGACGCAGCTCGCGCTTCCGATCGGCTGCTCAAAGTCGATCTGTGCTACCGCTTTGTTGCCGCTGCGGCAAGGATTCGTGAACTCATTCAGCACGGCAGCCTTGGAGACGTCTTCGCGCTCGACCTTGCATTTCACAACGCATACGGACCCGACAAAGCATGGTTCTACGATCCCAATCTCTCCGGCGGCGGCTGCCTGATTGACTTGGGTATCCACCTTGTCGACCTCGCTCTGTGGCTGCTGGATTTTCCCGCGGTCGAAAATGTAAGCGGCACGCTTTTCACCAATGGAAGGAAATTCGTTCGAAGCAACGCTGAGGTCGAGGACTTCGCGACCGCCACAATCCGACTGGCGCCACATGTCGACGTTAACGTCGCCTGCTCGTGGCGAGCCCACGCCGGTCAGGATGCGGTGATTGAAGCCGCCGTCTACGGAACGAAAGGCGGCGCACGTCTCCGCAACGTCAACGGCTCCTTCTACGACTTCGCGGCAGAGCAGTACACGGGCACTTCGCGGCAGGTCCTGACCGAATCGCCGGATTGCTGGGGCGGTCGTGCCGCGCTGGACTGGCTGGCGCGGCTCACGCGCGGCAATCGATTCGATCCCGATATAGAAAATCTCGGCATAGTCGCTGGTGTGCTCGATCGGATTTACGGCTAATGAAAATACTGATGACGACAGATGCTGTCGGCGGCGTGTGGACTTACACAGTGGAACTCGCTCGCTCGCTCGCAAAACGCAATCACGAAATCGCCGTCGCAACGATGGGACCGCCGCCAACGGTCTCGCAACGCGCCGACATCGCGGCGATATCCGGCGCAATGCTATACGAATCCACTTACAAGCTTGAGTGGATGGGTAACCCATGGCGCGATGTAGAAATGTCGGCCGAGTGGCTGCTTGATCTCGATCGATCGCTGCGCCCCGACATCGTTCACCTGAATGGGTACGTCCACGGTGCACTTCCCTGGAGCGCACCGGTTTTAATCGTCGCGCACTCATGCGTGCTTTCCTGGTGGCTCGCCGTGAAGGGCGAACCCGCGCCTGACCGCGACTGGGCAACCTATCGCATTCAGGTTTGCGACGGCATTCGCGCTGCGGATTGTGTGATTGCTCCTACCGCTGCAATGCTGCAGTCGCTGCAACGCCTCTATGGGCCGCCACAACGCTCCTGCGTCGTTCCAAATGGCAGAAATCCCTCTCTGTTTCACGCCGCTCCGGCGAACGATGCCTTCGTCGCCGCTTCCGGACGATTGTGGGACGAAGCTAAGAACATCGGCGCGCTTGATCGCGTCGCCGGCGAACTCGATTGGCCTGTCTTGGTTGTTGGACAAGCCGACCCGCCAATGTCACACGCGTCTTCTGTTCACCTTCGTTCCTGCCGCCTGCTGGGCCAGTTTGCTCCCGACGCTTTCGCGCATTTCCTCGCTCGCGCCCAAATCTTCTGCGCCCCGGCCAGATACGAGCCGTTCGGGCTTTCCGTTCTCGAAGCTGCGCTTTCAAACTGTGCCCTTGTGCTCGGCGACATCCAGTCGCTCCGCGAAAGTTGGGATGGCGCGGCCATGTTCGTTTCCCCCGATAACGATCGCCAACTCGCGGCCGCTCTTAATGAACTGATACGCAATCCCGCGTTGCGGCACAGTTTGGCGAGTAAATCCATGCAACGTGCGTCCGGCCTTACATCGGACCGCATGGCATCGAGTTACGCGCGGGTCTACTCAACGATGGTCGAATCCGAATATTCCTCGCAGAGGGTGCGATCGTGCGCATAGTGATGTTCTACCACTCGCTGATTTCGGACTGGAACCATGGGAACGCTCATTTCCTGCGCGGTATTGCGGGCGAACTGCTCTCGTGTGGCCACGACGTTCGCATTTATGAAGACCAGGATTCGTGGAGCGTGCGAAATCTCATCGGCATGCACGGCACAGCCGCCATCGACGGCTTCCACTCGGCATACCCGCGTTTGAAGAGTATTCGCTACAGACCTGAATCTCTCGATCTCGATGATGCGCTGGAAGACGCCGCCTTAGTCCTTGTGCATGAATGGAACCCGCCGGAGCTGGTTGCACGCATCGGCAAATACCGCGCGCGACGAGGCGATTTCCTGCTTCTTTTCCACGATACACATCACCGCGCTGTCACTGCGCCGCACGAAATTTTCAAGTTTGATCTGAGCGCGTATGACGGCGTGCTCGCGTTCGGCGAAGCGATCTCAAGCATGTATCGGGCTCGCCTCGGGCGGAAAGATATATGGACGTGGCATGAAGCGGCGGACACCCGCGTCTTCCGGCCCTATGCAACCAGGACCAACTCCTCACCGATTTATGAGGGCGACCTGGTGTGGATCGGCAACTGGGGCGACGGTGAACGCACCGCCGAGTTGCGGGAGTTCCTGTTGGAGCCGGTCAAACAGCTTGGCCTGAAGGCTCGCATCTATGGTGTTCGATATCCGCAGCATGCGATGGATGAACTTGCTGCCGCAAACATTGAATACGGCGGTTGGCTCCCGAACTACGAAGTTCCGCGCGTCTTTTCTCGTTATCGTGTGACGGTCCATGTTCCGCGCCGCCCGTATGTGAAAGCTTTGCCCGGCATTCCAACCATTCGCGTTTTCGAGGCATTGGCCTGCGGCATCCCTCTCGTCTCCGCATTGTGGCACGACGCCGAAAACCTCTTTACTCCGGGGCGCGATTACCTCCTTGCGCGCGACGGCCAGGAAATGGTCCGTCATCTTGCAGCTTTGATGGAAAAACCTGAGCTGAGGAGCGACCTGTCTGACCACGCACGCCGCACCATCCTTGTCCGCCACACTTGTGCGCACCGCGTTGACGAGCTTTTGCGCATCTGTGGCCAAATCGCGAAGGCGCGCCAGACGAAGCCGCCTGCTTCAACATCGGCAGACCTGGCGGCAGGCGCAGAACACCTCCAATCATCTTCCCGCGGGGCTGCGGCATGACGAGTTTAAACATTGCGTTCTTCGGATCGAGTCTCGTTTCAGCTTATTGGAACGGCGCCGCCACCTACTACCGGGGCATCATCCGCGGCCTGGCCGAGCATGGACATCGCGTCACGTTCTATGAGCCCGACGCCTACGATCGCCAGAAGAATCGGGACATGGATGACCCCGAATGGGCGAAAGTCGTTGTCTATGCGCCGGAAGAAGCCGCTCTCTGGCGTGCTCTCGAAAGCGCGCGCGATGCCGATCTTCTGATCAAAACCAGCGGAATCGGCATCTTCGACGAGCTTCTTGACTCCGCCGTTTTGTCCGTAAAGGCTCAGCACACGATCGCGACATTCTGGGACGTCGATGCGCCCGCCACGCTCGATCGCGTGAATGCGAATCCGTCGGATTCGTTTCGTGAACTGATCCCGAAATATGATCTGATTCTTACTTATGGCGGCGGGCCTCGCGTTATCGAGGCGTACCGCAAATTGGGCGCGCGCTCATGCCTGCCGATTTATAACGCGCTGGATCCGTCCACTCACTTCCGAGTCCCTGCTGACCCCCGGTTTGCCGCCGACCTCACTCTTCTCGCCAACCGGCTGCCGGATCGCGAAGCTCGCATCGAGGAATTTTTCTTGCGCGCGGCAGAATCGGCTGGCGCCTTTCAGTTTTTGCTCGGTGGAAACGGTTGGGGGACGAAGCGTCTGCCCGCGAATGTGAAAGCGATCGGACACGTCTTCACGCGCGACCACAATGTACTGAATTGCAGCGCTCGCGCCGTCCTCAACGTGAACCGCGAGAGTATGGCGTCCTATGGCTTCTCGCCGCCCACACGAATCTTCGAAGCAGCCGGGGCCGGTGCTTGCGTCATCACCGACGCATGGGAAGGGATTGAAATGTTCCTTGACCCCGGCCGCGAAGTGCTCCTCGCAAATAGCGGCGCGGAAGTCGCAAACATTCTTCGCGGTCTCGACCCGCTCGCCGCGCGTCAAATCGGACTTGCTGCTTGCGAGCGAATGCTCTCGGAGCACACGTATCGCCATCGCGTGAATCAACTCGAACAGGAACTCGATTTTCGAAGCAAACCTGAATTCACTCAACGCGCACACACTCATGCTGCTTACGCATGTGAGTCACATTCATCTTCCGGGGCGGCCAGTGAACGAATCGCTTGATATCGTCATTTTCGGTCTCGCCGTCACCTCATCGTGGGGCAACGGGCACGCGACAACCTACCGTGCGTTGATGCGCGGCCTGGATGCGCGCGGGCACACTGTCACGTTCCTGGAACGGAATCTCCCCTGGTATGCGCACAACCGCGATCTTCCGCGCTCTCCCTACGGCCGCGTTCACACCTACTCCAACCTCCGGAAAATGAAAGAGCGCTTTCGCAAACTGGTCGCCGCCGCCGACCTTGTGATTGTTGGTTCCTACGTGCCTGATGGTTCCGAGATCGGCGAGTGGGTGACGCGCACCTCTAAGGGCCTCACAGCTTTCTATGATATCGACACGCCGGTGACGCTCGCTGCGCTCGAACGAGGCCATTGTAATTACATCTCGCCCAGCCTGATCGGGCGCTACGATCTGTACCTGTCGTTTACCGGCGGCCCGACGCTGCGACAAGTCGAACGACGTTTCGGCGCGCGCAATGCTCGGCCGCTGTATTGTTCGGTTGATCCCGGGATTTACGCGACTGAATCGTGCCCCACACGGTGGGATCTTGGTTATATCGGCACCTACAGCGAGGATCGTCAGCCATGGCTCGATCGTTTCATGCTTGCTCCTGCGCGCGAATCTGCGACAGTCCGCATGGTGGTCGCGGGGGCGCAATATCCGCCGGAAATCGACTGGCCCCGCAACGTCAAACGAATCGTTCACCTATCACCGCGTGGGCATCGCAGGTTTTACAACGCGCAGAGATTCACGCTGAACCTCACGCGCGACGAGATGCGGCGCGCGGGTTACTCGCCGAGCGTTCGCCTGTTCGAGGCGGCCGCATGCGGCACGGCTATCATCAGCGACAGTTGGCCCGGCCTGGACACATTTCTCAGACCCGGCAAGGAAATTCTGATAACGCGTTCCGGACGTGACACGCTCGAGTACCTGACTGACCTGCCTGAGAAGAATCGAATCGCAATAGGATTAAATGCCCGCGCACGCATTCTTTCCGAGCACACGGCCGTTCACCGAGCGATCGAGCTGGAGTCATACGTATTGGCCTCGCGCGGTGTCAGTTCTGAACAGGCAGATACGCGCCCGACGCGCACAATTGGCGCTGAAAGCGTTGTAGCGGCTGGCCAGCAAGGTGGCTGAGTTCGATGACGACAACGGTCTTGCTGATTCGACACGCTTCGGTCGACGCAATCGGCAAATGGCTCGCCGGAAGGACGACGGGGATTCACTTGAACGCTGAAGGGCAAATGGAAGCTGAAGAATTGCCGCGTCGCCTTGCGAGCATCGATATCGCCGCGATCTATTCGAGCCCGCTCGAGCGAACGCGCGAAACGGCGCAGCCTCTGTCAAAAGCGAGAGCCTTGCCTGTTGTCATTTGTGACGAACTCACCGACGTCGACTATGGCGATTGGAGCGGCAAATCATTCTCAGAGCTCGACGGCAACCCTGAATGGCGCCGTTTCAATACATCGCGAAGTACTGCCATCATTCCCCGCGGCGAGCACGTCGCGCAGGTTCGCGACAGAATGGCAGGAGCAATCGAAGCGATCCGCCGCCAGCATAAAAGCTCGACTCTCGCGATCTTTAGCCACTGCGATCCCATTCGCGCGGCCCTCGTGCATTTCGGCGGCAAAAGTCTTGATTCGATTGTGAGCTTCTCCGTAGATCCGGTGTCGATCAGCGCTGTGCGCTTCTCGCGGCAGAAGCGACAAATCCTTGCCGTCAACCACCTCGCCTCGCGGTTTACGCTCGAATCTCAAGATCGAAGCCTCACCCAAATGAATTTCCGGTCAGCAGGTGCATCATGAAATTCGTAGTTTTTGGCCTGACGATCACTTCCTCGTGGGGCAATGGGCATGCGACTCTTCTACGTGCACTGTTCCGCGCCTTGATCCGGCGAGGGCACAGCATCGTCTTCTTCGAACGCGACGTCCCTTATTACGCCGCCAATCGCGACCTCACTTCTTTCGATGGCGTCACGCTCCATCTTTTTCCCGATTGGAACAGCGCCTCGGCAATTGCACGCGAAGAGCTGCACGATGCCGACGTCGCCATCGTGACGTCTTACTGCTTCGATGGCGTCGCCGCCTCCGATTGCGTGCTTGATTCATCGGCTGCGCTGCGTGTCTTTTACGATCTCGATACTCCGATTACTCTCGCCCGCTTTCGCGCCGGCGAAAATCTCAGCTACATCGGCCCGCGCGGACTTAGGGATTTTGATCTTGTCCTGAGTTACACGGGCGGTTCCGCCCTCGACCAACTGACCACGGAGCTCCACGCGTCCTCGGTCGCGCCCCTGTATGGCAGCGTCGATCCCAACGTCCATCGCCGCGTTGCCGCCTGCACGCACTATTCATCGGATCTGTCATACATCGGCACTTATGCTGAAGATCGCCAGGGAATGCTTCAGAAGCTTTTTATCGAGCCCGCGGCCAGGCTTCCCGACAGAAGATTTTTCATCGCAGGGGCCAGTTACCCCAGCCAATTTCCATGGACTCCGAATATCTATTTTGTGCGCCACCTTCCACCTCAGGAACATGCCGCCTTTTTTTCTTCCTCGCGCCTCACGCTTAACGTCACCCGCGCGTCGATGGCTGAAATGGGTTATTGCCCTTCCGGGCGGCTCTTCGAAGCGGCCGCAAGCGGTACTCCGATCCTGAGCGACAACTGGGAGGGCCTCGATCGCTTTTTTGCTCCGGGTTCGGAAATTCTCAGCGCCGTAAACTCTTCCGAGGCAATCGACGCAATTTCTTTATCCGACCAGGAACTCGGCCGCATTGCCTCCGCGGCGCACGAACGCGTGTTGTCGTGCCACACCGCGGACCATCGCGCCGTCGAACTCGAAAACATACTGGATTCTGCGTGGTCGAAGCGGCCCGTGCGAGCGAGTATCGCAAGCGGCGAAGAAGCGCGCGCATAGGCGAAGACCGATTGGGGATTTGAAATGTGGGGCATCGTTCCAGCGGCGGGAATCGGCAGTCGAATCCAGCCACTCGCGTTCTCGAAAGAGCTTTTGCCTGTCGGAAGCCAATTCGAAGACGGCGTCGAACGTCCGCGCGCGATCTCGGAATACTTGATTGAGCGCATGCTTCGCGCGGGCGTCACCAACATCTGCTTCGTCGTATCGCCTGGCAAATCCGACATAATGGAGTACTTCGGCGCGAGCGCCTCCGGCGCTCACATCTGCTACACCGTTCAGCCGCATGCGGCGGGCCTGTGCGACGCAATCTTTCGCGCCCTTCCTCTGATCCGCGATAACGACGACGTCCTTATAGGTCTTCCAGACACCGTTTGGTTCCCGGTGGACGGATTCGTGCACCTGAAGAATGACAAGCTCGCGTTCCTTCTCTTTCCAGTCAGCCATCCCGAAAAGTTTGACTCCATTGTTGCCGACCCGCACGGTCGCGTGATTCGCATCGACGTCAAAGACCCGAATTCCGAATCTCGCTGGGTTTGGGGCGCCATTCGGATGCCTGGCGCCGTGCTGCGAGAATTGTTCGCGCTGTGGTCCGAGCCTGGCCGCCGTGACGAGTACATCGGCACCCTCGTCAACGCCTACCTGGCGCGCGGCGGCGAAGCCATCGGACTGCGCACGGGAACGGCTTACGTTGACGTCGGAACTCTTCACGGATATCGCGAGGCTTTGCGCGTCCTCAATTCGCATAGCGAGCAGCTCGCGCTTCAAAAGGAAGCAGCCATCGGCGCGCCCGCCTTCACCGGTCGATGAGATGAGAGACACGCAAACCCAATTCGCTCTTTCTGCCGATTGGACGCCCGAACTCGTAAGGAAAAGAATCGCTGAACTCGGTGCCTGGTTTCACAACATCAATCTCGGCGGCATCCAAACCGCGCCGCACCATTTCCTCGGCGATTATCCAGCGCTGAAGTGGAAGAGCTTCTCGGACGCAATTCCCGCCGATTTGCGCGGCAAAACCGTCCTCGACATCGGCTGCAATGCCGGTTTCTATTCCATGGAGATGAAACGTCGCGGCGCCGACCGCGTTGTCGGCATCGATACCGACGAGCGCTACCTGGAACAGGCGCGATTCGCCTCCGAAGTGGCGGGCCTGAATATCGAGTTTTCAAATTTGTCCGTATATGAACTGGATCGCCTGCGAGAGAAATTCGACGTTGTGCTTTTCCTCGGCGTCCTCTACCACCTGCGATATCCGTTGCTCGCTCTCGATCTGCTACATCAGCATGTGGTGAACGACCTCCTCGTTGTGCAATCGATGCTTCGCGGCAGCGACGATATCGTCCCTGTTGCGCCGGATTACCCGTTTACCGAGACAGAGATCTTCGAGCTATCGGGCTATCCCCAAATGTATTTCGTCGAAAAAAAGTATTCGCAAGATCCCACGAACTGGTGGATTCCGAACCGCGCCTGCCTCGAAGCTATACTCCGAGTCGCCGGGTTCGAAATCCTCGCTCATCCTGAAGCCGAGGTCTTCGTAACACGCGCCCCGACACGCGTGTATAGCCCCGGTGCGCCGCGCATCCGCTCAGTTCAACTCTGCCTGGGAAGCGGTGCCGATGATTGAAGCCTTGATGATCTGGAATGAACCGAACAATAGGTCCCATTGGGATTTCCAGATCGATTCCGACTGGAAAATCTTCGCGGACATGGTGATTTGCGCGTCGGCTGCCATCGATTCCGAATCTTCGCGTGTCACCAAGGTTCTCGGCGGCATCTCGCCCATCGATCCCAATTTCATCCTGAACATGAAAGCCAAAGGCGTGCTCGAGTGCGTCGATGCCGTCGCCGTCCACGGTTTCCCGTTGGACTGGAACAATTGGTCGATTCATGAGTGGCCCAAGAAATACGCGGAGATCACCGCGCTCACCCATCTGCCCGTGTGGATCTCCGAAGTCGGCGTATCCACGTTCGGTGCGGAAGAAGTTCAGGAGTTCGGGCTGCGCCGCACCGCCGAACTGCTCGTGGGCCGCGCTCCTCGCATTCACTGGTACAGTCTCTACGATCTGCCGAAAGCCTGGCCTGTCACGACACGGCACCGTGAAAGTGAAGGCTCGGCCTATTACCGGCATTTCTGTATGGGACTGCTTCGCGAAGACGGCACGCCGAAACTCGCGCTGCCGCATTTCCCGGAATACGCGCCTGCTCTTGGCATCTGCCAGTGGTTCCACTTTGAAGATCATCGTTTGGACGATGCCGTTCGCTGGCTTCGCAAGCTCGGCGTTCGTCACCTTCGCACCGGGCTGAGCTGGTCCGACGTGTTTCGGCCCAACTGGGAACGCTGGTTCGACCGGCAAATGTGTGCGCTCGAGCCGTTTGATGTGACGCTGACTTTTTGCTTCACGCCCGAATCGCGGGGTCTTGTCCCTCATTTCACCAGTCCGCCAAAGAATATTCACGAGTTCGCGGACTTCTGCGCCCTGATGACCCGCCGGTATGCACGATAACGGCCTATGGAGAGTAGCGGCCCCTCACGTAGCCCGGTCGAATTGATCAGCCTCGCAGATGACTTTCTTCGGCGGCGGCAAATCGATCGCTGTCTGGCTGCGTGTGACGAGGCGGTACGGAGTGGCGCTGATCCTCTATTGGTGAGTTCCCAACGCTGGACGTGCTACATGCTTCGAGGCGACCTCGAAGCCGCATGGCGTCAAACAGACCGCACGGAAGAGGCGCGCCGCCGAACGGGAGAACCCCAGGCCGCGCTCCCACCGCATCTCCGCCGCGTGTGGAATGGCTGCTCGATCGACGACAAGCGCGTACTCGTTCGCTGCTATCACGGGCTTGGCGACACGATTCATTTCGTCCGCTACATTCCACTGCTCAAGCGGCATGCGCGCGACATCTATCTGGATTGCCAGCCGTCGCTCGTGCCGCTCATGCGGTCGCTCCAAGGCATCAGCGGGACCGTCTTTCTCACAGAGGGATCCGCACCACCGGAATACGACGTGCAAGTCGAGTT
>DASUJR010000191.1:0-11055 GCA_036279175.1 Candidatus Acidiferrales bacterium | reverse complement strand
GGTTTTGAAGCGATTCGACGTCAGATTCGCAGGGATTCGATTAAGTGCGTGAGGCGAGGCAGAGCGAGCTGGTCTGACCGTCGTGCAAGGCGCGCAGGCGGCGGAGAGATTCGCATCGGCGATCAGTATTAGCGAGGCGCGCGGGGCGTCCGACGGCGGCAGGGTCGCCGAGGCGAGCAGGAGTTCAGTTGGCACCGTGGACTGTTAGCGATACGAAAATCCCCCAGGGTCGTTTGGCACTGGTTTCCTACCTCTCTGTTGGCGTGGTAATCCTGCTGCTGGTCGGATTCTGGAAATTGCAGGTGGTGCAGTCCAGCCATTATTCCGATCTCGCCGAGCGAAACCAGATTCGATACATCCCAATCATCGCGCCGCGCGGAGCGATGCTCGACCGATACGGCCGCGTTCTGGTCGATAGCTATCCGTCGTTCAGCATTTTGCTTCTGCGCGACCATCCCAAGCTGATGGCGAAGTGCCTGCCGCAGATCGAGGAAGGGTTGGGCATCAGCAAGGAAGATTTGCTTCAGCAAATTGAAGAGGCGAAAAACGAGCCGAAATTCCAGCCCATCGTGATCAAGCTCGTGGCGAGCGACGCGGATATCGCATTCGTGGAAGCCCACCGCGAAGATCTGCCGGCCCTGGAATTGATGATGGTCCAGCGGCGGCGGTACCCGTACGGCGAGATGCTGGCCAACACCGTCGGGTACGTCGGCGAAGTTTCGGAGAAGGAACTGGAGCGCAGCGACGGTCGATATCGTCCGGGCGACATCGTCGGCAAAGCCGGGCTCGAGCACGAGTACAACAGCACTTTGGAAGGCACCGACGGCATGCGCCGGGTGGTGGTGAACAGCCTGGGGCAGCCAACCGGCAAACCGCTGGAAGATATTCCGGCCATTCCAGGCAAGCCGATTCAGTTGACGATCGACTACGACCTGCAGGCGGTGGCCGATCGAGATTTTGAGGGGAAGGAAGGCGCGCTGGTGGCGATGGACCCGCGCACGGGCGACATCCTCGCAATGGTGAGCCGGCCTACGTTTAACCCGAACGATTTTGCCGTGCGGATTCCGGCGAAAGAATGGGCACACTTAAACAGCGATCCGGAAACGCCGTTGCTGAATCGCGCGATTCAGGCGCAATTGGCCCCGGGCTCCGTGTTCAAGATCGTGATGGCGACAGCGATGCTGGAATCGAAGGCGATTCCCGCGAACTACACGGTGTACTGTCCAGGATCAGCGACATTTTACGGGCGAGTATTCCATTGCGACCACGCGCACGGAGAGGTGGACATTCATAAGGCCATCGTCGCTTCGTGCGACGTGTACTTCTACAACGTGGGCAAGCAACTGGGAATCGACCGCATCAGCTTTTACGCGAAAGCGCTGGGGCTCGGGCATTTAACGGGGGTCGATCTGCCGGGCGAGGAGCCGGGTTTGGTCCCGTCTGAAGCGTGGGTTGAGCGAGCGTATCACCACAAGTGGTATCCCGGTTCGACGATCTCCGTCTCGATCGGGCAGGGCGCGGTGATGGCGACGCCGATACAGCTGGCGCGAATGATTGGCGGTGTGGCGAGCGGCGGGCGTTTCATCGAGCCGCACCTGTTGAAGGACGACCCTGACGTCAAAACGACAATGTTCCCGATTTCGGAAAACACGGAAAACGTGGTGACGCAAGGGATGTGGGGCGTAGTAAACGAACCGGACGGCACCACTTCGGGACTGGTGAAGCTGAAGAACATCGATTTCTGCGGCAAAACAGGGACTGCCCAGACAATGAGCTACGGCCTGCAACATCGACTTGGCAAGCACATCAAGGAAAACGGCTGGTTCGTGGGTTACGCGCCGCGTGAGAATCCGGAAATCGTGGTCGCCGCGCTGGTGCAAGGCGCGGGATGGGGCAGCTTCGTCGCGCCAATCGTGCGCGACGTGGTGAAGACGTATTACTACAAGAAGTATCCGAACCTGCAGGTGGCCGCCGCTCAAACGGCAAAGGCAACGGAATCGAGCCGCAGTCTCATGGCCAAGGTTGGCACGAACCCTTGAAAGAGCACGTTCACGATTTCGACTGGGTGTTGCTGGCCATTGTCGGCGGGATCTGCGCGCTGGGAGTTGCCGAGATCTATTCGTCTACGCACGCCAGTGCGATGGCGGGAATGCAGTACCGGCAGTTGGTCTGGATTGGAGTTGGGTTGGTGGGGATGTTCGTCATCTCCCGTATCGATTACCACACGCTGCTGGACCAGGCTCTCCCTCTTTACATCTTTGGAATCGCGACGTTGGTTGTGGTCTTGTTGGTGGGCCAATCCCGGTTTGGGGCCAAACGGTGGGTCAGCCTGGGGGGCGGCTTCAATTTGCAAGTGTCAGAGCTAATGAAGTTGATTATAATCATAGTGCTGGCGCGTTACTTCAGCGAAGTACGCACCGACCGGCTGACCTTGGTGGATGTAGCCAAAGCCACTCTGCTGACTTTGGTTCCCGTCGCGCTGATTTTGAAGCAGCCCGACTTGGGAACGGCCTTGGTTCTCGTACCGGTTCTAGTGATGGGTGCCGTCCTTGCCGGCATAGAATGGAAGCACGCTGCAGTGGGCGTAATTCTTTTGGGACTTTTGATCCCAGTCGCCTGGCACATGCGCACCCACCTGAAGCCGTACCAGCAACAGCGCATCGAAACGTTTCTTCATCCCGAGGAGGATCAGCGGGGAGCGGGATATCAGATCCTGCAGTCGCAGATCGCAGTTGGCTCGGGGGGATTTTGGGGAAAAGGATTCGGCAAGGGCAGCCAGAACCAATTGGGATTTGTCCCGGTCCGTTATTCGGACTTCATTCTGGCGGCGCTGGCGGAAGAACAGGGTTTTATCGGGGTTTGCGTCGTTTTGCTGCTGTATCTGGGTTTGATTCTGCGGCTGGTGGACAACGCGCAGAAGGCGAAAGACAAGGCCGGAATGTACGTGGTAATGGGAGTAACGGCCATTCTGGGATTTCATGTCCTGGTTAACGCTTCGATGGTGATAGGCTACATGCCGGTCACCGGCATTCCGCTGCCGCTGATGAGTTATGGAGGCTCGTCGACAGCATTTGTGTTTTTGGCGCTGGGCCTGGTGATGAACGTCCGCATGGGGCGTTTCGTCAACTGACTCGCAAACTTTTTGTACCGCGCAGTCTGAGTCAATCACGGCGCGCGGGAATTTTGGTTCGAAGAAATTCAATTTCGAGAAAGATAAGGACGCATCGGTGAGGAAAGCGGCTCAACAAAATGCCAGGCTGTTCCTGGGCGCAAGGCCCTTCGAGGGCGGAAGGCCCGTGTCCGATGCGCTAAGAGGAATCCATGTCGAGGGAAATGGTTATATCGGCGAACCCGCACGAGACGCGGGTCGCGATTTTGGAAGAAGGTCAGCTTTGTGAGTATTACGTCGAGAGGGAAAAAGAATTTGCGCTAGTCGGAAGCATCTACAAGGGCCGAGTTACACGCGTGCTGCCAGGCATGCAGTCGGCCTTCGTGGACATCGGCCTCGATAGCGACGCCTTCCTGTACGTCAGCGATTTTCTCGAAGAAACCGAGGAAGTCGACCACATCGTCGACACCGTCGAAGATAAAGTTCAAAAAATGGAGGCGCAGGGAGGGGAAGTGTTTGCCCCTTCCGAACAGCGCCATGCGGCCGTGGAGCCGGGGGACGTCGACGCTCATGCAAGCGCGGAGAATGCAAACGCGTCGGGTGCCGAGCCATCGTCCGAGTTGGCAACTGCCGGGACAAGTGCACACGGAGGAGAGGCTCCGTCCGAGCCTCAGCCTTCTGGCGCGCGTCCGCGCTACGACCGGCCGGAACGCTCTGAACGGCCGTCTTATTCGCAGCCGTCTGGCGGAGGACGAGGACGTTTCGATAACCGAGGCGGGCGCCGGGATTTCGGGCGCCGTGGCGGACGAGGGCGTCATGGCCATGGACGGCACGGCGATCGTCGCTCGGGCCGCGAACTGCCGCAGTCGAAGTACGCTCCGCGGTACACGGAAGACCAGTCCGCACCTCCTTCCGGCGATTACACGCCCATAATTCTTCCGGGCGAATCGCTTGCGAAATACCGAACGCCGTCGCAGACGCCGGCGAGCGTGCCTGAAACGCATGAAGAAGCTTCTGCGACGCCTTCGGCGAGCGCACACGAAACGGTTCATCACGAGCCCGAAGCGCACAGCGAGCAGCCGTATTCGGGACCGATCTATCCCGGATTTGGACCGCTGCCGGGCGAGACGCTTTCGAAGTATCAGGCGAGCGAACCGTCGGCGGCTGTGCGGCCCATCATTCCCGCTGAGCCATTCCCTTCGCATCCCGAGCCGCCGCTTGCCTACGGCGAGCGTCGTGGCGCGAGTGGGGAGGTGGATGCCATCGAGTCCGCCGCCACGGAAGCCGAAGCGAGCGGCCACGAAGAATTGGCCCATGACGCATCCGAAATTGCTGGGCTGAGCGAAGATCAGGCAGCCACGCTTGCCGCGCACGTCGCGGAAGCTCAGATCGAAGAGGAAGCCGAGCACGACGAAGAAGACGAACACGACGGACGCGATTCGTTCGCCGCGTCGGACGAAGCGCAACACTCGGTGGATGACGACGTCCACTTGATCGATGAAGAAGATGAAGAACACGAAGAACACGAAGAACACGGCGACGTAGAGGATGCGCTGGAGTCTCTTACTGCCGAAGCCAGCGAAATTCTAGCCGGGCGCGAGGAAACGGAAGTTGACGAAGGCGCCGACGGCCCGCAACCTGGAAATTCGTGGGACGAGCCACGGCCCGGGAAAACGGGAGAACCCTCGGAGACTCAACCGCAGACGAACGAGAGTTCTAACCGAGACGAATCTGGACAGCCGCGCGAGCAGCGTCCATGGCAGGCTCGCGTTCGCGGCGATCTTCGTTCGCGCATGCAGCGCCCAAATCGCCGAGGAGGCGGCCGGGATCGCGGCCGTGACCGTGGCGACCGTGGCCGGCGAGACGATCGAAGCCGAAGGCAGAATCGCGGCTACGGACATCACCGGCAGCAGCCGCGGCGTCCGCAACTGATCGCCGACCTGCTGAAACAGGGCCAGGAAATCATCGTTCAAATCGCGAAGGAGCCGCTGGGCAAGAAGGGCGCGCGCATCACAAGTCACGTCGCCCTGCCCGGACGCTTCCTGGTTTACATGCCGACGCTCGATCACACGGGCGTCTCGCGCAAGATCGCTTCGGCGGAAGACCGCGCGCGGCTGCGCCATCTGGTAAATGATGCCAAGGGCAGCGCTGGCGGAGGGTTCATCGTCCGCACGGCGGCGGGCAGCGCGACGCAGGAGGAAGTACGCGCGGACGTCGAGTTTTTGACGCGCACGTGGTCTGAAATCAAGGCGCGCGCGGAGCAGCGGAAGGCTCCGTCGCTCCTGCATCGCGACCTGAATCTGGTGGAACGGATTCTTCGCGATTACGTGAACGGCGAATATTCGGCGATCTGGGTCGACTCGGAAGAGGAATTCACGAAAGTGGTGGATTTCATGAGCCGCTTCCAGCCGGACCTGGTGAATCGCGTGAAGCTGTACACGAAGGAAGCGCCGGTTTTCGAAGAGTTCGGCATCCAGCAGGAAATCGACAAGGGCCTGCGGCCGAAGGTCTGGTTAAAGTCCGGCGGCTACATCGTGATTAACCACACGGAAGCGCTGGTTGCGATCGACGTCAATACGGGCAAGTTCGTCGGCAAGGGTTCGACGCGCCTGGAAGACACGATCGTGCGCACGAACCTGGAAGCGGTGAAGGAGATCGTCCGCCAGATGCGCCTGCGCGATCTGGGCGGGATCATCATCATCGACTTCATCGATATGGAAGAGCGGCGCAACCGCGAAAAGGTGATGGCGGCATTGGAAGACGCGCTTCGCGCCGACCGCGCACCTTCGAAGGTTCTGCGGTTTAACGAATTCGGCCTCGTAGCCATTACTCGCAAGCGCACGAAACAGGCTCTGGAGCGCACGCTGTGCCAGCCTTGTCCCTATTGCACCGGCTCTGGCATGGTGAAGTCCATTCCGACGCTGTGCTACGAGATTCAGGCGGAAGCCCGCAAGATGGCTCCGGAAACCGACTCGGGCAGCTTGACGCTGCGTGTCCATCCGGAAATTTCGAAGGCTCTAAAGACGCGCGAGTCGGGCCTGATCGAAGAGCTCGAACGCACCACGAAAAAGAGCGTCATCATCCAGGCCGATCCAACCCTGCACTGGGAGCAATACGATATTTATTAGGGGTTTGGAAGGGTGAAGACGCGTCCAACTCCGAGGCCGATGTAGCCTTTGCCGGTGATTACCTAGCCGAATAGTTTATTCTTTAAGAATCGGATTGATTTCGCCAGTCTAGCAGTTATTATCGAGCCGCCATGGGTGACCGCCCGCATGCGCGGATTGCCTGCTTCATGTTCGTTCTCGTCTGTGGATTTCCCTGCTCGGCCCAACAATCGGGAGGTTCCGGCCCGCGACTGACGACTGCAACGCGTATGGTCGAAGTGAATGCAACCGTTACAGACGAGAAGGGGAATTCCATTGGCGGCTTAACGCAGAAAGATTTCAAACTCTTCGACGATGGCCAGCAGCAGGACATTGCCCTGTTTGATGTACTGACGCCAAATACCCCGATAACGCCTGCTCTGTCTCTACCGCCCGAATACTATTCAAATTATCTTAACCCCACGGGAAAAGTGCCGCCGAGTGTTTCCATAATCCTGCTGGACGCACTGAATACTTCTGTCATGGATCAGGCCAGAATCCGCGAAGCAGTGTTGCAATTCCTGAGTCAGATCCAGCCTACGGATCACGTTGCGCTATACATACTGGGAGACATTGTCCATGGGGGCGGGCTGCGACTGGTCCATGACTTTACCTCCGACTCCACGGTGTTGTTGGACGCGATCAAGAAGATCAAGGCCGAGCAATTGTCGGCACGCGCAGCTGATTCTCACAGCAAAATGGGGAATGGCCGTTCGGCTTCCCCTGAGGTATCGCCGGTCGTAGCCGCGCTCCGCTCATTTTTCTCCGTTGCAAATGCCGTCGATGTGTCAGTAGGCTTCGCAGCTTCCGAAGGCGCGCCGGCTGGCGAAAATGGGCAAGCTCCCACTCCGGGATTTCAGGGCGGCGATCCCGTGGAAGACACGCTCGCAGCGTTAGGTGCCATCGCGCAGCATGCGAGAGGGCTTCCGGGAAGGAAGGACCTAGTTTGGCTTGCAGGACGTTTCCCTTTCTCACTCGATTTCACGCGCTACAAGCCAGGGACGCCGTCGGCGCTCGAACGCTACGAGCGTGACGTCGAGCAGACGGACGAACTGCTCTGGGACGCCGGGGTTGCAATCTATCCTGTTGATGCACGCGGCTTGAAGGGCGGGATTAGTTTTGCATTCACCGGAGGGGCCGCCGATTCGGCACCCAAGGCACCGAGCAAGAGCGATCTGCTGACAATGCAAGCTAACGCCGCGCAATCAATACTCACAGCACCTACCGCTGACAGTCTATTCACGATGCAAGAAATCGCTCGGGAGACTGGCGGCGTGGCTTTCTATAACACGAACGACATCATGGGCTCGATCCACCGTGCCGTAAACGACGCGCAGAATAGTTTTTTACTTGGCTACTATCCGGCGCACCACAACTGGAAGGGTGAATTTCGCAAAATTCAGGTCAAGATCGACCGTAAGGGACTCGAGGTGCACGCGCGGCAAGGATATTTCGCCGCCGCCGAGCAGATATTGAGTGCGAAGGACGTTCAAAGCACATTCCTTCAATCGTGCCAGAGTTCGCTGGACGCCACGGGAATCCTCGTTACGGCGAAGGTTGCTCCGAACATTTCAAAAGACAAGAAGCTGCTCCTAACCACTGTGTACCTGAATTTACGTAACTTTCAATTCGATTTAGAGAACGGCCAGGAGAACGCGGACCTTCAGTATGGTTTATTCGAGAATGACGCGAACGGAAAAGCGATTTTCGCTCACGACTTTCACACTAGCATCGTGCTTTCACCGTCTGACTATACCAAGGGATTAGAAGACGGCTCTGCTCTGCGGCTTGCGATTCCTGCGGAGGTCCGCGCGAACAGCTTGTGCGTAGCCTTGCGTGACGGACGGTCAGGGAAGCTAGGGACACTGCATATTCGGCTTGCTGACTTGCAAGCAACGGCGGGAAATTAGCCAGCGACGGCGTTGGAAGTTCGGCTCCCCCATTCGGAGTAGCGACTGCTTTTTATGCGGACCCCACAACCCGTCAGACAGTCGCCAATTGGATATATAATCTTGTTAGCGGGTGAGTCGGGCGATCGCCGGCTTGTCCTGAGTCCGCGCAAGCGGGCAAGGGGAGGCGGGAGGAAAGTCCGGACTCCGAAAAACTTGATTTGAGAGGGCACAGCATGCTGTGCCCCTACCGGATCGAGTGACCGTGGCTCGGCGACGAGCCGGGGTAACCCTTTGATTCTCCAAGGAGCATCAATGGTAAGCCCTTCGAACGCTCCACTGGAGCGCCCGAACGGTACAGGGCAACGCGCCTGGTAACGCCAGGGGGTTGCGCGGCGAGCGAGCGAAAGCGCGTTTGCGGCGCGGCTACGGAAAGTGCCACAGAAAATAGACCGCCGATGGGCGAAGGCCTCTGCGGCAGGCCCGAGGTAACACCGAGGGCTCGCCTCTTCCGGTCGAGCGCATTTGGTAAGGGTGAAAAGGTGGGGTAAGAGCCCACCGCTCCGATGGCAACATCGGAGGCACGGAAAACCCCGCGTGGAGCAAGGCCAAATAGGAGGGGAGGGCTGGCCCGGCCCGTATGTCGGTACGCTCGCGTGCGAGCGTGACGGCTGCGACCCTCGGGTAGGCTGCTTGAGTCCCGGAGCGATCCGGGACCTAGAGGAATGATCGCTGCTTTTCGCGTTTGGGATTGCGCGGACGAAAGTCCGCACATGAAGAATGCGAAGTGACAGAATCCGGCTTACAGACTCACCCGCTGATTTTAAAAGTCTTACTCTATTTTCGATGGCATTCCTGCCCTAATCCTGCCCGCATTCTTTGGCTTTTCATGAGTTTTGCCGGCGTGTCCTAAATGAGGAAAGAGGGGTCGACGCGCCCCTCTGCAACATTCCGTCCCCTCGAAGGGCGCGCCGTCCCCACCGATTAAGGGCTCCCGGGTGTCCCGTTTGATATAGCGCGTTCAGCGGGTTTTGACTTCTACGGATGGTGTTCCTTCAGCAACGAGGCAAGACTCCGAGCCTGGGCGACAGTCAGTTTGAACATCACTTCCACGCTTCCGTCACGGCAAACGCGGATGTCTGGCGAATAATCGACTGGGAACAGCCGCCGCAAATTCTCGCGTTCGTCCAGAATGGTCTCTCGGTCGCGCCGTTCCTTTGAAGAGGCGACCATTGCGGCGTCTACCCCGAATGAGTACTTTTGTATTCGGTAAGAAACTTCACGAAATTGTCGCTCGAATCGACACCAGAAATAACGTCGGTAGCCGGTAAGAAAGAAGATTGTCGCTAACTGCGGGATTGTCGGAAGAAATCAAAAGGCCCGAGGCGTTGGACTTCCGCTTGCTCGACTGCTTCGGACTGGGGCCGCTCGACAAGCTGTTCGATGGCTGCAGACAGGCCAGCAGCGCCGGACGACTTTGCAACGAAAGCATCTGCTCCCGACCTTCTGGCGCTGAAAGGAACTTCGTTGAGACTGTAGATAATGATTTTTGTTTTCGGGGCGATCTCCCGTATTTCCGTTGCGACGTTAAACCCGTTTACGAGACCCGACAGACAAAGGTCGACGATTACCAAATCCGGCAGGCATTCCTGAATTTTACGAATAGCCTCCTCACCGTTTGAAGCCTCGTCACATATCTGCCAATCCGGATGCGAGGCGCACAGCATCCGGACACCCATCCGCATTACCTCATGGTCGTCGACGACCAAAATACGAATTGGTTTCATGGGCGTCCGCTTACTAATGACAAAACTCGCATGGTGACACAAACTATGCTGGATCGCTGTCAAATACAATACGGTCACCTCTGTACCGGACTGTAGACGAGCATAATGAGAACATCTGCGTGTTAACGGGCCGTTCGCGCCACTTCTAAAAACATCCCGAATGCAAATTGCCTATCCGCGAGTGAGCACCGCGAGCCACGCCTCCAAAATCTCATGGTCGTCCAAGCTAATATCTATGAATCGGATGCCCATTCCCATGTTCGGCTGATTCTGCGTGATTACGCCCAAAACCGTGATCATTAGATCGCAGTGGCTGATTTTAAGCCGCACTTCGGTGCCGACTGGCAACGGACTCATGGTGTCCAGATAGCACCCAACGACACTCACATCGGAGGTTCGCGTCTTGAATCGCGCATTTGTCTGCACATCGATTAGCTCCACGGACGCGATTAGTGGGCATCTCGGAGATCGCCGGTCTTCTTGTGTCATTGTCGGGCTGCCTAGAGTCTTGAGTTTATCGCGGTCGTAGGTTCGGTCCTGAAGCCGACTGGCAGCGATGTGTCGCGGGGATCGGCGCACTCCTCACTCGCTCTGGCTCTGCGCTCTCTCCATGGGCAACGCCGGTCCCAATACTTAAGAGACTCTTGGAGTGCGGTTGATATAGGCATTGCAAAATTTCGTCCTGTGAACGTTTTCCTCGTAAGCAATACAGCGAACAGGTTATGGACGCTGTATGTGCGTAAAGTCCAGAATCCGCCGTGGCCAATTCTAATCTGCAGAACGTTCAATCTGGTACCGTCCTCGCCCAGCTGGACCTAGCCATCACCTTGTCAGAGACAGCGCTGAGTGCACCGGATCGGAACAGTGCCCGACGCAGCATGGTCCTCGCGAGGCAGGTGCTCGACGGGGTTGGGCGCGCCGTTCTAAATTACAAAGGCAGCGCGGAGATCGAAATTCGCCTTGATCGTATCCGGTCACTTCTTCGGCAGTACAACAAACCTTCTGGGCTAGGAGACAAAAGCATTGATGCTTTTCCGTCCTGCAATCACGATCCCGAGAGGGACGTTGAGACACTTCCGAAGGATGAGCCGATAGAAGCCATGCGAGAACCGCTGGTCGCAAAA
>DASUJR010000190.1:0-2410 GCA_036279175.1 Candidatus Acidiferrales bacterium | reverse complement strand
AATCCTGTCTCAGGACACCTCCTGAAAAACATCAGTCGCGGTCTAACCAACGCATTCCTTTGCCGCCTTCGGTCGCAAACACAACAATCCCATCGTTAAGAACCATCTCTACCGGCGTTTTGGCGAACCAGTCATGAGTATCCGCTAGCTTGGCCGCGATGAACTGCTCGTCGCTAGGTCGATTCTCTTCGCTTTCGCCGTAAGGTGGCATCTCCACTAACCCCAACCTATTCACCAGCCCGGCCCGCTTGCATAATTTGGCACTACGGACAGCGAAAGCTTGATCGCGAGTGCGTGGGGCGCGGTTCGCGGACAAACCGCCCCCTTTCCCCCACGTGCAACAAGGCTCGTGGGCGGCGTGACTGCGCGGCGATGAAGGGCGACTTACAATTGGAGCACCTCCTCTAAAAAAGCGTGCGGTGGTGGCGCAACCCAAGCGCGCATGCCCGCGCCGAGCGGCGCTGGCCACCGATTCGGCAGTCGCCAGCCAGCGATCCGTTTGATCAGGCGCTCCCACGACTCCGATACAGCCTTCGCAAGATCGACACACAATCGTCGTGAGTGCTTCGTGATTCGGGCCCCGGCTTGCAACACTTGCCGTTGGAACCGCCGCAAGTCCAGGCAGGCCCCGGCATCGTCCTCCAATTCGCACCGCAGCATGGATGTCAGGTTGAACGCCAACAGCGCCAACAATAACGTCGCTTCGTTCTCCGCAAATCCGGGCGACGATAACCGTGGCAGCACGGTGGCGTTGAACTCGCCGAGACGGTCCTCGAACGTGCCGCGCTTTCGATAGTGTTCCAGTCCCGGCTCGGCCGGCAATTCCTCCTCCGTTCGGTTGGTTACCAGGAAGAAGTAGTCGGGCAGTAGATTCAACTGGCCCGTCTTGGCGTCGGGCTCGTCGATGATTACCAGAATCAAACGCTGCGCATGCCGCCAACCTTCGGCGCGATACGAACCCAATTCGGCGAGCGACTGGTAACCCTCCGCCGGCGGTCGGCCGACGGGGCGTTTCAGGTGCGGCTGGGCGAGCCGATCGAGCACGGCATTTGTCTTCAAACGCCCGATAAAACGCTGACCGTCGTCGGTCAATCCATCCATGATCTTGCCGCTTGTGAACCCCGCGTCCAATCGCACGTCGATCACGTACCCTAAGAGAGCGGCGCGGCTGACTGCCGTGCGAATGAAGCGCAAGGCACCCTGCGCCGTATGCACGTTGCCGGCGCGAAGTATGGCATGCACGAAGCCATTGCCTAACCGGCCGCCGTCCTGAAACGCGTCGTAGTCGCCGTTGACGCTGAAACTGGCCAGGAGTGGGTGATACATCGTCTCGCGGTAGTAACCATTGTACTTCGCGCCCGCCTGCCGCCCGTGCATCACCACAGGAAAGCTGTCAATGTCCAACGTCACGCGCCGCGCCGCGTGATCCCCGCCCGACGCGCGAAGGTGCCGGGCCGACCAATCGGCTAAGGCCCCACGCAACTCCTCGCGATTCGACTTGTGGGACGCCAGGGTTTCAATCAGCCGAGACTGCGTCGGCTGGCTCGCCAGACGTTCGTCGATGACCGTGTCGCCACATCGGTCCCAGACTGACATTCTCAGCGCCGGGTCATGCGCCAATCGGTCCAGATCGTCCTGCGCGCTGTAGCCCTGACCGAAGGCATAAATCCGCTCCCGAAGCAATTCCACGAACGTGTAGCGAATCTTGTCGGGGTCACGAGGGTCGTGCATTCGAGCGGCCAGCGATTCCGTCAAGCCCAGCTCATGATCGGCTTCGCGTTGCAAAAGCACGCCAGCATCCGAGGTCAGCCGATCGTCGCCGCCGCGGACCTTGATGGCCCGGTTGAACGAGGGCTCGAACATCCACTTCTGAGCTTCACCCATGCGGTGACTCCCTTAATCGTCCGTTGGGCCCCTTTCCAGATGCTGGATTTTATGGTCAAAATCAAAAAGTCAAGCGGCTACGCCGCTCTTCTTGGTGAATAGGCCGGGTTTAGAAGTGATAGGGCAGAAGCAAGGCAGAAAGCAAGGCAGACACCCATCCTTTCAGAAGCAACAAAAGAGGCAAATCAAGACACCCATTTTCTGATCGAGACTGGCTGTGATCGTAAGTTGTTTGTAAATTATATGGTGCGGCGATTCGGCCGGCGATCCGTTTGGCCGAGATGCCAACCTAACGCGCACGGACGCCTTGACCTCCGACTCCGGAATAAGTTGTGGACGATGATTGACACTGCGGGAACGGTCCCGGGCCGGCGGACACCGACACGGTGCTCGACCAGGAGGCGATCCCAACGGCCGGGCCAAGCGGGCACGGATGGCTGGGCCTTGACCGACAACCTGAACACTCCGCGTTATATAGTCAACGACAACAGCGCCGTCGTCGACCACATCATGGCGGAAGCCTTCG
>DASUJR010000189.1:0-7125 GCA_036279175.1 Candidatus Acidiferrales bacterium | reverse complement strand
GATTTACGCGCACCTTCTTGACGAAGACATTGGGGATTTTCGAGTCGCTCTTCTTCCGCGGGATGGCAGCCTTCAGGCTGCAACAAGCGCCACTCCCAGCGTGGCTCCCAATTAGCACTGCTGCACGGCCTGGTTCTTTGCGAATATCGATCCAGCGTCTAGAATCGGTTTCGCACTAAGCTGGTTCAATGATCAGGGGACACGATGGATCTGCAGTTAACTGAAGAGCAACAACTCTTGCAGCGCACCGTATGCGAGTTCGCCGAGGCGGAGGTGAAGCCCCTGGCGAAGGAGATCGACGAGACGGGGCGTTTCCCACGCGAAACCTTCAAGAAAGCCGCGGAGCTGGGATTGACTGGCGTCGCCATTCCCGAAGAGGAAGGCGGCGCGGGCATGGACCACATTTGCTACGCAATC
This sequence comes from Candidatus Acidiferrales bacterium, assembly GCA_036279175.1. GTDB lineage: Bacteria > Acidobacteriota > Terriglobia > Acidiferrales > UBA7541 > Palsa-295. Next base: position 6,708 of record DASUJR010000189.1, on the reverse strand, counting down.
ACAGTCGAAGAGCTTTCGCGTGTGTGTGCCTCCACGGGCGTCATTCTGTCCGTTCAGAACTCACTGTACTGCGATCCAATTCACCGTTTCGGCACTGCGGAACAGAAGAAGAACTTTCTTGCGCCGTTCGCGCGCGGCGAAAAGATCGGCTGCTACGCGCTCACCGAACCGCAGGCAGGTTCGAACGCCGCTGCTCTGCAGACGAAGGCTGTTCTGCGCGGCAATCGATACGTGATCAACGGGGCGAAAGCTTGGATTACGAATGGTGGTGCGGCCGATGCGGCCATCGTCTACGTGAACACGCATCCTGAGAAAGGCGAAAAAGGAATCACGGCGATTGTCGTCGAGAAAGGCACGCCGGGATTTTCCGTCGGCAAGGAAGAAAAGAAACTCGGAATCCATGCGACCGCGTGTACAGAGCTTTCGTTCGCTGATTGCGAGGTGCCGGTCGAAAACCGGATCGGCGAGGAGGGCGAAGGTTACAAGATTGCGCTCTCAACTCTCGATGGTGGGCGGATCGGAATCGCCGCACAAGCAACGGGGATTGCACAGGGAGCGTTCGAGGCAGCGCTCGCGTACGCGCAGGAGCGGCAAGCCTTTGGGCATCCAATCGCGGATTTTCAGGCTATCCAGTTCATGCTGGCCGACATGACGACGGAGATCGATGCGGCTCGGCTGCTGGTCCGTCGCGCCGCATGGAAGCAGGATTCGGGGGCGCGATTCAGCATGGAAGCCTCGATGGCTAAGCTGTTCGCCAGCGAAATGGCGACACGCGTGACGCACAAAGCCATTCAGATTCACGGCGGGTATGGATACAGCAAAGAATATCCGGTGGAGCGAGCCTATCGCGACGCGCGCATTACGGAAATCTATGAAGGCACCAGCGAGATTCAACGACTGGTGATCTCCGCGTGGGCACTCAAGAGCTATTCGTGAGGACATCGGGAATAGCGAAACCCGTGGAAACAGCGAAACGAGAGGTATCGTCCGCGATGGTTGCTCATTGGTTTTCCCTTTTCGATTTTCGTTTTCGCTCCGTGTATTCTTGCTAGGTGCTGCCACTCGATGTGACTCAGGAATTCGATCCCGCATGCGAGACCGACTTTTTTGCCACGCTTCCCTCGCATCCTGGCGTCTTGCTGGTCGAGATGAAGGCAGAAGGCGCGCAACCTTACCTCGTTCGCACAGCAGATATTCGTCGCGCCGCCGAACGGCTCCTGCGCATTCATGAAGAGCCAACCAGGCGCATCAGCCTGCGCGATGTGGCGGCGCGCGTCCGGTACCGAGTGACCGGCTCGAAGTTCGAACAGGCTCTCACGCTGTACGGTCAAGCGCGCGAGCATTTCCCGCAACGTTATCGCACGTTGATGCGGCTTCGGCCGCCAGCTGTTCTGAAAGTGAACCTGCGCAATGAATATCCGCGCTGTTATGTCACGCGGAGCATTCGTGCGGATGGCGGCTTTTATGTGGGGCCGTTCGCATCGCGGCGCATTGCAGACTCCTTTGCCGAAGGATTTCTCGACCTTTTCAAGATTCGCCGCTGCCAGATCAAGATTCGCCGCGATCCCGGCTTTCCCGGCTGCATCTATTCCGAGATGAAAATGTGTCTCGCGCCGTGTTTCGCCGGGTGCAGTAAAGAGGAATACGATGCCGAAGTTACGCGTGTGGTGGACGCGTTAGCTACGGCAGGCGACTCTCTGAACGAACAGCTCGAGACTGAACGCGAGGCGGCCAGCGCAGAGCTGGATTTCGAACGAGCCGCGGGCTTGCACAAGCGTATTGAAAAGGTCTCCCTGCAGATGCGTGCCCTGCCCGAAATCGCGCGCCCAATTGACCGCCTGAACGCCGTGGTCCTGCAACGCACCGCGGAAGACAAAACGATTGCCGTCTTTCCGATTCTGCGCGGCCTGCTGAAAGAACCTTTTTTTTTGCGCTTCGCGGAGCTGGCTAGCGACCCGCGATCGGTGGAATCCATTCTGCGACAGGCGCTGGATCCCAACTCAGAGCCGCGTGAACAGGGGGCCTTGAGCGCTTCAAAAGAAGCCGGTGAGAGCCAGCCGTCCGCGGCGCCGCTCACAACTCCCTCGAAGCAGGCATTGGGATTGCGATCGCTTCCGCCGGAACTGCCCGAGCATCTCTCGTTGATCGCGCGCTGGTTTTATTCGAAGCCGCGCGAAGGAGAGATTTTCTTCCGCGGCACTGACTGGCCATATCGCCGCGTTCTGCGCGCATGCGGACGTTTGCTTGCGCCTCCTACCGCGGAAGCATCTGACGCAGCGCAAGCAGAAACAGGCAAGCCTGAGCATCCGCCGACGAACGGTTAGCCTTCTGCGGCCGGAACTCTCGCCTTGCATCCTCGCGACGCGACATGCGGTGTCTTGCGGATCCATTCCCATTCAGCCGTTTAATTTCACGGCATCGTGTCGTATCTGCTTCCGATTACATCGTACAATCGAGAACTATGCCGAACGGCGCTTCCTCGGATACTCCTGCCAACTCCAGCAGACGAACGCAGCTCAGTTTTCCCGACATGGTCCGCGCCCTGCGGCACCGGAATTTCCAGCTTTTTTTCAGCGGACAGCTGATTTCACTCGTCGGCACGTGGATGGACAACATCGCCGAGGGGTGGCTGGTTTACCGGCTCACGCATTCAGCCTTTCTCCTCGGCGTCGCGACATTCGCAGGCCAGATCCCGGTTTTTCTGCTGGCTCCGCTGGGCGGGATGATCGCCGATCGTTTCGACCGTCGAAAAGTGGTGATTGGGACGCAAGCCAGCTCGATGCTCATCGCGGGCGCCCTGGCGGGGCTCACGCTCGCGGGCAAAATTACTGTGCGAGAAGTGATCGTGCTCGCGGCTTGTATGGGTTCCGTGAATGCCGTGGACATACCGACTCGTCAGGCCTTTTTGGTGCAGATGGTCGGCCGCGACGACCTGATGAACGCCATCGCGTTGAATTCGTCCATGTTCAACGCCGCGCGCGTCGTAGGCCCAGCGATTGCCGGCTTGCTGGTTGCATGGAAGGGCGAGGGCTGGTGTTTTGCCGTCAACTCGGTGAGTTACATTGCGGTGATCGCCGGGCTTGTTGCTATGCGGATCACGCCTATCGTTCGTGAAGTTCAAGTTGCTTCACCGTTCGATCACATCGCTGAAGGGTTTCGATTTGCGCGCAACACTGCTCCGATTCGGGCGATCCTGCTGCTTATTGCCATGGTCAGCCTTTTTGCAACTCCATACGCCGTGTTGATGCCGATTTTCGCGGCGAAAGTGCTGCACGGAAATGCCAAAACACTGGGCGTTCTAATGGGCGCCACAGGCGTGGGTGCTGTGATAGGCGCTCTCGTACTCGCGGCCCGTTCCGGCGTTCGAGGGCTCGGCCGATGGGTTGCCATAGCCTGCGGAGGATTCGGTACATTTCTGATCCTGTTCGCCTTTTCGCGGTGGTATTTTGTTTCGGTTGCGTTGCTCGTACCGGTTGGATTCTGCGTCATGGTGCAAATGGCGTCATCAAACACTCTGATCCAATCAATGGTGCCAGACCGGCTACGCGGCCGCGTGATGTCGATTTACTCCATGATGTTCATGGGCATGGCGCCGATAGGCGCGCTTTTCGCTGGATGGCTGGCCACACGCATCACGGCTCCATGGACGGTCGCCATCGGCGGAATGGGCGCAATCGCCGGAGCTATCGTTTTCGGACGCAATCTGCCGAAGATTCGCGTGGAAGCGCGCCAGCTCATCATGGCCCAGGGACTCGCCGGCCCTCCGGCTCAACCTCTCAACAGCGCTAGCTTGTCATCAAACGCGGATACTCTGAATGTCGAAACTGAATCCAGTCACTAATCGCATGCCCGGATACGCTACACCCGAAGGCACGCGCCGTTATGCCCAGCGCTTCGCCGGAAAAGCTGCCTCAGGACATTTTCGGGAAGCCGCCGGGGGAATTTCTGCTTCCTCGATAGGCATTGGCACGTATTTGGGCGAACCGGACGCCCCAACAGATCGCGGCTATACCGATTCCGCTGTCGCTGCCGTCGAAGGCGGTTTCAACGTGATCGATTCGGCGATCAATTATCGTTTTCAGCGGAGCGAACGATCCATCGGCGCTGCGTTCAAACTGCTTTTGGACAAGGGCTTCTCACGCGACGAAATAATCCTGTGCACGAAGGCGGGTTTTCTTACCCCGGACGGCGAAATGCCCGCCGATCCCGACGAATATTTCGCGCGGGAGTATTTGAGCCGCCAGCTGTTTCGCGCCGAAGACATCGCACAGGGCTGCCATTGCATGACGCCCGCATTCCTGGCCGATCAGCTCGACCGCAGCCGGAACAATCTCGGAATCGAGTGCATCGACGTCTTTTATCTGCATAATCCTGAAACGCAACTAACGGAGATTGGGGGCGCCGCTTTTCGCGACAGGGTCGCTGCGGCGTTTACGTTTCTGGAAAGCGCGGTCGCCGATGGGAAGATTGCATCCTACGGAATGGCCACTTGGAACGCCTTCCGTGAAGACGCGAGGTCGCCCGCGTATCTCTCACTCGAGGACATGGTTTCCATCGCGCGCGAGACAAGTGGCGACGGTCACCACTTCCGTTTCGTGCAACTGCCGTTCAATCTCGCCATGCCGGAGGCGCTCACGCGCCCCAACCAGGTTGTGGCCGGCAAGACGATGGCGATGGTGCAAGCCGCTCGCGCGCTCGGAGTGACTCTGATTTCCAGTGCAGCTCTGCTGCAAGGGCAGCTCACGAAAAAGCTTCCGTCGTACGTCGATGCTGCCTTAGGCTTGCACAGCAATTCGGCGCTCGCGTTGCAATTTGCGCGCTCAGCTCCGGGGATAACTACCGCTCTTGCCGGGATGAGCCGAATCGACCACGTGAAGGCAAATCTCGAACTTGTCGGGGTTGAGCCTGCGCCGCGAGATCAGTTCCTGAAGCTCTTCGGCCCTCACAGCTGATGGGCGACACTCTTCTTCGCCGCGCCTCCGCGAATCAAAGAGTTGCGAAAGTCTACAGATGGCGCAGCGGATCTTCGTACACTTCGGACGAGGAAGAACGGCGCACGTCGCGTTCGAGCGACTTGCTCACGATGTCCTTGGACCCAAGGCCAACTGCAAGCGATAAACTGAGCACGATTCCGCCAAACAGGATGCCGAATGCCAGCGCCACGATCCCGGGCGCAATGCGCAGGTGGTCGAGCGCCATCGCTACGGCCAGCACGATCACCATCCATTTCACTCCGACGCTCAGCAGCCGCGCGTATTGCAGATTCATATTCACCGCGCCAATCAGCACGCTCCGTCCCAAAAACCGCGCAACGATTGCGCCGACCAGCAGCACGAGCGTTGCGCCGATGATGTTGGGAATGTAGGCCAGCACAGTTTGCGCGAGAGCCGCCGTCCACTGCGCGTCGAACGCCGCAATGCCGATCACGAACCCGATCACGATCACCAGCAGAGCGATAGATCGCGAAACGAGCAAGGTGGGCCGGTTCATCGGCGACCATTCCGCCATCGACGAAAGGCCCCATTGCGAGAGGTGCTCCTCAAATTGCAGGCTCTTGAGCAAGCGGCGCACCAGAAACGCAAGTATGATAGCGATGACGATCGAGACGAGGATCGCCACGATGAATGCCACCAGCCCGGGCAGCAAGCCCGCAAAATGCGTAAGAAACCGCATGGTCGACTGCTCTAACGCCAGCTTGATTTGAAGCCACATAAAATTACCTCCACTACAAAACTCGCCAGCTAGGGACTGAACCGGTCCGGCCAGCGCCACCGGGACAAGAGGTACGGCTTGGCAGCCTCGTACGCGGCAGCCAGCCGTTCGATGCGTTCTTCCACCTCCAACGGGCCTGCGTCCTGATTTTCGCGAGCGTACGAGGCGACCCAGCCAAGATAGAGTGGGGTCATAGACCGGACCAGGTGATCGCGGCTGATGTTGCGAAGGCGATGCGCTAGCGCGAAATCGTACACGATTCGCGCCCAGAGCTTGTCGTCCATGCGGAACTCGTCCGGCGCCAGCCGCAATAGTTTCCTCAGTTCGAGCATTGTGGTGGGGGGCAGCACCAGGCTCCAGATCTCCTGCAATTCGCGATTGCCCAGTTGAAAAGACTCCACCATCCGTTTGGCGTCCAGGCTTTCAGTATCCTGAGAGACCCAGACTTGTTCTCCGGTCACGGGAACGGGACTCGATCCACGAACCCGTTGCCAACAGGCCGCGTTGCGTTCCATCTCCAGAAAAACAGGCGACAGGACCGCGGAAAGCAAGGAACTAACGTTGGTCCAGTCCGTGGGCCGATAAGCGCGCGGCCCCGAGTAAAACTCGCGGACGCTGAGATTTCCGCAGACGGCGGATGCCGCCAGTGTCGCAAGCGCGTGTACTCCGCCTCCTCCGTTTTTCTGCTCAGCCGCCAGCACTGGGCGAAAGAGGCGCTGCGAAATGCCCAAGTCCGGTCCCATGGGATTCTGTATGCGCTTTCCGTAGAGGCTTCGCATCAGCGGTGAAACGATTGCAACGTTGAGCAATCCTTCGAATTTGTGGCGCGCGTAATGTGGAAGCGCCAGATCGGTTTGATTCTCAAGCAAACCCTGAGCGAATCGCCCAATCCAGGATGGTTGCGCGCCTTCGATCTGCGACGAGAAAACGCAACAGGCCCGCGCTTGCAACTGGTTGGCAGCCGTAAAAACGGAATGATACGCGGCGGCAATACTC
>DASUJR010000188.1:0-8420 GCA_036279175.1 Candidatus Acidiferrales bacterium | reverse complement strand
AAAGCGTTAGAACGAGTGGTGTCACTAGCGGCGAAATCGGGCATGTTGGTCACCCCGATCAGAATCGCACCAGCGTTCCGCAGCTTGGCGACAATGGTTGGCGCTCGCCGAAGCCGCGCGGGTTTGGCGCGCGGACTCTCGTTTTCTCCGGCGCGCTTTGACTAGGCGCAGGCGGACCGGATTGTCGGCGCGCCTCCGGGCCACGCACGCGCCCGCACGGGGCGCGACGTCAATCCACGCGCCCGCACGAGCAGATGCCGAGTACGGTCAGGACAATCCACGCGCCCGCACGTGGATTGAAACGTGCAAGGCCAGCGGTCGCCGACAGCGATGAAACTGTCGCGCCCCGTGCGGGCGCGTGGATTGAAACTGCGCGGCGGTAGCTATCACGTCGAGGGCGTGGGGGTCGCGCCCCGTGCGGGCGCGTGGATTGCGTGTCTACCATGTCGACTCGGCATGTCCGTCAGCACGTGACATTCCACAAAACGACAGACGGGTCGGAACCGGTGGCTATCGCCTCTGCGATGAGTGCGCGAGCAGCGCCCCAAAACCCGCGAACAGGGCGATCCGGGTTCGCGCCCTTGCTGGTACGGACGGCTGCGCCGTCTTCGAAAGGCCCATAGTGTCTTCGGTCATGCACTCTTCCCGGAGGCGGACGTAGTTTACAACGCGATCACGGCAGTAGTGCCTTTTCGATCAGCGTTCAGGGCGAAAAGTAGATGAGAAGCGAATCATTAGCTCTCGCCGCGTGAACGTGGCCAGCAGAAACGGCACGTGGGACCGTAGCTGCCGTAGGGCGCGAGAATACCGCCTCGACGGGATACTGCGCGAAGCGCTGGAAGCGAGGCAATGTGATTTGCCGCGACCGGATACGGTGAACCATTCAGGCAAAAACCTGTCATTCGCATGCATCAGCAATATAGGTTCCTTCAATATTTGTTTACAATAACCTGAACTTGGGGCGTCTGCTTTTCGCTCAAAAGTTAACCCAAGCGATCCAATGAAAATGAAGTTTTGACACAGGGTGGAGCAACCGGCCTTCGCAAAGGGTGCCCTACCCAAAACAAGATTTCAGATGTGAATGTCGGTGTCCTGAACGCACCGGAGTGTCCCTCATAATTCACGAAGCCAAGGCCGGAATGCGTCGGTTAGATGGAGGCCCACTGTCCAGATGCATGGGAGCATGAGTTGCTCACTTGTCCGTTGCCCCCTTCGGTTTTTCAGATTTCTCTTCGACTAGCCTCTTTAACCTGTATGACGTGCTTCTTCCCCCCGCTTCTTCTTGTTCAATGATCCCAATGGCGATCAGTTCTTCGATATCTCGAAGGGCGGTGCGGGAAGAAGCTTTTGTTATTTTCATCCACTTGTCTCTCGTTAGCTTTCCTTCGAATCCGCTAAATAGTTTGTTCAGGACTTTTTTCTGCCGATCATTCAGAGAGACCTTCCTTTGCGTCAAGGTCTTCCAGAACGATTCCTTCTCCAGGGTGCTACTGGTGATTTGATTCGATTGCTCAATGGCTCTATCCAAGCATCTGAGAAACCACTCTAACCATTCCGTGATGTCCAACGATCCAGCCTGCGTCTTCTCAAGAACTTCGTAATACCCCTTTCGTTCTTCCAGAATTTGCGACGACATGCTGTAGAAGCGCTGAGCACTGCCGTCTGATCTGGCCAAGCACATCTCAGCGATTGCTCTTCCAATTCTCCCGTTGCCATCTTCGAAAGGATGGATCGTAACGAACCACAAATGTGCGATTGCCGCCTTCAAGAGCGGATCTTCCTGCTCGTCTCCGTCGAACCACTTGAGAAAGCGTCCCATCTCGTTCTCGACTCGGACAGCCGCCGGTGCAGCGTAATGAACTTTGTGGCGACCGATTGGTCCTGACACAACTTGCATCGGACCTTGGCTGTCGTCACGCCATGCGCCTACTCGGAATTTATCGCTGGTCGTACGGACTCCGGGAAACAGATGCGCATGCCAGTCCAATAAACGTTCCCTTGTTAGTGGCTTGCTGAATTTCTGCGTCGCGTCCAACATCATTTCAACGACACCATCGACATTGCGATCTTTGTGGGCTTTTAGCCCTCCAACGTCGAGTCCCAGCCTACGAGCAAGGGATGAACGGACATTCGCTGGATCAAGCACGACGCCTTCGATTGCGCTGGATTTGATCGTTTCTTCCGTAAGCACTTTCAGTGTTGCGGTCCAGCGCGACGTAAGTCCATAGCTTCGCATCTTGCCCAGCAACAAGCCCTGACGCAGCCTGACGCCAGAGAGCAACGGGGCAAGCGTCTTTGAATCCCAGGTAAATCTCGGCCAATCAGTAAGTTCGTGTATGTATTTCCTCGCCATACTCTCGCCTCTAATCTCGCCAAAATCGCACGATATTGTCGCCACAAGCTCGCCGTTTATCTCGCCATATTCTCGCCATCTATCTCGCCACTGTCAAACCCGATGTCCATATCGCAAGGACTTGCTGGCCAAGTTGACGAAGTTTAGGTATTCGTTAGTACACGCTCGCTCTGCCAGGGCCACCTGCGTGTTGTCGCCATAGCTTGAGGAGCGACCGTTCAGCGCGCGGCGTTTCTCTTTTAGTATTTCGCGCTGTCAAGCCTCCCCATCATTCGCTAGCCGTGGTACAAGCTATGTCATGCGCGCTTCTGCGGCGCGTGGGAACATATTCCCGTTAAAATTTTGACTAGGGAGGAACTGCGCGGCTTGCGTGGAACGAGATAAGACACCGAGCCACCAGGTTCGCTCAGGGATGGAAAGACGCCCACTACGAAAAGGGCGAAACCCAGAACTTTCGTCTTGAATGTGGCCCGCTACGTCGAAAGTAAAGCGCCCTACCGTACGGCCAAGCCGCTTGGATGATTCGCCCCGGCTAAGGCGTTGTCCTGTTCGAACCTACGCTCAAGGCGTTGCTTGGTCACTTGCTGTATCTGTCGCATCTCTTCTTCTCGGTGGCGATCTTCCCTCCGACCCGTGTGGGTCAGGGCAAAGACGAAAATACCGAATAAAACTGCCAAGGACAGAATGATTAGATTCATGACTGTTAGACGATCAGCAGAACAACAAACGGCATTGTCCGGCCCTCGATTCTTCCCCCGAAGAGCGACGCCGCCCCCAACAGTTAATAAGGGATGCCAGGGTTCCGGTTGATATACGGGCTAACTTTTTGCGGGGTGTGTCGTAATGTGTGTCCCCTAGCAACTTCTGGATAACAGGTGAGCCATGATGATCGGACAGCGATTGCGCGAACTACGCGAGTCGAAGGAACCTCAGTCAGGGCGACATGGAAAACGGACACACAGTCCCCAGCCTCCAAACGCTGGAAAAGTATGCGGGTGCCCTGGAAATTCCGATATACCGACTTTTCTACCAGGGCGACAAGCCGCCAGATAAGCCAAAGTTGCCAAAACTCAGTGGGAACTCATCGGAGTGGGGTGCCAAGGGCCAAGAACGCAACGAACTAGGCGCTTTCGCGAAGGCGATCTCCCGACTGGATGATTCGCAACGGAAACTCCTCTTCGCAACCACTACGAAAATGGCGCACGACAACCGACCGTAGGTGGGTTTGCGGATTCGTGTTAGTTCAGCGCGGTAAGCTCCTCGCGGAGCAACTTCTCGATCACAGCCAACTCTTCTCGATGTTCAATCAGCAAAGTTTTCAGCAGGGCTAGATCGTTCGTTTGTTCCAATTCTTTTCGCAGAGTTTTCAAACTCCGCAGTGATTGTGGTGAATCGACCGCGCACTTCCATCTGTGCTTCCCTTCGGAGTGTAGAGCGTAACTTTGTAATCGGCAGTGTCCATCCCGTGTCTGACTCACTCCGATGTACAGAGGCTTCCCCAGAGATACCAAGAAGCCATCAATTTGAGAAGTGATTCCGTTCAAGCGCAGCGATACAGCCTGGACTGGAACAGGGTTTGCTATTGGACTTCGGGATAGTTTCGAGCCGCTGCATGAGCGAAGTTAGACCGTCGTGCAAGGAGCGCAAAGATGTGCAAGGAGCATGACGAACGGCAAGCTGCGGTGATCGAAATACTGCAGAAGGTCGCGGCAATCGTCACGGAGCAGCTTCGCGCATTCCGAGAGAGCGACAGACCTCGATTCAAGGCTCTGGACGAAGCGCTAGAACTAGCGGTTGGACAAATAGAGCGCAGAATCGGCGCGATGCGTCAGCACGAAGCCGACCACGGATGTCAGAAGCATCAGAGTTAATTTGACAAAGCAGCCGATCACTTCTCTGGTGTCGGCTTCGTCGTGAACTGACTCTCCATTGCCTGCCGATCCTCAAGGCGACTGACTAACTCATCGAGGTCGGGATAGCCGCCGCCGAACTGCCGGATGAACCAGTTTCCGCTGCGCCTTGCGACCGTCTCGCCATCCGCAACAACATCGAATTGACCGTGCTCGCCAGGATTGCAGACCGCCTCGATGCCTAGTTGCTTCCTGATAAGGGCCACGAGACTCGCGACCTTCGTTCTATTGTTCTGTCATGTGGGGCAGTGAATTATTTCGATGTTCATCTTGGTTCTCGCTCGCCGCTCGTTTCGGAAAGTCTCTGGAATTGCGGGTCAGAGTGTAGCGTAATCTCGCAGCTGATGATTGGGTTTCCGCGCAGGTTCGTCAAACCTAGCGAAGCGGTCGCCATTCCGACCGCGTGCGTTCTGTTACGGGATCACGGATTTGTTCGCGTGTTAGAAACTGCCGTGTTATGCCGATTGTGACCCGCGAAGGACTGGACGCCGCCGCGAAGCGCATGGACGAGCACGTCGAGAACTTCTGGTTCACATCAAACGTTCCGGGTGTCGAGGGTTCGACAGCGAGAGGCAAAAACTAGCGGACAATTTGAAACGCTGCACCGACGAATATTGAAACTGAACGGAGAGCACGAACGGCGAACGCAAGAGTTTCGCAACCAAGGATTCCACGCCTATTATGTCGGGATGCAGGATTCAGAGCTTCAAAGCTATCCTTGAGGATTGTGAAAGACGAAAGGCGCTACTTCGCTCCTTCATCGACCAATTAGAGATTCTCGCACCGCCAGCGGCGGCTACTGCAGTCGATAAATACCGCTTCCATCCTGAAATCGAAGGTGTCAAGTGGGCAACTGTATCGCGAATTTCGCGTATTCGACTTCTGCTTGAGTTTTGACTGGCTCTGGATTTGAGGGCGGCTGCGGTTGGGGTCGCTCATTTCTTTCTCGCGGGTCCGACCATGCCGTCAATTCAGGCTGTGCCTGCCCGAAAAGGATTTGATTGTCGGTACCGCTGAGCGCACGTTTTCTCAGGCCTTTGCATTCTCTTGGCCGGTGCGCGATACGTCCCCGCAATTCGGGTATTCCAGCGAGCGTTCAAGTCGTTCCTTGGTCACCTGCTGCATTTGGCGAATCCGCCGTTCTTTTGCGTCACGACGGTCTTTCGAAGCGATGATGTAGGTCCGCGCGAGAGCGTACAGGCCGAGCAAAACTGCCACAGATAGGATGATTAACTTCATGAGTGCGAAGAAACGCCCCAACCCAGGGAAAAATGGGGTTCCCTAGACGAAGTTCACATCCTCGGGTCAACGTTCGGCGCGCATCTTAGATGCTTAGCAGCTTCCTGGGAAATACCGTGTGTGCTGTACAAGGCCAGGAGCGTTGCTGGATGCCGCTCGCGAATCGCTGGCGGGTGCTAGAGATGTCGGGGGCAACACGCAGCTTGAAAGACCACGCCACTACAATAATACAAGCGGCAGCCAGGGGCTGATGTGGGACTGCGGCTGACTGATGACCCGCTCGATCGCGGCACGCAGTAGCGCAATACCAGAGGACTTCGCAACAAACGTATCGGCCCCTGCCTTTCTCGCGCTGAAGGGGATCTCGTGCAGACTGTAGATGATAATTTTCACTTGCGGCGCGCTCGTGCGTATCTCTCGCGCGACTTCGAACCCATTCATAACGCCCCGAAGAGATATATCAAGAATGACCAAATCCGGCGCGTATTCCTCCAATGTACAAATAACCTCCTCACCGCTTGAAGCCTCACCGCAAATTAGAGTGTCCGGACGCGAAGCACACAGCGCCCGCAGACCCATGCGGACTACCTCATGGTCGTCAACTACGAAGATGCGAATCGGACGCATTCCGTCGTGGCAATATCGCTCCCGATCAACTGAGGATCACTTAGGCCGAGATAAGAGTGAATACACTCGACACCGTATTAGCGTCGGTGATCGTTCCGGTTGCCCATCCGTACCGCTGTGGAAAATTAGAATACGCGAAAACTGTCGTTTGTATAGCTGAAACACGGTATTGGAACTGTAGCACTGGAATGACGAGAATGACGGCGGGTTAGGGAGGAAATTCGGTGCCATACCAACGAAATTTGCATTTCCACATTCGATGGGGTTCCGGTCGAATCGACTGGGAGCGTTTTACTACTCATAAGGAAGCTAGACAGGGTGCGATCGAACTTGCGTTGCCTCGTGAAAGATATAGCGTCGAACAGTTTGACGGTTCGTCGTGTCAACATTGCGCCCACGGCTTCACCATCGACCTAGAAGTGCCGGCGCGAGCTTTAGTAGCAAGCTGGCTAGCATAGCAGTTTCCTGGCGGCATGGTGCGGCGGGAGAGCCCGGCGATAAGCTATCCAGCTGCTTGAAACACCCGCCAGGAGCAGTAGCCGCTTTATCCGTCCACTTGCAATGGTCGCAAGTCAACAGCGTCTTGGCTCGCCGACAATAGCCGCGTAATCAGCCGGCGCAAACGAGCGGAATCGACTTCGCGCAGCTCCATAAATTCAACGCCCATTCGTTCAACTAAGATATTGCGCACGACGGCTCGTCCTCGAATTTCGCCTTCGGGGACAGAAAGCAGCACGGAGATCAAGGTTCCCGACCGCGCAGGGACGCTCGGTCGTTAGAGAGAGGCCGCCCGCATTCAGGTCTAGGACTCGAGTCAAGGCTCGATGATCTGGTTCCGCACCGCATAGCGAACGAGTTCACCGACCGAATGCACTTCCAGTTTACGCATGAGATTTGCGCGATGAGTTTCCGCTGTTGTGACGCTGATGCCGAGCGCGGATGCGATTTCTTTGCTAGTCTTGCCTTCCGCCAGAAGTTGTACGGTTTCCCGCTCACGCGAGGTCAGGCGTTCGAGCTTTTTATCCAGGCCCCCCTTCCCGCTCAGGAGCAATTCCGCCGCGACACCAGTCATCCACGGCTTGTGAGTGGAAAGGGCTTCGACCGCCTTGAGTAAGTCTTGATCGGAGTCCGACTTCACAACGAAACCGCGAATTCCTGATTCAATAATCTCCCGAATGAGTTGATCGGAGTGATGGACTGAAAGTAGGAGAATTTCAGTCCGTGGGCACGCGTCCTGAAGCCGTCTTGCTGCTTCGATTCCGTTCAAGTCCGGCATCGCGATGTCGAGGATAGCGATGTCGGGTCTCAGTTCTTCGGCGTGTGCCACTGCTTCCAGCCCGGTACGCGCTTCGGCGCAAACTGTCCAGCCGGAGTGCGATTCAAGCAGGGCCTTGACGCCACGGCGCAGAAGGTCGTGGTCGTCGGCGATCAGGATTCGCAAGTTAGTCATAGCCACCGGAGAATCAGTGGGTAATGATATTCATCAGTACTGCTCCCGCTTGTCTGCGTTTCGGCGGGAACCGTAGCACAGCGAACGGGTGCTGTCTATCTGCTCAGAGTCACCAACATGTTTCACAGAGATTACGAACTGCCATTGGAACTTGCTCGCGCCGTGCGGACAGAAGCGTGCTCTGGCGTGATCTTGTTCGCGGGGTGGAACGCGCACGCGAGTGGCTGGACCGACTTGCAAGCCACTCCGACACCTGAGTTTTGCCGACGTGTCCTAAAATGAGGAAACAGGGGTTGACGCACCCCTCTGCAACATTCCGTCCCCTCGAAGGGCGACGCCGGTCTCAATACTTAAGGGACTCTTGGAGTGCGGTTGATATAGGCATTGCAAAATTTCGTCCTGTGAAGGTTTTCCTCGTAAGCAATACGGCGAACAGGTTATGGACGCTGTATATCCGTAGAGTCCAGAATCCGCCGTGGCCAATTCTAATCTGCAGAACGTTCAATCTGGTTCCGTCCTCGCCCAGCTGGACCTCGCCATCACCTTGTCAGAGACAGCGCTGAGTGCGCCGGATCGGAACAGCGCCCGACGCAGCATGGTACTCGCGAGGCAGGTGCTCGATGGGGTTGAGCGCTCCGTCCTAAATTACAAAGGCGGCGCGGAGATCGATATTCGCCTTAATCGTATCCAGTCGCTTCTACGGCAGTACAACAAACCTTCTGGGCTAGGAGACAAAAGCATTGATGCTTTTCCGTCCTGCAATCACGATCCCGAGAGGGACGTTGAGACACTTCCGAAGGATGAGCCGATAGAAGCCATGCGAGAACCGCTGGTCGCAAAA
>DASUJR010000187.1:0-5247 GCA_036279175.1 Candidatus Acidiferrales bacterium | reverse complement strand
ATAAGAAAAAGTTATGATTTTTCGAAGAATTACAAATTGGACTTATCTCGCCGGAAGACGTCTACTACTCGCTACACCATTGCTGCCGGGGAACGAGCTGTTCTCCGCCAGTGATGGCCCGGTGAGCGCGAGACATGGATGACGTCAGTGATTAGCAGCGTGCTCGCAGTCGTAATGATTCGGCGGGGGCCCCCGGCCTAAGCCAAGGCTTAGACGGTCTGCCCCGCACCTGAACCCAGGCCGCGGGGCTTTTTAGTTTGTGAACGACCCGGCAGGAGAACAGCGGCTAGATTCGCGACAGAAAATGCGCAGCGACCAAATCAAGAAAGGAATCTCGCGCGCGCCCGCCCGCGCCATGTTCAAGGCCACCGGGCTGACCGACGAGGATCTCGCCCGCCCGCTGATCGCTGTTGCCAACACGTGGACGGAAGTCACTCCCTGCAATTTCCACCTGCGAAAACTCGCCGAATGCGTGAAAAAAGGAATCCGCGCCGCCGGCGGCACGCCAATGGAATTCGACACGATTACGATTTCCGACGGCATCACCATGGGCACGGAAGGAATGAAGGCGTCCCTCGTATCGCGCGAGATCGTAGCCGACTCCATCGAATTAGTCGTGCGAGCGCACGCCTTTGACGCTGTGATCGCCATTTGCGGCTGCGACAAGACGATCCCGGGCACCGTCATGGCTCTGGCACGGCTGAATATTCCCGGCCTTTGCCTCTACGGCGGATCGATTGCCGCTGGCCAGTTCAAAGGCCGCGAAGTCACGATTCAAGACGTTTTCGAGGCTGTGGGTGCGTGTGCCGCGGGGCGAATGACTCCTGCCGAAGTAACCGATCTGGAAAATGTTGCTTGCCCCGGCGCCGGCGCATGCGGCGGCCAGTTCACCGCAAACACGATGGCAACGGCGATAACGTTCCTCGGGATTTCACCCATGGGCGCGAACGAAGTTCCCGCCGCCGATCCCCGCAAGGAAAAGGTCGCCTTCGATTGCGGCAATACCGTGATGAAGCTGCTGGCATCCGACACTCGTCCACGACAGGTGATCACTCACAAATCGTTGCAGAACGCCATCGCTTCCGTCGCCGCAACAGGAGGCTCGACCAACGCGGTCCTCCATCTTCTCGCGATCGCGCGCGATGCTGGCATTGATCTGACCATCGAGGAATTCGATCATATTTCCGCCAAAACGCCGCTGATCGCCGATCTAAAACCGTTCGGCCGTTTCGCCGCGCCCGACATGTTCCGTGCCGGCGGCATGCGGCTGCTGGGAAAGCGGCTCCGCGAGGCTGCGTTACTCCAGGATGGCCCGACAGTCTCCGGAAAGAATATGTTCGAGGAAGTCGACAGCGCGAACGAGTCAGCAGGGCAGGAAGTTCTTCGTTCGCTGTCGAATCCGCTGAAGAAGGACGGTGGTCTCGCCATTCTGTACGGCTCGCTCGCGCCGGAAGGCTGCGTGGTAAAGCTGGCTGGCCACGAACGCCTGCTACATAGCGGTCCCGCACGCGTCTTCGATTCGGAAGAAGAATCGTTTGAAGCTGTCCAGCAGCGGAAGATCAAGCCGGGTGATGTTGTCGTGATTCGCTACGAAGGACCGCGCGGAGGTCCCGGCATGCGCGAGATGCTCGCGGTCACCGGCGCGCTGGTCGGCCAAGGTCTCGGCGAGTCGATCGCTTTGATCACGGACGGACGTTTCAGCGGTGCGACTCACGGGCTAATGGTTGGCCACGTCGCTCCGGAAGCGGCTTGCGGCGGCCCAATCGCTCTGGTGCGCGAAGGCGACACGATCACGCTCGACGTTCGCGCGCGGCGGCTGGATGTCGACGCGAATCTCGACGAGCGGCGCAAATCCTGGAAAGCACCGGAACCTAGGTATTCATCCGGCGTGATGGCCAAATATGCGCGGCTTGTCTCGTCGGCATCGGAAGGCGCAATTACAACAGCAGATCAAGTTCCGCAATGAGGAGATGAACATGGCCAAGATGTTTTGGGAAGATGATGCGAATCCGCGAGCGCTGGAAGGAAAGCGCATCGCTGTGCTCGGTTATGGAAGCCAGGGACGCGCGCACGCGTTGAACCTGCGCGACAGCCGGCTGAATGTGACGGTCGGCCTTCGCCGCGGCGGGCCCTCATGGGCGCAAGCGGAAAAGGACGGCTGGACGCCAATCGCTCCCGCCGATGCCGCTGACGGCGCAGACGTCATCGTCATGCTCGCGCCCGACATGGCGCAGCCTGCGCTATATGTCAACGAAGTTGCGCCCGGCCTGAAACCCGGCGCGATGCTTCTCTTCTCCCACGGCTTCAATATTCACTACGGCCAGATTCGGCCGCCGCAAAATATCGACGTGACGATGGTCGCGCCTAAGGGACCCGGCAACCTGGTTCGCCGCCAGTATGAAGCGGGCGGCGGAGTTCCCTGCTTGCTTGCCGTTCATCAGGACGCGTCGGGCCATGCGCAGGATCGCACCCTCGCTTACGCGAGCGCGATTGGCGGCACGCGCGCAGGCGTCATCCAGACGACGTTCGCCGAGGAAACGGAGACCGATCTCTTCGGCGAGCAAGCCGTTCTTTGCGGCGGCATACGCGAACTGATCCAGGCCGGATGGGAAACCCTCGTAAAGGCCGGCTACCAGCCCGAAGCGGCCTACTTCGAATGCCTGCATGAAGTGAAGCTCATCGTAGACCTGATCTACGAGGGAGGCATCGCGAAGATGCACAAGTTCGTCAGCGAAACCGCCAAATATGGCGACGTCACCCGCGGGCCGCGCGTGATCGATGCGCACGTTCGCGAGAGCATGAAGAAAATTCTCGACGAAATTCAGTCCGGCAAATTCGCGAAGGAGTGGGTGCTGGAAAATCAGGCCGGCCGCCCCGAGTACTCGAAACTGCTCGAGCGCGACCGCAATCACCCGATCGAAAAAGTGGGTGAAGAACTTCGCGCGCAAATGTCCTGGCTCAAGCCCGAAACCTCTACGGCAGCCCGAGGTGGAAAATGAAGGGTGCACAATTCCTGGTGAAGGCCCTCGAACACGAGGGCGTCGAATTCATCTTCGGCTATCCCGGCGGCGCGATCATGCCGGTTTACGACGCGCTGCTCGATTCGCGAATCAAGCACATTCTTGTCCGGCACGAGCAAGCCGCAGCGCTCGCGGCTGACGGTTACGCGCGCGCGACGGGCAAAGTCGGCGTATGCATGGCAACGTCCGGCCCCGGCGCGACGAACCTTGTCACCGGCATCGCAAATGCCTACATGGATTCGATTCCCGTCGTCGCGATCACCGGGCAAGTCGCCACGCCGTTGATGGGAACGGACGCGTTTCAGGAAGTCGACATCTTCGGCATCACTCTGCCCGTTGTGAAGCACAGCTTTCTGGTGGACGACGCTAAGGATCTGCCTCGCGTCGTTCACGAAGCATTTCGAATCGCCAAGGCTGGGCGTCCCGGCCCCGTGCTGATCGACATACCTAAGGACATCGGTAACACGGAGGCCGATTTTCAGTTCTACGGCGACGAAGCCGAGGCTTCCTCCACAGAGCCGGATCGCCAAGCTATCACGCACGCGGCGCGGCTCATCAGTGAGGCTCATCGCCCCGTGATCTATGCGGGTGGCGGAATCGGTCTGGCCGACGCGCTCAAAGAATTCCGCGAGTTCGTGGAAGCGACGCGCATTCCGGTGATCTCCACGCTCAAGGGAATCGGAGCCATTCCCACGAATCATCCGCTCTTCCTTGGCATGATGGGCATGCATGGCACGAAAGCATCGAACCACGCCGTGCAGGCCTGTGATCTGCTGATTTGCATCGGTGCGCGTTTCGACGATCGCGCTACAGGCAAGCTCACCGGCTTCGCTACAGGCGCTCGCGTGATCCACATGGACGCGGACGCTTCCGAAGTTGGCAAACTGCGCAGCGCGGATGCGCCGATCGTCGGAGATTTGAAGAAAACTCTTCGCGCCCTCACAACGAACTCTTTGGACGGCGATGTGTGGCGCCACCAGTGCCTTTCCTGGAAGCAGGCGCACGCATGGGACTACAACGCTCCCGCGCCGGGAATCTACGCGCCGTGGTTCTTGAAGCGGCTGGCGCAGCGCGCGCCCGAAAACGTGATCGTCGCGTGCGACGTCGGCCAGCACCAGATGTGGGTGGCGCAGCACTTCGATTTTGCGAGTCCCGAACAGCACCTGAGCAGCGGCGGCCTCGGCACAATGGGCTTCGGCCTTCCCGCGGCGATCGGTGCGCAGCTCGCGTATCCGAACGCTACCGTTATCAATGTTTCCGGCGACGGTTCGATGATGATGAACCTGCAGGAACTGGCTACGCTTCGCCGCTACGATCTGCCCATAAAGATTGTTCTGTTCGACAATCGAGCGCTTGGCATGGTCCGCCAATGGCAGGAACTCTTCCATTCCGAGCGTTACAGCGAAGTCGATCTCTCGGACAATCCGGACTTTTCGCGCGTCGCTGAGTCGATGGGTATCCCGGCGTTCCGCGTGGAACGCAAGGAACACATCGAGAACGCGATCGACAATTTGCTTGCCACACCGGGTCCGGTGATGGCTCACGTAGTGATCGATCAGATGGCGAACGTTTGGCCGATCGTCGGTCCCGGAAAGACTAACTCCGAAATGCTGGATCGGGTCTCATCGTGAACACACTCACCCTGCAATTGCGCGTCAAAAACGAGGAGGGCGCGCTGCTGCGCGTCCTCAGCATGACCCGGCGCCGCCGCTTCGATCTGCTAAACCTCAGCGCGGATTCATCCACCGATGGCCAATTCCTCGATGTGCGCATGACGGTGCAGGCGGAACGCTCTGCGCCTGCGTTCGTGCGCCAAATCGAAAAACTGGTCGACGTCACGCACGTCGAGGTCGTGGGTTCGGCGCCCGAATCCAGCGCGCGCGCTGCGGTTTAATCGCCAACTGCAACCAATCGCCGTTTGGTTGGCCGCGGCGCGGCGAGTGACAGACGTCGGCACACGACACGACGTTTTAAACACAAGCAAAGAAAATCAGCGGCTCGGAATGCGCACCCTATCTCACAAGCGCACGTTCCCTCGAACTTCGGCCGTTTTCTCCGTATGATCTAACGCATGCCAACTTCAATTCCGTTCCAGCGCGTCGCGGTTATCGGCACCGGTCTCATCGGCGGCTCGTTTGGGCTGGCATTGCATCGCCGCTTGCCCGAAATTTCAGTCGTTGGCTTCGACCGCCCCGAAGTGGTTCAACGCGCGATTGCCAGAGGCGCC
>DASUJR010000186.1:0-6252 GCA_036279175.1 Candidatus Acidiferrales bacterium | reverse complement strand
AGCAGTTTTACCACAGAGGGCGCTGGGAGAACTGTGAGGGCACAGAGGCTTAGGACGACATGAGGATGAAAAACCTATAAACATCGCCGGGCGAATGACGTTAGCGGAGCCCTTCTCTCCGTTGCGGTCTTTTGCCATCAGGTTTCCTTAGGCGCACAGAAACTGCCACGCTCAACGAGATGACAATCGCGACAGCCACACCTATGATGACGGCAAGCCAACGAGCCATCGCATCCTCCGGACTTTCGGCTAAGTGTATCGCAGCAGCGGTTGGGCGTGACGTCGATCAGGTAACCTTCGAGCCGACACACTACGGAGATCCTGCTTCGACGCGAGGACGGACGATTGGGCGCGTGGTATACTTCCTGTTTTCGGGTGGTGAGTCAGTTTGAATTTTAACTGCTTGTGTCACGATAAAGAAAATTCAAACTGACCCGCTACGTGTTTTCGAGTTGTGTTTGTTCCCGCAGGGAGGCGTTCTAACGTGCCGCTGTACGAATACAAGTGTGTGAAATGCGGGCATCGCTTCGAAAAGATCGAGCCTATGTCGGCATCGGAGATCAAGAAGTGTCCGAAGTGCGGAGCAAGAGCGGAGCGCCAGCTTGCGACCGCCGCTATTCAGTTCAAGGGATCGGGCTGGTATGTGACCGACTACGGAGGGAAGGGAACGTCGTCCGCATCGAAAGAAAGTTCGAGTGACGGCGGCGCTAAGTCGGGCGAGAAGAGCAGCGACAAAAGCTCCAGCGAATCGAAGTCCACTACAGAGAAATCGTCCTCCAAGAAGAAAAAGTAACCCGCGAATTTTCGAGGCTCCTCCATCACAACCGAAATTCCTGGCAGGATCGGCTGTCGCGCCGGAGGCCGTTCGTTCTTCATTCATTCTTAGCGGTGCCCTTTGAATGAACCTCGGCGACCGCACGCCCGCGCTAACGAGCGGGGACGGTTTGGCCTATACGCGCGACGCGATTCGCTAGCCGCCGCTTGCGCGCGAAGCGCACGCGCCAGATCGAGCCGGCAACAATCAGCACACAACAGATCTCAATGAATACCTTGCCCCCATCGAGATAATCCACCGGCCCGCCTGTGAGGTTTGGATCCGTCAAAATACCGTGAACGAACAGGCCCGCGGCCGCGATGTAGGTGAGGTAGTGAAACAGCTTCCACAAATGGCGGCCCAGCTCGATGCGATACAGCGAAGTGACCACGATCACCAGCAGCAGATAAAGCGCAATTGCGCCGACCGTGTTCCACAGCGGCTGCAGGGGCGACCAAACGGGGAAAGCGATGTCCAGGAAGCGAAAGTGGGGCTTGCCGTTCAGCAGAAGCGGAAGAGGATGGAGTAGCGTAAGGCCCAGCGTGCCATAGCCCGTCCAGCGGTGAATGCCGAAAATATCAAATCGCCGATGCGGCCAATAGCGAACGGGGCTGTAACGCCCAAAAATCATCAGCCCGATCAGAATGTTTGCAGTGGCGAAACCGACGGCAGTCAGGCCGATGTACGCACACAGGTCGAGCACAGTCACGCGAAGAGCAACTCCTTAGATTATTCCCCGCGGCTGTGCGGGAGGCTATTGTACAAGACGTTCGAGAAGGTCGGGCGGTTTCGAGAGATGCGTCCCGCTCGATTGCGCATCCCGCGGGTTCGCGTCGTGTCAACCAACCTCGATAGTTTGCACGCGATCCCAGCGAACTGCGATCATCTATTCGAACGAGCGGGAAAGCGATTAGCTGCGGCCGCTCGACCGAAGATGCCGGCAGTGCCATCGCTTGCATCAATGCTTCATGCGATTTGCTGCGGCAAATGCGGTTCGTGCGCGGACCAGAAGCTCGGTGTTCTTTTCCAATGCGCGTTTCAAAATGTCCGCTTGCTGCGCCACCACACCCCAGTCGCCTTTTTCCGCTGCTTCGGTCATACCCGGCAGCTCCAAATGCGCATACGTATATCGCGAGGCGTAGAGCATATGCTTGAACCAGGGACGTCCTGGAATGCCGTCCGGATTGCACCAGTTCTGCTCCACTTGCATTAGCGCGCGATTCAGATTTTCGGAAGCGGGTGCGCTCACATTGCCGGAGGCGAGCGCCGCAGAAGTCGTCTCGTTCAGACTCGCCGCCGCAGCTTCAAAAGCGTCGATGCGCTTCTCGATCGGCGCCAAGTCCACGTGAGCGTGCAAATTGCTGCGTGCGTCGAGCGTACGCACGTAGGAGCGGATCTGCCTGGCGTAGAAGGCAAAATCGTAGGGCAGGATGTTGCTATTGGCCAACCGCAGTGCGAGCGTGCCCCACAGTTCTGTCATCAACGTCTGACTGCGGTAGCCAGGATCGCCGAAATGATTGGTCCAGTAGAAATCGTCGTAGGCGGAGTGATACACGCCATACGAGCCGTCGAATTCCAACAGGACGGCGGGGATGCCGAGATGATTCAGGAAGACCGTATGGTCCGAGCCGCTGCCGATTAGCGTGTCTACGAGTTCGTCGTCGGGCACTGAGGATCGCTTGAGTTCCCGTGCCAGTGAAGCATGCCATTCGTCATAGAGCGTGCCGCCCGACTGCGCGGGAACCGCACGGCTTACCTCCACGAGCAGCGGCGCGAGCGAAGGCACCGCGCTGCCGTGAAAATTCGGGCCGGAAGCCGAATAATCCACATTCAGGTATGCGACGGCGTTCTTTCTTAGCTCAGTCGCATTCTGCTCGCCCCATTCGGTCGAGCCGGTGAGGGCGTACTCCTCGCCGTCCCAATCACCGAATACCAGAGTGCGCTTCGGTCGCATCCCTTTCTTGAGCAGTTGGCCCAAATCGCGCGTTAGCTCGAGCATCGATGCGGTGCCGCTTGATGGGTCCACGCCGCCGAAGACCCACGCGTCGCGATGATTGCCGAGAATAATCCATTCATCGGGATGTTCCGAGCCGGTGATCCGACCCACAACGTCGTAATACGGCTTGATGCTGTTGTCCATTTCGACGTGAACGTGCACGCGGGCCTGGCCGCCCAGGCAATAGCGGATGGGCAGCGCACCTTGCCAGAATTTCGGCGCGAGAGGGCCGCCCATATTCTTCAAAAACGGTTCGGCGTCACTCCAGGAGAGCGGCACGCCGATAATCTTCGGCATCGAACGCGAATCGTTCGCCGAGATATGTTTTGCGCCGGGTACCGACGCCCAGCCGGGAGTTGTCGGGTCGCCGGGCTCGAGGAAGTCATACGTGATTGCGCCACGTTGAATGTTGCTGGCCGGCCCCCATGGGCCGTTGGGGAACACTTTGCCCTTTGCGTAGCCGTCCTGGGCGGGATCGGAGTAAATCAGGATTGCTGCCGCGCCGAGTTGCTGCGCGGTATACGCTTTGAAGCCGCGATAACTGTAACCGCGCTGGCCGTAGGGACCGGAATAGCGGACAAGGACGATTTTGCCGCGAACGTCGATGCCGTGCGTCCGCAAGTATGCGTAGTCTTCTGGATTGCCGAAGTTTGCGTAAACGACGGGCGCGGTGACATCTCCCGAGGCGGAGTAACCGAAATATGCGCCGGAGATTTGCGGATTTTTCGTATCGGGATCCTGTGGATAGGGCTGTTCGCGCAGACGGGCTCGATAGGCGACGGGGCTGACAAGCTCTACCGAAATGTTGCGCGGCTTGGAATCGAGCACATCGTATTCGTGGATGGTTACGTCTTCGATGCCCTGCTGCTTCCATTTTTCAGCGAGCGATTGGGCGAGTTCATCGTTGCGTTTCGACCCCGCAGTGTGCGGCTCGGCGGTGAGATAGCGATGGAACGTGCGGATCTGCGTCGGGGAAGCGAGGGCGTACACTTGTTTTTCGTAGGTTCGTTCGCTTGCGGAAGACTGCCTCGTAAAACCGGAGAACCGCCCGTGCAGCGTTTCACCAAATACCAGGCCCATCGTCAGACACATGGCGGCGATCGAGAGCAGCCAAGTCAGATTTCGGGAATTCCTTCGGATGCGATTCATCGTTTTCGCTCTCGTGTAGTGTCTGAACGCGCCACGGAATGCCCGTAGAACACGATTAGAGCCCGTTCATAGCCGATTCTTACGGAATAAGCAACGTATCCGAACATCTCGAAATGCTGTGCAGGAGAGATTGCGGGAGCCGCCGGAAAAGGAGAGTGGTTCCGCGCTGAGCGCGATCTTCTGAGGCAGAACTTCGCGGAGTGGGAGGTACGGCGGGGACGAAACTCGCGATCCCTGCTGGGAGCGCTGCGTGAGGAGGTTCTGTAACAACTTATACGGCCCGCGCCGACTGCCAAACGCAGCGCAAGTCACAGAAACAGAAATCGTCAATTCGGCTGCCGGTTGAAAGCTGGGCCGAAACGCCTTCCGGCCGCGCGACGGGTTCTAGGTCCCCTCGCGGCGTGCGAGTAAATTAATGCCAAAGGTCCATTCCCACGTATCCGCAAGCAAGCTCACTTGCTCGTCGGACAGAGCGTAGCTCTCGATCTTGCAATCCGTGCCGGTGTATTCCTTTGTCGCAGACGTTTGATCAAGCCTGCCAGGCGAACCCCAGCCAATAAAATTATCCGAAAGAAATGTTCTCCAGAACTTCGCGTCCTTGGACTTCCAGGCTTCGTATGCGTGTTTTTCGAGCTTTATAAGGGCGACCTTTGCAGCTACGGCCGGAGCGGTGTTTTCGGGCGGGCCATCAGCGGCGCTTTGCATTCCGTCTTCACCTCAAAGGCAATTATAAATGTGAATCCAAAGCGTAGAGACGTGCTTTCACGTCAGAGCTTGTGGTCCCTTGGCTCATCTTGAGTTTAACTTCCGGTTTGCACCGTCGAATAAGCGCGAATCGCCCCTTTAGTCCGAGTTTCGGGGAGTAATCTCTGTCAGCGAGTGATCTAGCAATTTATCACTCGTCGCGCAGGATCAAGGTTCAGAGATCAGGGAACAGAAATCTGGAATCGCGAGAATTTCGATTGACATTCGGCCAACAATACACAACCATATGGTTGTGGATCGATTGGGTATAACATTCGCGGCTTTGGCTGATCCCACTCGGCGGGCGATGATCGAACGACTCTCGCATGGCCCTGCCTCTGTGCACGGCTTGACGGAACCGTTTGCACTCTCGCAGCAGATGATTTCAAAACATATTGCCTATCTGGTGCGGGCGCGGATTGTGATCAAGACCAAGCGTGGGCGGGAGAGTATTTGCACGCTCCGGCCGAAGGCGATAAAGAGAGTCCGCGACTGGGCGATTAGCTATCGCCAATTCTGGGAAGAGAGTTTCGACAAGCTGGAGGTGGTTGTGAATCAAATGAAAAAGGCGGAGGTGAGAAATGACAAAAAACCCGGTGAATGAGACGGAGCGGATGACTGTTAGCAGAGTTTTTGATGCCCCACGCGAGTTAGTTTGGAAGGCGTGGACAGACCCGAAGTACGTGATGCAGTGGTGGGGGCCGAAGGGCTTTACGGCGCCCGTTTGCAAGATGGATTTTCGCGTGGGAGGAAAATTTCTCTGCTGCATGAAGGCACCGGATGGGCAGGAGTTCTGGAATGCGGTTGAATACCACGAGATTGTACCGCACGAGAAGATCGTTTCCCTGATGTACTTTTCGGACTCGAAGGGAAATAAGATTGATCCTGCGCAGCTAGGAATAGAACATGAGGCCATAGAGGGTGCGTACGACGTGACCATCTTTGAGGATCTTGGAAACGGCCGGACGAAACTCACCTTCATTGGAAATGAACCCATGGAGAGCGCGAAAAATAGCGGTCAATTAGAGGGCTGGAACCAGATACTCGATAAACTTGCTGCAGTTGTTGCGGGGCTGGCACAGGCGAAATAAGAAGTTGAGCTCTGATGATCGCGCGGCGCCGATTATTCTGACGCCCACGGGAATCAAGGCATTCGTCAGCGGTTTGGCGATTCGAGAACGCATACTGGTAC
Source organism: Candidatus Acidiferrales bacterium (assembly GCA_036279175.1). Lineage (GTDB taxonomy): Bacteria > Acidobacteriota > Terriglobia > Acidiferrales > UBA7541 > Palsa-295. The sequence goes on along the minus strand of DASUJR010000186.1, from coordinate 357 downwards.
TTCCATCTGCGACCACCGGCTTTCGGCAAAGCGAGTTATTCGGCTTAAAGTGCGGCGATATCGACTTTAATCAAGGGACTATGAAGGGGCACGCTCGTCGGACAGCGCCGCGCCGAGCTAGTGACAGCACGGAGTTACGGAAAGGACGCATCGAGGACGCAAAATGCGTCCTTTCGCGTCCTCGATGTTTTTTCGGAAATTCGGCTTACTGCTTGGGTGAGCGACCTGAGACATAGGTGACAGATCGTACCGGACACATAGGTTACACTTCCTCCCCTTTGCAGGGAGGGAGTGATGCCTTGGAAGGAGTGTTCGGTGATGGACGAAAGGCTGCAGTTTGTAGCTCGCCGGCTAGCC
>DASUJR010000185.1:0-11044 GCA_036279175.1 Candidatus Acidiferrales bacterium | reverse complement strand
GAGAAATACGAACGTACGCTGCAGCTCGATTCAGAGCAGCGCAAAAAAGTCTGGGACTCTCTCGTCCAGGCGATCGAGCAGTACATTGCGCGCGTCCGCGAATTGCCCGCTTCGGCCGATCCTGATCCAGCCTCCGTTCGGGCGCTGGTGAATCAGTTCGATTTTTCACATCCCACGGAGCCGGACGAAGCTGTTCGGCGTGCGGCGGAAGCTCTCTCACAGACGCAGGTCCACACGCCCCACCCTCGGTACTTCGGGCTGTTCAATCCCACTCCAACGGCGATGGGAATCGCTGCCGACGCGCTGGTCGCTGCCTTTAATCCCCAGCTTGCTGTATGGAAACACAATCCGTTTGCGACGGAAGTCGAACGCCGCCTGATGCGCGATCTGGGTGGCCGATTCGGCTATGCATCGGGCGAAGTCGACGGGATCATGTGCTCGGGCGGTTCGGAAGCGAATCACACCGCGCTGCTGGCCGCGCTAACGCACGCGTTTCCGGAGCTCGATCGCGATGGCGTGCGCGGGCTTTCGGCGCAGCCCGTCTTCTACGTTTCAGCCGAGAGCCATCACTCGTTTCACAAGGCTGCCCGGCTTTGCGGGATCGGCAGCAACGCCGTTCGCGAAGTCCCGGTGGACGATAAACTGTGCATGCAACCTTCGGCGCTGGAAACGGCGATCCGCGACGATCGCAGAAAGGGCTGCGCGCCTTTCCTGGTCGTCGGCACCGCCGGAACAACGAATGCCGGGGCGATCGATCCGTTACAACAAATCGCTGAAATTGCGGCGCGCGAAAAGATTTGGTTCCACGCTGATGCGGCCTGGGGCGGAGCAGCAGCGCTGGTTCCGGAGATGCGGCCTCTTCTCGACGGAATCGAACGCGCGGATTCCGTCACCATCGACGCACACAAGTGGCTCTGCGTGCCCATGGGGGCCGGGATTTTCATCACGCGCCATCGCGAAATTCTGCGGCGCACGTTCCATATCTCCGCCGCCTACGTTCCGCCTCCCGGCGCCGGAGTGGAAGCTGCGGAAGCGTATGAAAGCTCGTTGCAGTGGTCGCGCCGTTTTATCGGACTGAAACTTTTCCTGTCGCTCGCAGCAGCCGGATGGGACGGTTATGCAGTCGCTATTCGCCACATGACGGAAATTGGCGCGCAACTCCGCCGCGATCTCGAGGCTGCCGGCTGGGAGGTGCTCAATCCAACTCCGTTGCCGATTTGCTGTTTTCGCGATGCGGAGTTTCCGGAAGGTTCGGCAGACTACCTGGAGGGGATCGTCCGTGAAGTGATCGCCTCTGGGAAGGCGTGGATTTCAACGACGCGCCTGCGCAACCGCGTTCCCGTTCTGCGCGCCTGCATTACCAGCTATCGTACGAACAAAGGAGATTTAGACATTCTGGTTTCTGCGTTGAACGAAGCGCGCGGGAAACTGCGCGGGAAGCAAACGGAAGCAAACGAGCAGAATGAAGGAAAGGCCGGAAGCGCTACTCCTGCTCTTTGATCTTCTGAGTGCCCTTAGGCCAGTGGGCTTTGAAAACGGATTCCGGGATGGCCACGTTTTCCGCGACGTGCGAATATCTGACGATCGAATAGTCGCCTGAACCCGTTTCATGAAATTCCTGCTGAACCGGCATCATCGTCGACGCGTCCAGCCACAAATTTACTTTGGCAATTTGTTTCTTGACGGCCGCGGATTTGGGCGTGAGTTCCAGTTCAACAGTCTTCTTGCTCTCCAGAACAGGCTCGCCAACCAGCGCGACGCGGTACGCTTTCCGCAAGTCCTTGCCTGATGTTCCGAATCCCAAAAGCAAGAACTCCTCGACGAGCGCTCGATGCTTTCCCAAATTGTATTCTTCGACGCGCTTCAGCCCGGGATTGTAGAGATAAAGATTGTCGCCGTTGCGAAGCACGGTGCGCGCCTCCCCCTCCCCGGCTTTCAATTCGAGCAGCATTTTGTCTCCGCGCACCCGGATTGAACCTGATTCCGTCGACCGATCATTTACCACCACGGTGACCTTCGTGCGCTCGACCTCGGCGGAGAGGCTGCGAAAATTCTTCGACGCCTCGTCCATCTGGCGCTGGATTGATTCCAGGCTGGCGGTCCCCGCGCGGTTGGCCGGAGACGCCACTGACAATCCACAGAACACCACGACTGCTGCTGCCGCCAAAGCGAAGGCGGACCGAAGCTCTCGCATGAAGACTCCGTATGACGTTATGTCTGATGCGCCCCAAAAACGGTCATAATATCACACACTTAGGATCGGCGGACTCGGGAAGGGCTGCGCCAGCACCAGCGCGCCGCGCGCTTGCCCGATGGAAAAGGCGACCAAACTGCTAAAACGATGGAATCAGGTCACATAGGGACTTTCTGGTATCGAAAATTCTACTGGTGCCTTGGATTTTTTACCGACCGATCAGAACAGCGCCTTAGTGTTTTCAACGACTTAAGTTTGGTTTCCAGCGTGCGAAAGAACAAGCCGTCAGGGGAAGGAAAGCCGAGGATCCCTTAGGGGATTGAGGGCTGGGCCGGCTTCCTTCCCCGGACCCTTCCGCCGCACACTCTTTCCTAACCCCTCCAAGGTTTCGCGGCGGAAGTGCGTCCGTCGATCTGTTCTCTCACGCAGAGGGCACAACCGGAAAAGCTGAATTGTTTTGTTGCGTTGCGTGTCTGCCGTGCGAGAAGGCTCGATCGTTTCGCCGCAGAAGCTGATCGTCGAGCGACACCCGACAAACCGAGCGCGGAAGGATTACCGCTTATTCAGGCTTTCTCAGGCGGCTGTGCGGTTCTGTGGCGAACCTCTCCTGATTGTCTCTAAGGGAGGGGCGATTTCTAGTTCGAAATTCGATAAAATCTGCGGATCAGGTCAAGTCACGATTGCTGGGCGTTGGCCGGCAATCTGAATCGCGGCTGGGGCGTGGTCCAATTGGTAGGACACCTCACTGTTAATGAGGACGGTGTTGGTTCGAGTCCAACCGCCCCAGCCAAACCTGCTGAATGATCTCTTCCCGCAGCGCGGCAAAGAATTCCGATTGCGCAACACTTGCGCTTCTGCAATTCAATCTCTGACGACCGGAAAATTCGCCTCACTCCAGCCGCGCCACCCGCCGTCCATCGAAATCACGTTCTTATAGCCCATCTTTTGTAGATTATCCGCCGCAAGCGCTGAGCGAAAGCCGCCGCCGCAATAGAGGACGATCGTGGCTTCCTTCTCCGGGACCATCTTTTCGATGTCGCGCTCGATCACGCCTTTGCCAACATGAATTGCACCGGGCAGATGACCGCGCGCCCATTCGGAGTCCTCGCGCGTATCAATCAGAATGAACTTTTCTCCCGCGTCTATGCGCTTCTTTGTCTCGTGAAAGTTTTCTTCCTTCACGCGAGTCTTTGCGTCTTTGACCAACTTCAAAAAACCTTCGGCATGTTGGTGCGCCATTTCGTCCTCGCTTTCACTCAAGAACCTATCACACACAGCAAACGCCAGGCACCGAAAACCGGGAGCGCCCTGCGGGCTTCGGGTTCACGTTAAGAAGAGCCGGCCCGTCAATTCAATGTATGTTCCTTGACAACTGTTTCCTAGGAAACTACAATGCAAGCATGGATCAAGCTCGCCTTCAAAACGGCGCCCGCACGGTCAGCCACTTGAAAAGCCATATCGGGTTCTGGCTGCGATTTGTCTCGAATCACGTTTCACATGCCTTCGCGCGAAAACTGCTGGCAACCGGAGTGACTGTAGCGGAGTGGGTAGTGCTGCGCGAGATGTTCGAGGATTCCACGATGTCGCCCGGGGTGCTCGCCCGGCAAACCGGCCTCACGCGTGGAGCGATTTCCAAGCTGATTGACCGCCTCTTCGAGAAAAAACTCGTAATTCGTGAAGAAAGCGCGGAAGACCGCCGCTACCAGACGATTGGGCTCACGTCTGCCGGGCGTCGACTCGTGCCGAAGCTCGCCGGCCTGGCCGATAAGAACGACGCCGAATTTTTCGCTGCTCTTTCGAAAAAGGAACGGGAGGCGCTCATCGGAACCCTGAAAAAACTTGTCCAGGCCAACCGCCTGACCAAAATTCCAACGGAATAGGAGAAGCCATGAATACGGATGTCATGCGAAACACGCTTCACGCCTCAGAAAGCGGGCAGAGAACCTTTCCACAGGTGATACAAGCTCTCACGGCCGTCGGGGTAGAGTCGTATCATGCCGACTTTGTCCGAGGTGAGGACACCTTTTACCTGGCGAACGGCCGGACGCACATCGAAAAGATGAAACTCCCCGTCACGGTAATCGCTGAGAACTTCTCGCCCGAACCGCTGGTGGAAACAATTCGAGCGGTGCAGGCCGACCAGATCCGCTATCCCGACTTCCTGTCGAGGGCAATGGCTGCCGGGACGACCGGTTATTGGGTCTATCTGACCGGGCGAAAGGTCGTCTACTTTGGACGCAAGGGCGAGTTCCATGTCGAGCATTTCCCTGGTGCGCGGCCCTGAAGCCGTAAGCCCACGTTGGTGCCGCGGAATCACAAATCGGCAGGCAGCTCTCGGTCCTAAGTCGAGTTTTGACGCGGTTCCCCCGGCGCCTTGCGCGTGGGCAAATTGGCGATACACTGTGCGGGGCCGACGTGCAGGAGCAAACACCAGATGGCGTTTATCAAGGTGCTGAAGAAGAACGAACTTCCCGCCGGGATGCTCCGCGAATTGCAAGTTGAAGGCAAGGTCATTGCTCTGGCAAACGTCGACGGGACGTTCTACGCAATTGATAATATCTGCCTGCACCGCGGAGGTCCGCTCGCCGATGGAGAGTTGACGGGAAATTCTGTCACCTGCCCTTGGCACGGCTGGCAGTACGACATCACCACCGGCAAGTCTCTGATGAATCCGGCCGTTGGCTTGAAGACGTTTCCCGTCGAGGTCCGAGGTGAGGACATCTACGTTGATATCTGCCAGGCCGGCAGTGAACTGCCTTCGTAGGCCCCACATTTCACTAGCGTTAGCTGTCTTCGGCGACAAACCTTTCACCCGTTAGCGACAGATGGTCAGACGGTCCCTATTCCATAGCCGAGTCAAATCTCGTTGGAATTCTTGTACTTTCTCTGTTCAAAATGGAGCAACTCCGTGTATAGTGCGGCGGCCATTTAATTTGTGTCGCTGCGCCCACATAAGGGTGAATCTATCTAAACAAGGGATGACGCAACCTCCTACAAAACCCCGCCACTGGCTGCTGGCCGTTGACCCTCGCGTCTATCATTGGGACACCCTCTTTGTGAAGGGCAAGGAGATGTGGCGGCACGCCGGGAACAAGCCCGACGCGCTGCGCCAGCTCAAGCAGGCCCATAAAGGCGACCGCGCGCTGTGCTATCACGGTAAGGGGGAGCATTCCGTCTACGCTCTCGCCGAGATCAGCCGCGATCCCTACCCCGATCCGCATCATCCGGATGAAAAGAAGCTCGTCATGGACCTGCGCGCAATTGAGCGTCTGCCCCGTCAGGTAACATTGCCGGAAATGCGCGCCAACAAGGCTCTGCGCAAAGTCAAATTCCTGAAGAATCCACGCATAACCATTTCACCGATCACGGACGAAGAGTACGCCGAGATTCTCCGCATGGCCGGAATCGTCGCCTCCCCCGGCATCCCACTTCCGTAACGAATCAATATTCGAAACTCGAAATTCGTCGCCAAAGGATGGCGAAGTTTCCCCGCATTTTCTGCCTTGGTCGCCATCCAGCGTTCTTCACATGCCCATTGCAGCTTAGGGCGAGCGTACTCTGGATGGAATCTCCGTTTCCAGAAAATCGCCGTACGATTTCAGCATGACAATACGTTGGCTAGTAGCGGAAACACTGTTGACGATGTTCCTCGGAAGTGTTCCAAACGGTCCCGTGTCCACCCAAAACTATACAGTTCTGCTTCATTCTCGATCTTTGGAGAACCAGCGTGCTGCCTTGAAAATGGTCATTGCGGACCCGGGACAGTACAGCCTGCTCATTCAACAGAGCTTGCGTCAGTATCCCCAGTTGCTCCGAACTGATCCAGTAGCGGCGAATCGGGCAGTCTACATTTCCGCGCTAGTTCGCGACCAATCGTTCGCGGCAATTCTAGTCCGGGATCTCGGCAACCCCGACGTTCTCGAGGAATGTGTGTATCCCTGCCCTATCGTGTTCGCTCTGACCGTCGACGCGAGCTTCGCTGGTTGGAAACTGCCGCCGGACGTGGATTCGCGGTTAACGACTGTGGAGGACTTACGAAGCTCGATCCGTGCAGTCTCGCAGCTCGATTTGAGAATCCGACCGATTCAGGACGTTGTACAGGGGCCTGAACTGGAAAAAGTCAGGAGTCAGATCGAGGGGAAAACCGAACAACAGCTTATCCAACTCGCCGGTCCGACGGATGCTTCCCCCGAGAGGCGATTGTTTGCCGCGTTTCGGCTCGAGACGTCGGTTTCTGATAGCGAACATCTCGACGACCTCTACCTGCTCGCCCTAAACGAACTTCGAGATGATTCGGGAGAGTATCGAAGCGCTCTCTACAAGGCCATCTATCGCGCAGAGCTCGCCAAAACCCGGGGTCTCTAGCGTACTCCGTCATCCTTCCAAAACATCCCAAACCTCAGGCTCAATCGAGTTCGTCCCTTCGCTCTTCTGAATTTCGTGTTTCTAATTTCGATCTTCTACAATGTTCGGCGATGCCGGAGCTGCCAGAAGTCGAAACGGTGGTGCGCGGACTAAAAGCCGTGCTGCCAGGCCGGCAAATCGTCGGTGTGCGTTTGGGCAAGACCGATTTTATCGACGATCCCGTGGCACTGGAACGCGATGTCCCGGGATCGCGAATCACTCAAGTCCGCCGGCACGGGAAATTCCTGGTTCTCGAACTCAATCGCGACAGCGCGCGCGATGCCGCCCGAAAGCTCTCGCTGCTCGTCCACCTGGGCATGACCGGCCAGCTCGTCGTCTATCCCGCCGAAGCTCCCGCGCGTCCTCACACGCACGTCTTCTTCACGCTCGACGACGGGCGCGAATTACGCTACACGGACATTCGTCGCTTTGGCCGCATGTGCCTGGTGCCACGAACCGATCAGGCCAAGGTGCTCGGCCCGCTCGGCCTCGACCCTCTGGAAGCATCTCAAGCTCAGTTTGCTGCCGCTATTCACGCGCACAAGTCACACATTAAAGCGCTGTTGCTCGATCAAACCGTGCTTCGCGGTATGGGCAACATCTACACGGACGAAAGCCTCTGGCGCGTGAAAATCCACCCACGCCGCCTCGGCGCGAACCTCACGCCGAAAGAATTGCGCCGGCTGCATCGGGCCATGCAGGACGTATTGAATGAGGCGATTCGCTCGCGCGGATCGTCCATTTCGGATTACGTCGATTCAGCGGGGGAGCAAGGCGAATTTCAATTGAAGCACCGGGTCTACGATCGCGAAGATAAGAAATGCTTCCGTTGCGGAACGCCGATTCGCCGCATCATCGTCGCCGGCCGCAGCAGCTACTTCTGCCCGCACTGCCAGCGCGCACCACGAAAACGCACCACACAAAGGTCGAAACGCACAGTTCTCTAGAAACATGCGGTCTTTAGTGCGTTGTCGCTTCGGGGGATGAATTTACACGGGCAGTAGCAAGCTTGTTGGCCTGCCTGAAACGTTGCTGTAGCTGTTGAATCGCTCGACCCAGTGCTTCGACGCTCTTTGATTCCTGATGGACGCGCCCGGCGTCCAGGTCGGCCATCACATCGAGGCAAACGCTTGCGGCGCGCTGTACGCGGTCCGCAGCCAGCGCGGAAAGCAGTTCGCGATCGTCAGAAGCGCGGGGTTTGGCCGTCCGTATCCGGCGCAGCGTTTCCGTAGTGCTGCGGACATACTCGATCGCGTCGCGATATTCCCGCACAAGCTGCAGATCGATTTCTTCCGCTTTCAGCGCCTTTTCAAGATTCTGCAGCTCAACCACCGTCTTATTCACCTGCAGATCGACGCCCCAAAAGCTCTCGCTGGGAGCAATCAACTCGACCACGACGCCGTTCGCAACTCCCGGTCGCGAGTCCGGTGCGGCGAGCACTCTCGCTTCTGCCGTCTGTGCAGACAGAAAATTCGCGAGCGTGACCCGGCTGCCAAGCGTCGGATAGTTCTCCATCTTCAGGAAACCGCCATTCGCATTCACTTGCCGCGCAATGGCATCTTCTTTGATTGCGATTCCGTCTGCGCCGCGCCAGCTTACTTCCACCGGAACGACTACTGGAAATCGGCGGGTTTTTCGCCGTTCAACGTCCGTGCCATCCGCACCCATTGGGCGCTTTTTCATCATTTGAGGGCCCCTTGCTCCGATCAATCGACTTTTTCAGAGTAGGGCCAAGTGTGCCGGAATGATACTGGCCGAAAGTACAGGATGATAAAAGGTGACACGATAAGCGCTCCTCACACGATCTTGCTCGTCGAACGTTACTAGATCAGGCTGTATACACGGAACCTTGTATGCCGCACGATAACCGCCGGCGATGCATGTGAACTGGATGGACGAAGTTACGCCCTGGATTTCCGCTGATTCGGCGGCAAATCTCGCGACTGCTGCTGATTAGCGTAAATCAGCACTGCTCCAGCGATCGCGAATGCCGCGGCGTAGATGAATCCCGCGGTCGCGCCGACGGCCGACCACAGCGCGCCCACAACGATACTTGAGACCAAGTCGCCGATTCCATTTGTGGTAGCGAGAATGCCGAAACCAGACCCGCGATTCGCAACCGGCAACAATTCCGACGCCGCCGATTTCTCGAGCGACTGTGCGATGCCGATGTGAATGCCTGCCAACCCAAACAACACGGCAAGAACCGGCAATTGCGGCCGCTCAAAAATGAATCCGACGTACGCCAACGCTCCGATCACGTACCCGGCCGCGAGAAGCTTTCGACGCCCGAAGCGGTCTCCCAGAACACCCGCCGGATAAGACGCGGCCGCGTTGATGCCATTGTGGAGTGTATACAGGGCAATGGACAGCTCCGCCGCGTGGGCCGTTCCGAATCGCGGGGTCAGCACCTGAGTTGCGCGCAGGATCAAAAGGGTCGGCGCAAAGTCGCCGATTCCATGAACGAAGACTCCGAACAGGTAGCGCCAGTAGCCGCGCGGAAGCTGCTTGAAACTTGAAATGAAGTTCAGCGCGTGATGGCCTTCGTGCGCTTTACCTTTCGGCGCCAGCGCCGCGAACGCAACCGCTGCGGCAAGTCCAGGAACAACGGTCCAACGGAGGACGCCGCGCATCCCGATCACGCCCAGCAGCGCCGTAGCAGACAGCGGCCCCAGAACGGCGCCCAGTGTGTCCATCGCGCGCTCGAAACCGAAGGCGCGGCCCTGCTGTTCCGAAGCGACGGAATCCGCAAGCAGTGCATCGCGAGATGGGCCGCGAGAGCCGCGACCGGTCCATCCAAGCGCGCGCAACAACAGAACGAACGGCCAGCTTTGAGCGAATGCGTAGCCGAAGGTGGACAGCCCCGTCGCGCAATATCCGATGATTCCCGTAGGCTTGCGCCACGTTGGGCGATCCGCGATCCAGCCGCCCGCAAGTTTCGCAAAACTCGACAGGCCGTCAGAAACACCCTCGATAACGCCCAACGCGACGGCAGGAGCGCCGAGACTCGCGAGAAACGCGGGGAGGATCGCCGTGGCCGCTTCGTGGCCCCAGTCGGAGAACAAACTCGCCAGCCCGATGCCAACCACTCCGCGTTTCAACCAGCGCTTCTCGGGTGGACGTGGTGCCGCGGCGGTTTCGCTCATCGCGCTATTATGCGGGAACCTCAGTTTTCGCAGTGAATTCAGCGCATCGTCGCATGGAGCGGCTCATCCAATCCAGCGTTGCTGCCAGCACCACAGTGCAGCCAGACATAAGCGGCTCGCCCCGAAGTGCCACACGGTGCAACAGTCGCTGGCTGAGAACCTGGGAGGAGCAAGTGAAAATTGGAATTATTGGCGCAGGAAACGTTGGAGGCGCGTTAGGGACGTTGTGGGCCGGCAAAGGACACGACGTCGTATTCGGCGTTCGAGACACGAACGACGCCAAACTTCAGCAATTACTCAAGTCAACGCAGGGAAAAGCGCGCGCGGCAAGCGTCAAAGACGCGGCGGCATTCGGCGAGATCGTCGTCTTCGCCACGCCCTGGCCCGCCACACGGGACGCGATCAACTCAGCCGGCACTCTGGCGGGGAAGGTCGTCGTTGATTGCACCAACCCCTTGCTTCCGGACCTTTCAGGCCTGGCGCTCGGTACGAATAATTCGGCGGGGGAAGAGGTCGGCCGCTGGGCAAAAGGTGCGAAGGTAATCAAGGCGTTCAATACGATTGGCGCGGCGAACTTTGGAAATCCCCGCTTCGGCTCCGAGAACGCCACCATGTTTATCTGTGGCGATGATGCCGCGGCGAAGTCCTCCGTAGGCAAGCTCGCTGCTGAACTTGGCTTCAACGTCGTCGACGCAGGAGCTCTCAGCGTCTCGCGGCTGCTGGAGCCGCTCGCCATGCTCTGGATTCACCTCGCATTCAAGCAAGGCTTCGGCCCGACCGATCACGCATTCAAACTTCTTCGCCGCTAAACCCTGGACGCGGGGCGGATCGCGGGCAATTCGCTCAGCTGCGGCAATCGAGCACGGCGGCGCCATTCACGCGATCGCTCTTCAAATCATTGAGCGCGCGATTCGCCTCGCGCAACGGATAGATTTGCACTTGCGTGCGCACAGGGATTTCCGCGGCGATGCGCAGGAAATCTTCGCCGTCCTGCCGCGTGTTGTTCGCCACACTGCGAATCAATCTTTCGTGATACAGCAGATCGTAACTGAACGACGGAATCGGGCTCATGTGAATGCCGCCCAGCACCAGCACGCCGCCTTTTTTCAGCGCCTTAAGCGCCGGAGGAACCAGCTCTCCCGCAGGCGCGAAAATGATCGCCGCGTCAAGTTTCACGGGCGGAACGTCCGCAGCTTCCCCCACCCAGACTGCGCCGAGTTCCTTCGCGAGCTGCCGGTGCTTTTCTCCGCGCGTCGGCGCGTACACTTCCGCGCCCCAGTGCCGCGCCACCTGAATAGCC
>DASUJR010000184.1:0-23701 GCA_036279175.1 Candidatus Acidiferrales bacterium | reverse complement strand
TCTAACCGCCACAGGTATGGCTTTTTCCTTCACTTTTTTTTCGCTCTGCTTTTTAAGTCTGCCTCTAGAACCTTCCGGTCCGAACGACTAACATGGCAGACTTCGCCCATCGCCACCCAAGCGCTTAGAACCCCCGGCGAGCGAAGGCTTAGGAGACCAAATTGATCAAATTGATAGATGTTGAAAAATTCTACGAATCCGGCGCCGGCAAAACGTGGGTGCTGCGCCGTATTAACGCGGAAATCCGCGAAGGTGAATTCATCACCATCATGGGGCCATCCGGCGCCGGCAAATCCACCCTTATGGGCATTGTTGGCATGCTCGACGGAGCATGGAAGGGCGAGTACTACCTATATGAAAATCCCGTTCACAAATTGGACAATCGCCGCCGCGTCGAGCTGCATAAGAAGTATGTCGGCTTCGTCTTCCAGCAATATCACCTGCTCGACAATCTTACCGTTGCCGAAAATCTCGACTTGCCCCTTTCGTATCGCGACATAAAGAAAGCAGAACGGCAGGGAATGGTTGCCGACATCCTCGACCGCTTTCAGATCGTCGGCAAAAAAGATCTGTTCCCTAATCAGCTTTCGGGTGGCCAACAGCAACTCGTCGCCGTTGCGCGCGCCGTGATCGGCAAGCCAAAGCTCATCCTTGCCGACGAGCCCACCGGCAGCCTTCATTCGAGCCAGGGCAAAATGATCATGGATTTGTTGAAAAAGCTGAACGACGACGGAACAACCATCATCCAGGTTACGCACAATGAAGCCTGGGCCGCTTATGGCAACCGAATCATTCAGTTGGCCGATGGCTGGATCATTGACGGCCAGACGCAAGCGGGCGCCGCGTGAACCCGTTAACAGACGGATACCCATTGAAGCGGAAAGAGAGTGGACAACGAGTAATCAAACAGCAAGAATAGGCTCCCTCTCGAAAGAGAACCGGGAGCCCTTCCATGCAAGCATTTTTGCAGGATGTACGGTACGGCTGGCGCATTCTTCAGCGAAATCGCGGATTTACGATTGTCGCGGTGTTGACTTTGGCGATCGGAATCGGTGCGAACGCCGCGATTTTCAGCGCCGTCCACGCGTTTATGCTGCAGCCCTTGCCGTATCCGGATCCGAATCGGATCGTAATGATATGGAATACCGCTCCGGACCGCGGTATCACCCGAGGAACCGCCTCAGCCGCCGAATTTCTCGACTGGCGCGAAATGAATCATGTTTTCGATTCGTTGGCAGCGTGGCGCCCCTCGTTTGCGACTGTTACGGGCGGCGGGGAGCCGGAGCAGGTTTGGGCGATGCACGTTTCAGCAAATCTCTTTAGCTTGCTTGGGACGAAGCCAATCGTTGGCCGCGACTTTCTGCCCGAAGAGGGTCAAGTCGGGCACAACAAGGTGGTCATCCTTAGCTACCCGTTTTGGCGGCGGAGGTTCCACTCCGATCCGCAGATTGTAGGCAAGTCAATCGTGCTTGATTACGAGCCGTACCAGATTATTGGCGTGTTGCCGCCGAAATTTTCGATTTTCGGAACGCACGTCGATCTCGATGTATGGGTTCCGCTGGCGTTCACACGCGCGCAATTGGATCGTTCGCACTACGATCTGGTGGTGTGCGGCCGCCTGAAGCCCGGAGTACCACTGGCGGAGGCACGGGCGGAGATGGACACAATCGACGCCACGCTGAAGAAGCGGTATCCGGAAATGGACCAGCAGACTGGGATGCTGGTGGAGACGTTTCAAACATCTCTTACGCACAACGTCCGTCCGGCGATGCTGATCTTCTTGTGGGCCGTCGCTTTCGTTTTGCTGATTGCCTGCGCGAATGTCGCGAATTTGATGCTGGCGCGCGCAACATCGCGCGAGCGGGAGATGGCGCTTCGCACTGCGCTCGGCGCGCGCAGCGGCCGCGTTTTCCGGCAATTGCTTACTGAGAGCGTTTTACTGGCGGTCATCGGCGGAGCATTCGGGATCGTCGTCGCTTTTGGGGGCATCCGCTTTATTCGAGCCGAGCTGCCTCAGGGACTGCACGAACTCCCGTTCTCGAGCAATATCCACCTCGGGTGGCCTGTCCTGGCATTCACCATCGGACTGTCGCTGCTAACCGGAATCATCTTTGGCTTCGCGCCGGCGTTCCAGATTTCGCGCTCAGCACTCACCGAATCTCTGAAGGAAGGAGGTCGCGGATCGACGGGCAGCCGCCGCAGCCACCTGCTGCGCTCGTCGCTGGTGGTTTCGGAAATCGCGCTATCGGTCCTGCTGCTTATCGGCGCGGGCTTGCTGGTGCGCAGCTTCGTGCGCCTGCTTTCCCAGAATCTTGGGTTCGATTCTCATGACCTGCTGACGATGCAGATTTGGCTGCCTTCGACTCACTATAGCGGAACGCAGGCGGTGAATTTTTACCAGCAGGCGCTCGGTCAGATCCGGGCCGTGCCCGGAGTAAAAGAGGCAAGCGGCATTGATTTCCTCATGTTTACAGGATGGTCTGACAGCCTGGAATTCGATATTGCCGGACGGGCGCCTTCTTCGCCTCGTGAACAATTCACTTCGCGATATCGCGTAATTGACTCGCAATATCTCCACGTAATGGGGATTCCCGTCGTTTCCGGCCGGAATTTTAGCGCCGCGGACGGGCCGAACAGCGCCGGTGTTGCGCTGATTGATGAAGCCCTCGCGGAGCGTTATTGGCACAATCAGAATCCTGTCGGGAAGCAGATTCGCATCCATGTCGCAACGGCGCATGCTCCTTGGCAATCAGAAGAGCGCGATTCCTGGCTGACGATTGTCGGCGTAACCGGAAACATCCGGGAGTGGGATTGGGGCGTAGACGCGGTTCCAACGATCTACTTGCCGATGCAACAAGACCCCTCTTGGCTGATGAGCGTTGTGATTCGTGAAAGCGGCCGCTCGGCACAAATCCTCCCCGCCGTCCGCCACATTGTGAGTTCTCTCGATGCGAACCAGCCGGTCACGAACGTTCGAATGATGGACGACATGCTTGATGACACGTTGGCGCAGCGACGCCTGAACATGGTTTTACTGGGAGTGTTCGCCGTTATCGCGGCATTGCTCGCGGCCATCGGGATTTATGGGGTCATGGCGTACGGTGTTTCGCAACGCACGCACGAAATCGGCATTCGCATGGCGCTGGGCGCTGAGCGTCGCGACGTGTTTAGGATGATCGTGGTTGAAGGGTTGTGGCTTGCCGGCCTGGGAATGGTCGCCGGCCTGGTAGCGGCGGTGGTGGTCGCTCACTATCTGCAGAATCGGCTCTACGGCATGCAGCTTTATGGCATTAGCGCCGTTGATCCGGTCACCTTCCTGGGCGTTCCGGTATTGATCATCGTTGTCGCGGCGCTGGCATTGTATTTCCCCGCGCGGCGCGCCACTGCGGTCGATCCTCTAATCGCTCTACGGTATGAATGATGATGCTGACTTCCATTGGTGGACGGCTTCGAGCGAACTCCCCGGCGGAGCGCCCGCGGAGCGGACCGCGCCAAAATTTCTAAGGACAATTCTCGACACATGACCCCGCAGCAGACAAATCGCACCAGAGTTTTAGTCGCGGACGACCAGTCGGACATTCGCGAGGCTCTGCGTCTTCTTTTGAAGGGAGAAGGCTTCGAAACGGAGACGGTGTCCTCGCCTGCTGCTGTGCTCTCGTCTCTCGATACGCGCGAATTCGATGCATTGCTGATGGACCTCAATTATGCGCGCGATACGACGTCGGGCCAGGAAGGCCTCGACCTGCTCACGAATATCCGCTCCCGGGAAAGCACGCTGCCTATCATCGTCATGACCGCTTGGGGAAGCCTGGAGCTCGCGGTTGAGGCCATGCGCCGCGGCGCCAAGGATTTCATTCAGAAGCCTTGGGAAAACGCCCGGCTGCTCGCCATCTTGAAAACCCAGATTGAACTCTCGCAGGCGCTTCGCAAGAGCCAGCGCCTCGAAGCCGAAAATCGGTTGCTGCGCGCTGACGGTCGCCCGACCTTTATTGCGGAATCTGCCTCAATGCGTCCGGTAGTCGATTTGATCGCACGCGTAGGCCCTTCGGATGCCAACGTACTGATCACCGGAGAGCACGGTACAGGCAAGGAAGTCGTATCGCGCACGCTGTACGCGCTTTCTGGCCGGGCGGGAAGACCGCTGGTCACGGTCAATGCCGGCGGCTTGCCGGAGGGTGTTTTCGAGAGCGAGTTGTTCGGCCACGTGAAAGGCGCCTTCACGGATGCGAAGTCCGATCGCGTTGGCCGGTTCGAGCTGGCAGACGGCGGCACTCTGTTTTTGGATGAAATCGCGAACGTTCCGCTGAACCTGCAGGCGAAGCTTTTGCGCGCTCTCGAAACGGGGGAGTTCGAACGCGTAGGTTCTTCGACCACCCGGCGAGTAGATGTCCGTATCCTCTCGGCAACCAACGCGGACATACAGACGGAAATCACTGCGGGCCGGTTCCGGGAGGATCTGCTGTTTCGCCTCAACACGATTGAAATCCATTTGCCGCCGCTTCGCGAACGCCGCGAGGACATTCCTTTGCTGGCGCATCATTTTCTGCGCCAGTCGGCGCAGCGCTACCGCAAGCGCGTCGAAGGTTTCGAGCCCGTCGCGCTGCAACTGCTGCTCGATCATCCGTGGCCGGGCAACGTCCGTGAATTGGACCACGCCGTAGAGCGTGCTGTGCTGCTTGCGCAGGCGCCGCAGATTCGCGCAGGAGATCTCGGCCTACGGCCCACGCGCGAACCGTCCGTGCGCCTGGACGAAATGAGCATTGAAGAAGTCGAGCGCGTATTGATTCAGAAAGCATTGGCCCGTTACAGCGGCAACGTGAGCCATGCGAGCAAAGCGCTGGGCCTGAGCAGGAGCGCCCTTTATCGGCGGCTCCAAAAATATAATCTTTGAAGCCTCTTCCGTACGAACGAAGAATCTTGCTCCTGGCCCTCGCGGCCGGGCTGGGCAGCACAACCATCGCCATCGTTCTGCTTTGGACCGGCCGCTATTCGTCCAAGGTCGAATGGACGCTGACGGCTCTGATGGTGCTTGCGTGGCTGAGTTTCGCGTTCAGCGCCCAGGGCCGCGTCGTTTTTCCGCTGCGTACCGTATCCAATCTTTTAGCAGCTCTTCGCGAAGGTGATTTTTCGATCCGCGCACGCGGCGCCAATCGCACCGACGTGCTCGGAGAAGTTCTGCGCGAGGTGAACGCGCTCGGCGAAACGCTCCGGCAGCAGAGGTTGGGGGCGCTCGAAGCCACTGCTTTGCTCCGCAAGGTAATGGAGGAAATTGACGTTGCCGTGTTCGCGTTCGATGGTGTCGGGCGGCTTCGCCTGGTCAATCGAGCGGGGGAACGCGTTCTCAATCATCCCGCCGAGGCGCTACTCGGACGAACCGCTTCTGAATTAGGGTTGGCAGCTTGCCTGACTGGCGAGACTCCTCGAATCGTTCAAGCGACGTTCCCCGGCAAGTCGGGCCGCTGGGAGATTCATCGCGGCAGCTTTCGTGAAGGTGGTTTGCCCAACCAAGTGCTCTTGATCAGCGACCTGAGCAGCGCGCTTCGCGACGAGGAACGTCAGGCTTGGCAGCGATTGATTCGCGTGCTCGGGCACGAACTCAACAACTCGCTCGCACCGATCAAATCCGTAGCCGAGAATCTCGGTTCGATGTTGGGCCGCAAGGACCGCGCGCCCGATTGGCAAGAGGACATGCGGGCGGGCCTGAACGTAATTGCGGCCCGTACCGATGGGCTTGCTCGGTTCATGAACGCCTACGCCAGGCTGGCGAAATTGCCTCCACCCGCTTTTCGCGACGTCGACATCGGTTCTTGCGTTCGCCGCGTGGTTGGGCTTGAGCGCAGGTTGGGAATTGACCTGGCAACCGGCCCGGAGATTCAGATCGAAGCCGATCCGGATCAGCTCGAGCAAGTACTCATTAATCTGCTGCACAATGCCGTCGACGCCTCACTGGAAACGGGAGGCGGCGTTCGCGTTGGCTGGAGCCAATCAAACGGTTACGTTGAGGTCTGGGTAGAAGACGATGGGCCCGGCATTCCGAATTCCACGAACTTGTTCGTGCCGTTCTTTACCACGAAGCCCAGCGGTTCGGGCATCGGCCTGGTGTTAAGCCGGCAAATCGCTGAAGCGCACGGCGGATCCTTGGTACTCGAGAATCGGGAATCCCATCGCGGCGCCGAAGCGAGGCTTCGGTTGCCCACCAGGCAGCTCACTTAGTTTCGTGAGGGTTACCAAGTGCCGCGACACGGCGCTCAAGCTCGCGCGTGAGTTCCTCCGGTTTTGCATTTTCGTCGAACGGCACTGGCTTGCCGACGGTGACACGAATCGATCCCGGCGGCGCCCAATGCTTCCCACGGATCTTCCGTTCGAAAATTCCGTCGAGCCGCATGGGGATAACCGGGGCTCGCAATCGAGTCGCCAGCAGACCGATGCCACCCTGAAACGGATTCATCACTCCGTCCTTCGTCCGGACGCCCTCCGGAAACACCAATACGTTCCACCCGCGATCCACCAAGTCACCCGCAAAAGCGAAACTCTTGCGAAATCCTGAATGCCTGGGTAGAGGGAACACGTTGAACACCGAGGTGACGAGCAGCCATTGCGCCTGAAGAAAGATTCGTTCCGGGTAAGGTGTTCCTTCCGGTGGAGTCCGCATCGTTTCGAGCAACTCTCCATCCATTGCCACCGCGAGTCGGTTTCGGAAACGAACGGGGAGAGCGGCAAGGATGTACGCCGGATCGAAATATGCGATGTGATTCGAAATTATGAGCGCTGGTCCCCGCACGCCGCGAAGGTTCTTGCGGCCAACCACTCGCGGCCAGCCAAGAACCAACATTGCCGGACGTTGCAAAAGGTAAAAAGCCGCCGTGCGTAGCCATTGAACGGGCCTGGTTTGCGCCCAGCGCGGGAAATGGAAACCGCGAGCGGCTTCTGGTGGGGTTTCAACCAGTTTTTCCAGCCCGCGAAGCGAGTCGGCCTTCGTAAAATCCGTTTCGCTTAGATCGATCTGATATCGATCTTCGAGTGCTCCCAGCAGTTCCACGCGTTCGATTGAGCTGAGCTGCAGCTTTGCATTCGTGCCTGCAGAAGCAGACGCGCCGCCCGAAATTCGTTTTAGAATTTGCTCGATTGAGCTGGTCGCATCCGGCATCACCGGCTCCGTTTGCCGGCTGAGTTCGCGCTGAGCGGTTGCCGCGATCTCCTTCAGCACTGGCTTTTGCGTCGGCGTACGCGGGAAATCTGCTGCGGGCCAGACGTACCAGTGTCGCATCTGTTGGAAAGGCGCGAGCCGCTCGTTAGCGCCTTCAACGATTGCTTGCGCACCCCCCGATGTGTCGCGCAACAACAGGACCGCGCACGGAACAGCGTTTCCGTCGCGCTCCAGCCCAATCACCACGCAATCGCGTACGCCGGGCTCATTGCGCAGTTCCGCTTCGAGATCCTCCGGGTAAACGTTAAGCCCTTCCGGCGTAACGATGACGTTTTTTCGCCGGCCTTTGAAATACAACGTTCCGTCCGGACCTTGCTCGCCTAAATCTCCGGTGTGAAACCATCCTTCCGCGTCCAACACAGGTTCGACGCCCGAGTTGTTCCAGTATCCCGAAGCGACATTCTCGCCACGCACCAGAATTTCGGCGTCACTCGCCAGCTTCACCTCAAGTCCGGGCAACGACTTGCCGATCGAGCCTTGGCTTAAATGAAACGGGTGATTGACGCTGACAAGAGACGTCGTCTCCGTGAGACCGTACCCCTGAATGACCGCATAGCCAAGCCGCGTCCAGAATTGTTCGGCCGCCGCTGGCAGTGCGGCCCCGCCGGAAATCATGGCCCAGAACTTCCAGCCGAAGCGACGGCGGATTCGCCTGAATATCCACCACCGGTGCAGGAAATGTGTGCCTTCCGCAGCTCGAAAGCGCCGCCGGAATTTCTCGATGCCTCCGGCCGCCGTAAGATCGCGCTCGATCTGGTCGCGCAAAGATTCGATAAGCCGCGGGACTGCGACCAATACGGAGACTTTCTCGTTGTGAATCGTCCTCGCCACATCGGCTGGGTTGAGTGTGTCAACAAAAATTGACGTTGCCCCCAAAATCTGCGGGAGAAAAATGCCGAGCAATTGTCCGAATACGTGGCTCAACGGCAGTAAATCCAAGAATCGTAGCGGATGAAAGAATTTCTCATATCGGCGGTAGCTTTGGATTTGTTCCTCAATCGGTTCAAGGTTGGCGAGAAGGTTCCCATGGGTTAGCACCACGCCACGCGGCTCCGCCGTGGTGCCGGAGGTGAAGACGATTTCGACGGCATCTTTGCGGCTGGCGGGTGTTGGCGCGAATCCTTCGACCGAGTGGCCGGCCGCAAGTCCCGTCAGATCGTCGAGGCGAACCGTCGACAGCGATGGATCAATGACCGGCAAATCCCGCCCAGCCACGGTTAACTTCACCCCCGCTTGCCTTGCGACGCGTGCTGCAAAGCCCCTGTCCGCGATCGCATCCATCGGAACAGCGATAGCTCCGCGCAGCATGCATCCGAGAAAGGCTGCGATCCACTCGCCTGAGTTTTCACCCCAAATCAGGACACGGTCGCCTTTGCCAACCATACGGCTATCGAGTTCCTGGGCGAATTGTGCCGCGTGACGATACAGGTCGGCATAGCTCCACCGAATCGTGCGGTATCCACGACGCCATGCGACCGCGGCTTCCTGCGCAGGCCGCGAATCAGGCTTGAAGTATTCAATCAGGGAATCACGCGCCATGCTTCGCACCCCAATTTCACGCGAGCGGTACGTTGTATCGCGATAAATCGAGGCAGTATTTCATCAATCCGATGGTCGTGTCGAACTTTAAGCCGGTTCGGGTCCTACATCCGCCGGGAATCGCACGTAGTCCATTGGCAACCTTAGGACTTCTGTACCATTTCCCACAACCCTTGGTCCTAGTACCTTAGCTTCTGGTGAACCTTTATTATGCATAGGGAAGCGGCTGTCCCCAATGCTCGCGCATTTGTGAGGAGCTTCAACGTTCTACTTAAGTTCTCTCGCCTCTATGGTTTAGCCCATACCCGTTCGACAGCACAACTGGAAGTGGCTTGGAGCGAACTGCAGGAGTGCCTGGACGCCAATGGCCAGACGGGTTTGTTGCTTGGCGTTTCAGGATCGCAATTGCTCCTCGACGGTGAACCCCTCGAGTCGACGGCGGCGGAGCGCAGTTTCGCTGAGTTACTCACCACAGCAGGCATCGCAAGCATCGGTTTCACGCGCCGGATAGGAAAGGAAGAGTTCGCCGACCTCGTTCGGGTTTTTTCAGAAGCCGGATCCAAAGCTGGCCCGCTGGCAGAGCGCTTGAGCAAGGACTTTGGCGCGAATACTTCCGGAGGCGTTCGCGTCAACGAAATCCGATTCGTGGCCGAAGATTCCGCCCTTTCTGACACCCGCTTAGCCGCGCAGCTTGCAGCAAAGACCTTGGGCGTTGATGGAACCCAACTCCAGGATTGGTTCCGAAGTCCAGAAAAAATGATTCAGCTGATTGCCGCAGCGGAAGGAACGCATGGGCAGGGCGGATTTGGTTTGGGCGGCAACGGATCCGGCGGCGAATTGAGTTCGGGGCCCGGTGCTACGTCGGGAATGATATCCGCCGTCCCTGCCGGGGCTGACGGATCGACGGTTGTTGGAAACGGCGTCTACTCCGGCGGGGACAGCGCAAGAGGAGGTGCCGGGCTGACTGGCCTCACGTCAGATGCTCCGCAAAATAAGGTGCCGGGAATGCCCGGCGGCCTCGTGCTGCCGCTCGAAGAGGCCCAAGTTCGCGGACTGCTGCGCCTTCTGGTGCAATTCGGCGAAGCGACGCAGTCGGACTCTCAGCTGCCGCCGCATGTTTGGCAGGAAAAGGTAGCCACACTCCCGCGTAGTGCGCAAGCGGTCTTGCGACAGGCTTTGGCCAGCATCGCGACAAAAACGCCGAACGCGAAACTGGACGAAGCTATGCTTTTGCAGTTAGCCGAAGACTTGGCTATACGTTTCGCACTCGAGCAGTTCGAGCGCGGTGAAGTGCGCGTAAACGCAGTTCGCCAAATGCTCGACGGCATGAACCGTGAAATTGAGAACCTCAGAAAGCTGCTCCGGGCACGAGAGGAGAAAATGGCCGGCGCGGGCCTCTCGGTTGATTCGCGCGCAGATATCCTCGACAGGCAATTCTGGGCTGCGGTGCCGGAATCGGGTAAGCGAACCGTTTTAACGTCGACCGAAGCATGGTGCGTCCCTCCACGCAACGTACAGCAATATGTGGACGAATTGCTCAAGCGGGGAGACTCTGAAGCAGCGGGAAACGTACTGTCGAAATATGCCGCTTGTGTCCGCAACAGCGATCCCGAAGCGCGCAAAAAAGCAGCGATCGGGTTGGGACAGTTGGCCGGTGCCTTCAGCAAAGTGGCAAGTCACGGATTGCAGCAGGCCTTAACGCAAGCTGGTCAGCAGATGTTGAAGGAGCAGGACCCGGAAATTGAAACGCTGCTTAGCGCGGCGTTCGTACGGCTCAGCCAGGAATCTGCTAACCGCCGGTACTTCGGCGCGATGCAACAGGCGCTGGATTCGCTCGCCGACTTAGAGGAGCATCGTCCGAGCTGGGTGCAAAGTCTCCGTCCACGCACGGGAATCGAAAATCGAATCCCTGATTTCATCGATGAAGTACTGGCAGCCGAAACGTTGCCCGAGGGATTTCTCGGCGTGTTGATGCGTCTGCCGGAGCGATCGGCTGAGCATCTCGGCGTGCGTTTGGGCCGGGTTACCCGCAGCTCCGAACGGGAAGCGATCGTCGAGATTGCAGAGTCCCTTGGCGCTCCGTGCAAACGCCAACTGATGGAACTTCTGAAGGAGGCGCCTGTTGCAACGGCGGCGAATAGCGTGGGGTTGCTGAGTCGTCTTGACGCTGGCGCCGTGCAGGTGCCGCTGTCTGCTCGTCTGACCGAGGGCGGGCGAACGTTCCATGACGCGATCGTACGGCAGTTGTCGATTGGAGCAGCTCCGGAGCGAGGGCGCATTTTAGGCAGCATCATGGGGGCGCTGGATCGGTCCGTAGTGCCGCTTGCACTCGACGAAATCGGTATGTGCGGAGATGCAAGTCTCGCGCCCGACGTGCTTAAAATTGCGGAAGCGACGCCGCCCGACGTAACGGATTATGTGCGCGTCAAGGCCATTGAAGCCCTTGGCCGCTTGCGAGCGCCGGAGTCGATTGGGCTGCTCCGAGAACTCGTGCAGGCGCGAAAGCGGTTCGGCTGGCTTCACCCGGAGGAAATTCGAATTGCTGCGGCACAAGCACTGATGAAATTCGATCAGGAATGGATCCAGGAATTCCTTCCGCAGTCCGGTTTGGAACCGCGGATCGTGTCGCTTGCCCCACTCGATGCGACTCCTGCGCGCGATATGGTGCGCTCCCGACGCTATCGACGAGTGCGCCTTCCACGTAGCGTTCCAGCGGTTGTGATTTCGCCGCGCGGAAAATGCTCTTCGGCGATCAGTGTACTGAGCCTTGAGGGAGGGCTCTTGGACAGCGATGTCCAACTCGCCGTGGGAACGGAAGCTACCCTGAAAATTCCGGCGGGAATCAGGCCGATCAGCATGCAGGCAGTGGTTCGGTTCGTGCGGTCCCGTCAGGCTGGATTTGAGATGGTCGGCATGGGCCTGGATGATCGGATGAAATTGCGTTCGCTCCTGGTCTCCATCGGGGGTTCCGGAACACCTGCGGAAGGTTAAGTCCTGCGAAGATCCGCCTTGGTGAAAAACACAAGCCTGGGCCGCTTCAAAGGATCGCGTTTGCAATCCTTTAAAGGCGCAGCACAGTTATGGAAACAGCACAACACGCGCATAAATTGCCTTGCAATATGGATTCTGCGGGTATATGAGTAATAGCCTTAACTCGTACAATAGGTAACTAGGAGTGTAGTACTTCGGGGGGTGGATGGAAAAGCCGATACGTGTGTTTATCCTTTCGGATAACCGGTTATTTCGAGAAGCGCTGACGCGCATCTTCTCCAAGAAAAGCGATATCGAAACCCTACGCTCCCGGCACTTTGCCGCCGATGCGGCCGAAGACGTAGTGAACTCGGAGACGGACGTACTTGTACTCGATTCCGCGCAATTTCTGTCTTCGGAAGGCATAGGCCTGGTCAATCATCCGCGCGGCCAACAGATCAAAATTATCATGGTCGCTATGAAGGAGGACGAGGCGCTTTTTCTCGAGGCCGTAAAACGGGGTGTGTGCGGATATGTGCCGAAGGATGCCTCGGCAGTGGATGTTGTAAACGCTATCCGGGCAGTGGCCCAAGGCGAGGCCGTGTGCCCGCCCCGGCTTTGCAAACACTTGTTCGATTATGTAGCGCAACTCCCGAATGATTCGCCGCTTGCAGAACCGGAACGGGCGGCCGGACTTACCCGGCGCGAAGAGCAGTTGATTCCGTTGATTGACCAAGGTCTGACAAACAAAGAGATCGCTGCCCGGCTTAATCTGTCGGAGAAGACGGTCAAAAATCACATTCATCGCATTCTTCGCAAAGTAGGTGCGGAAAACCGGCTTGGCTTAGTGGCAGTATTTCGTTCTTCAATGCGCTCCGCGCGAATCACTCCCTTCCAATCGCCGTTGGGCCCCTCGTAGTTCTTCTTTGGGCCTTTGTTGGGTCTTTCAGACCAGAATTCAGGCAGCGGATAGGTCTCTTTTAGATACTTTGTCCCAATAGCAACTTGTGCCCAAATTCGTCCCGAATAGGGGCTTTTCAAATTAGGCGTCTAGCTGAATACTCACGTGCGCGCGGGGTGCACATGAAGAGTGTCCGAGTGTTGGTGGCAAACCGGCCCAGATTGATGAGGGAACTGATTCTAGCGACCGTTTCCGATCAGGAAGGGATTGAGATCGTCGGCGAGATAGAGGACGAGACACAAATCGAATCCGCCGTGGCAGAGATGCTGCCCGATTTCCTGATCGTAGCGCTCGACGGACACAATCGGCTTCCTGATCCTTGCGTTACGGTGCTGCAAAAATATCCCAGCCTTCGAGTGATTGCGATTTCTTCGGAACGCGGCAACACGATGTTCTATTGGACTTCCTTGAATATTCAGCGCACGCCCATAGAGGCTTCTGAAAAAGGCGTCCTTGACGTGCTACGCGGCCGAAACCAGTTCGTTGGGAGTTGAGCATGAACCGTTTGCTTCGCACTCGAATCGGGAACGCCCATCGGACCATGGGTGCTGCCTGGGCGATTACGGCGACATTTGCTGCGTTGGTCGCAGTCGTGTTTAGCGTCACCGTGACACAAGCACAGACGCAGCAGGCCGGCCAGGCCCCGCCATCCGATTTAGCGCGCCAGAATTACGAACGCGTCGCTGCAACCGCCAGCCAAATACAGGTCGTCCTGCGGAAGGACGCCGGTTTAATGGTTGAGCTAAAGAGATGGGTTGCCAAGGACGCAACGGATCACGGCCAGCTGGTCAGCGATTCGGATCTCACCGACCAAGCGATTTACGACCGGCTTGAGACTGACGTTCAGTTCCGCTCTGTCGCCACGCTGCTGCTTCAGAAGTACGGTTATCTGCTCCCGCAGATCAATCCAGAATCGCAGCAGGGCGAGGAAGAAAAACTGCTCCTCGCCGACCGTGCGAAATGGGCCGCGCAAGACGAGGAAGAAAGGTTGGCAGACGAGCGCCGGATCAGTCCAGCCGCACAGCAAGCCCGCTATTGTGATCCGGACCAGAATAGGGATTGCACGACCCCGGCGCGGAGAATGAGCTTTCCGGCAGACGGGCAGCAGCGCGAGATCGGGACGCCCGTGATGCCTCAAGGAAATGCTCCGGCTGCAAACCCTGGCGCGCCTATGCCGCAACCGCGGAATTTGCCATTGCTACAGAGGGCGGCGCTCACGGAGCCGGAGTTATCGACTAGCCCCAACGGAGAGGATTTTGATTCTGGGGAGCCGCTGCCTTCTATTTTCTCCGGCCTCGGACAAGCTGGTCCGGGAACGATCGTTCGGTCAGGCATCGATGGAACAGCTCAGGAGCCGATGCTGCAACAAGGGCTAGATGGTGTTTCACTGGGCCAGGGCGGAGCGACCGGAGCAGGAGTTGGAAGTGCAGCGTCGTTGTCGAATGGCAGAGTGACCGCAAATCGTGTCTCTGGTTACGGCCTCGATCGGAATCCGGAGGCAGCTGGTAGCGGCTATTCAAACAGCTACGCCGGTGAAGTGAACGCGGAATCACAACCGAATTCTTCCGCGTATCCTTATTCCCAGTTCCTACGCCCAAACCCGAATCTGAGCCGCGTGATGTTGCGTCAACCGGTGCCGTATGTGGACGTCCCTTCGCTCTATGACATGTATCTGCAAGCCCAGCCACAGCCGCCGACGCCGGAGCGATTCGGTATGCAAGTTTTCGAGAATGGTTCGCGCGACTCTCAAATCATCCCGTTCGACTTGCCTGTGGGCCCCGATTACGTCGTGGGCCCAGGCGACAGCTTGGCGGTCGACCTGTGGGGCGGCGTATCACAACGGCTATTCCGCACAGTTGACCGGCAAGGTCGGCTGACGCTGCCGGAAGTTGGTCCAGTGCTCGTGGCCGGCAAGTCTCTGGCTGAAGTTCAGGAATCGGTGCAGAAAACGTTGAGGACGCAGTTTCGCGACGTCTCGGCCGACGTGTCGCTCTCGCGGTTGCGAACGATTCGCGTGTACGTCGTCGGCGACGTCAGGCATCCGGGTGCGTACGACATCAGCTCTCTTTCCACGCCCCTGAACGCATTGTTTGCCGCCGGGGGACCAACATCTGATGGTTCGCTTCGCACTTTGGAGCACAAACGCGGGGACCAGGTCGTTCAGGACGTGGATGTATACGATTTGCTGCTTCATGGAGTGCGGACCGGGATGGACCGGCTGGAAAATGGAGACACTGTGCTTGTGCCGTCGATCGGACCTCAGGTGACTGTCGAGGGCATGGTTCGACGGCCCGCGATCTACGAGCTGCACGACGAAAAATCGCTTTCGGATGTGCTGACACTGGCCGGTGGGCTGCTTCCCACTGCGACGCTTCGCCACATCGAAGTGCAGCGGGTCATCGCGCACGACAAGCGCACAATGCTGAGCTTGGATGTACCAGCAGGTGCAGATCCTGCCGGGATCAAAAACGAGCTTAACTCGTTCCAGATACACGACGGCGACAAGATCCGGGTTTTTCCAATCGCGCCTTACAACGAGGACACGCTGTATTTGGAAGGGCACGTCGTTCGGCCAGGAAGATATTCCTATCGCTCGGGCATGCGAGTAACCGATCTCATTTCTTCCTACAAGGACCTGTTGCCCGAACCAGCCACACAGTATGCCGAGATCATCCGCCTGAATCCGCCCGATTTTCGACCGACCGTTGAAAGTTTCAATCTGGCGGACGCTCTCAACCACCCAGGGAGCGCACCGGTATTACAACCACTCGACACAGTGCAAATTTTCAGTAAGTACGACTTCCAGAATCCTCCAACGGTTTCAGTCGGCGGAGATGTGCGTGTCCCGGGCACCTATGGGACCTCAGGTCAATTGCACTTGAGCGATGCAATTCACATGGCCGGCGGTCTCGCGGCAGATGCGGAAACGCAGGACGTGCAGGTGTTCCGCCACTTGGCGGATGGGGATCTTAAGATATTCAGTGTGAATCTCAGTGAGGCTCTGGCTGGAAACCCAACGGACAACATTCTCCTCGATTCGCGCGACCGCATCCTGGTGCACCGCAATCCTGCAGACGTGGAACCTTCAGCCGTTTACATCAAGGGCGAGGTCGTTCGGCCTGGCCGATATCCACTAACGACAAACATGACCGTTGCGGATCTAATCCGCGCTGCAGGCGGTGCAAAGCAAAGTGCGGATATGAAAGATGCCGACCTGACGCGCTATAACTGGAACAACCGATCGGTCATTACCGGACAGCACAAGGAGGTCGAGCTTGCCGACGCACTCAGCGGCACAAGCGACGCGAACGTGTCCCTCCGCAACGGAGACGTGCTAACCATTCGGAAGCGCGCAGGTTGGGATGATTTGGGAGCTTCAATCTCCGTGCAGGGAGAGGTGATGCATCCCGGGACCTACGGAATTCAGCCTGGCGAAGCACTCAGTTCCATCCTGAAACGGGCTGGCGGATTCATGCCCGATGCATATCCGTACGGAGCGATCTTGATCCGGCCGGACGTACAGCAATTTGAAGATAAGTCCCAAACCGAATTGGTGGAGCGCGTGCGACAGCAGCAAGCCGGCCTTCAGCTTGCTACCAAAACTGCGAGCGATCCCGACGAAAAGCTATCGGACCAAGCTGCCTATCAGCAATGGCAGAACACACTTGACGAGCTGCTGAACAATCCTCCCCTCGGTCGCGTGATGATCCAAGTCTCGAAAAATATCCGAAGCTGGCAGGGCACGCCACGGGACATCACGGTGCGCGCGGGAGACCGACTTGTGATTCCGAAGCGACCCAGCTACGTGATGGTTCAGGGACAGGTGTATAACCCGACGGCCGTTGCATACCACCCCGGGAAAAGCGCCAAGTGGTATCTCAGCCAGGCGGGTGGCCCGACCAACCTTGCTAACAAGCACGCAATTTTCGTAATCCGCGCAGATGGTGGTGTTATCGGAGCGCATGGAGCGTCGTTGTTCTTGGGGAGCGCTCTTGGCCAATCACTACAGCCGGGTGACATGGTAGTCGTTCCAGAAAAGGCGCTCGGTGGTCCGTCGCAGTGGAAGCAGCTGTTCCAGGCTATTCAAATCGGCAGCTCCATTGCAACCAGCTCGGTGCTGGCGGCCAAGTACTAAAGGCGCTTGATGATGCGAAGTTGGGTCTTCGTGGGTGGAATTGGAATGATGTTAGTCGTGAGCAGCGCGATGAGGGTCGATGGTGCTCAAGCTGACGCACAATCGAAAGCCATATCAACTCCTTCGACGGTTCAATCGCGGGACTCGGAAGCCGCGGCGACAACACCCAAGAAGAACAAATATCCGGAAGTTAAGATTTTGAATCCGAACTCCGACCACCCATTTGACAATGAGGTCAGTAAGGCTCCGGCGCATTTCTTGCTGGACCAGAAAGCGATCTGGACAAGTCCCGCTCACCTTCGATTATCAGACGCGACTTGGTTGGTGCCACTCGGAGGTCTCACAGCCGGTTTATTTGCGACGGATTCCGATGTCAGCCGGCATCTCAGCACGGCGCCGAGTACGATCCATCGATATAAGCAACTGTCCAATTACGGCGTTGGGGCCATGGTCGGCGCGGGCGCAGGGATGTACCTGATCGGTCGCATTACGAAAGACGAGCACGCGCGTGAGACAGGATTCCTCGCGGGAGAGGCCGCGGTCGATAGTCTGGTCGCTACCGAAGCGTTCAAGTACATGACGCGTCGAGAGCGGCCATACGTCGACAATGCGAATGGCACCTTCTGGCATGGCGGCGACTCATTCCCATCTGAGCATGCGGCTCTTGCCTGGTCCATTGCCGGGGTGATCGCACACGAATACCCCGGACCAATCCCGAAACTTGCAGCCTATGGGCTGGCGACTGCAATCAACGTATCTCGCATCAATGGGCAGCAGCATTTCCCATCGGATGTGCTGGTAGGCAGCGCGCTCGGATACTTGGTCGCACAATATGTTTACAGCCGACACCACAATCCAAATTTGCTTGGGGCGCCATGGCCACGGCTCGGAGTTCGTCCTGAGCGGCCTTCGCATTGGCAGTCCAAGAATATGGGTTCGCCGTACGTTCCGCTCGACAGTTGGATTTACCCGGCACTGCTCCGCCTTGCGGCACTTGGTTATATCGATACCGATGCCGAAGGAATGCGCCCCTGGACGCGGATGGAGTGTGCCCGGCTTATTCAAGAAGCAGGAGATCATTTGAGCGGAGACGCGTCCGGTCCGAATGAAGCGGAGCAAACCTACGAGTCTCTTGCGAAGGAGTTCTCGAACGAGATCAGTCTTCTAGGGGGCGGGGATAACCGGGAAGTCCAAGTCGAGTCTGTTTACGCGCGCCTAACCGATATTTCGGGCGAGCCACTTCGCGATGGATTTGACTTCGGGCAAACAATTACGAACGACTACGGCCGTCCGTACGCAGAAGGTGTGAGCACCGTTTCCGGAGCATCGGTTTGGGCCTCAGACGGGCCGTTCGTCGGGTACGTACGTGCTGAGTATCAACATGCTCCATCGTCGCCCCCGCTGCCTGATACGGCATTGCAGGCGATTCAGCAGGAACGTGGCATTCCAACGGCGCCTCCTAGCATGCCAACCCCTTCTGTCGACCAAGTTGACATGCTCGACGGTTACGTAGGTATGCAGCTTGGGAACTGGCAGGTCACGTTTGGCAAGCAAGAGCAGTGGTTGGGGCCCGATCAGGGCGGCTCGATGCTCTTCAGCAATAACGCAGAACCAATCGAGATGTTTCAAATCAATCGGACCACACCTTTCACGTTGCCTTCATTCCTTGGCAGGATCGGTCCGATTCGCATGCAGTATTTCCTCGGCAGGCTTGGCGGCCACCAATGGGTCTATAGCTCGGCGAACGGTTTCGCTGGTTCGTGGTCGCAGCCGCTAAGCGATCAGCCGTTCATCACCGGCGAGAAGCTCAGCGTCAAACCCACGCCCAATCTTGAGGCGGGTTTTGCGGTGACCACTCTGTTCGCCGGAACCGGTGTACCTTTTACGGCGCACAACTACCTGAAAGCCCTTTTCCCGATTTCAAACGGCCTTCCAGGTTCTTCGAAAGACGAAGGCGACACGCGCGGCGAATTCGATTTCAGATATCGTCTGCCGGGCGTGCGCGATTGGGCGACCTGGTACGCCGATGGGTTTACCGACGATGAGCCCAATCCGCTATGGGGATTGTCGATGGACAAATCTGCATTCGACTCCGGAATCTATTTCTCGCACATTCCCAAAGTCCCCAAATTGGATCTTCGAATCGAGGGAGTTTTCACCGATAACCCGAACCCTAATCCCGTGCTTCAGCACGGATTTTTCTATTCGAACGGTCGGTTCAGAAGCGGGTACACAAACGATGGGAATCTGATTGCGAGCTGGATTGGACGTCAAGGACAAGGTGCGCAGGCTTGGTCAACGTACTGGTTCACGCCAAGAACGAATTTACAATTCAACTACCGCCACCAGAAGGTTAGCCGGGAGTTCGTCAGCGGTGGTGGCACGCTGACAGATGCCGGCGTGAGCACGCAAGTCTGGGCTGGGAACAATTTCAGTGTTACCGGCGCATTTCAGTACGAGAAGTGGAACTTCCCCGTGCTGGCTTCCACGCCGCAAACGGATCTGACGTCTTCGATTGAAGTCGCGTTCTGGCCGAAGCTGCAGGGTACTAAGACCGACACATCCGATTAGGGCTGTAGTACCAAGTTGATTGAGTGACTGATATAAGCGAAAACCGATGAGCAAAGACGTAGAAATCGGGAGCAGGCACGAAGAGGAACTCGATCTCGCTGAACCTCTTCTGGATGAAGAGGATGTGCGTGCTGCTCGGGAGCGGGCGATTGCCAGGCTAACGCTGCTCTGGAATCGGCGTCAATTTTTGGCGCGAACTGCCGGAGTGGGCCTTCTTGTCGCAACGCTGATTGCGTTTCTAATTCCGAAGCGATTCACTTCGACAGCCCGGCTGATGCCCCCGGATCAGGGTCCTGGGAATGGGATGGCTATGATGGCTGCATTGGCAAGCAAAGCGGGTTCGTTAGGCTCACTCGGTAGCGAGTTGCTGGGACTAAAAACGACTGGCGATCTGTTTATTGGTATTTTGCAGAGCCGCACAGTTCAGGACGATCTGATTACCAAGTTCGACTTGCGAAAGGTATACAGCGTTCGCGAATGGGAATCCGCCCGAAAGATCTTGGCGAGCAGGACCGATGTCTCTCAGGATCGCAAAAGCGAAATTATCACGATTTCCGTGTTCGATCGTTCCCCTAACCGGGCCCAGGAGATGGCGGCAGAATACATCAATTCCCTGGACAGTGTAGTGACGAACCTAAACACTTCCTCAGCTCATCGCGAACGCGTTTTTCTCGAAGGCAGACTGTCGCAAGTCCAGACGGACTTAGAGTCGGCCGAGAAAACCTTCAGCCAATTCGCAAGCAAAAACACGGCGATCAATATCGAAGAGCAAGGCAAAGCAATGATCACTGCGGGCGCGACGTTAGAGGGCCAGTTGATCGCGGCACAAACCGAGCTCGAAGGCTTGCGGCAGATTTTCACGGACAACAACGTGCGAGTCCGTGAGACGCAGGCTCGCGTGGACGAATTAAAGAACCAATTGCGAAATATCGGCGGCAAAGCCGGTCCGACCTCAGGGGGAACAGAGCAAAACGAGGGATTGCTTTATCCAACCATCCGCCAGCTCCCGGTGCTGGGCGTAACTTACGCGGACTTGTACCGGCGCATGAAGGTCGAGGAGGCAGTCTTCGAGACGCTGACGCAGCAGTATGAAGCGGCCAAAGTGGAGGAGGCGAAGGAGACGCCAAGTGTGAAGGTCCTCGATCCGCCGAATGTCCCGGAAAAGAAGTCGTTTCCTCCGC
This sequence comes from Candidatus Acidiferrales bacterium, assembly GCA_036279175.1. GTDB lineage: Bacteria > Acidobacteriota > Terriglobia > Acidiferrales > UBA7541 > Palsa-295. The sequence goes on along the minus strand of DASUJR010000184.1, from coordinate 3,137 downwards.
GATTGCTAATCATGTTCCTGGGCATCCTGATGGCCTTCGCAGCAGGCGTTACTTGGTTGCTTGGGTCCGAAGCTTGGGACAGCACGGATCCGAGCGATGTGAGAAAGGTATTCGCGACCCGAGTCTGGTCGGATGTTCGCGCGAGCGTACCTTGGGCTGCGAGAAATGGCCACAACGGCACCGGGCCTAAGCACCACGAAGGTGAGGCTCAGGTCGCCAGCGGAGAGGCTTCTCGGGCGGAAGAGAACGGTGGCTCGCCATCGCTGCCGAAGAGCCAGAACTGAGCGAGTTTTCGCAGTATCGCTGTAAGTAACAACAATTTTAGTGGGTTAGGTCACATACGCCCTGTAAGTGACGGGGCGAAGCTGTAAGTGCGGGCTCGGCGGGAGTTAATTGATGGATAGCGATCTACAGCACGCTAACAATTTTCACGAGGGCACGACGGCCTTCACCGACTCGCCCGTTTGGCCCAGTTTGCCCGCACAATACGCCGAGCTGCATTGGTATGCGGCATACACGAGTGCTAATCACGAGAAGCGCGTTGCAGATCAACTCGGGACACGAGAGGTCGAGCACTTCTTGCCATCGTACGCGTCTGTGCGGCGATGGAAGGACCGTCGCGTTACGCTGCAGTTGCCGCTGTTCCCGGGGTACGTCTTCGTGCGTTTGGCGCTGCGGAACCGCTTGCAGGTTTTGCAGATTCCCGGCGTGGCGAAATTGGTTGGATTCGGAACTGTGCCCGCGCCGCTTCCGAAAGACGAAATCGAGGCACTGCGAACCGGCCTCGCGAAAGGCCTGCATGCAGAACCGCACCCTTTCTTGACAGTGGGGCAGCGGGTCCGCGTCAAACAGGGGCCTCTTGCGGGACTGGAAGGAGTGCTTCTGCGGTGGAAAGGCAATTGGCGCGTAGTGCTGTCGCTCGACTTGATTCAGCGGTCGGTTGCCGTAGATGTAGACGTTTCCGCGCTGGAACTAGGGTCGCAAGAAAATCGGCACAGGTGTTTATCGGCGAGTTAACGGATTAGAAACGAGGAAATTTTTTAGTCTGTGACACGCACGGGAGTCAGGCAAGATGGAGCGCTCCGTTACGGATTAGCAATTAAGGGTGGGGTGGGAAGGCTGAGGATTCAGCCGGTCAAGGAGGATGTCGCGTGAAGATTTTTATTGACTCATCGGACTTGAAGGAAATTAAGAAGTGGGACGGCCAGGGAGTGGTGGATGGTGTCACGACGAATCCCAGTATCATGTTCAAGGACGGCGCGTTCGACATGGAAGAGTGCACCCGCCGGGTCTGCAGCTTGATGGGCGGTCGGCCCGTGAGCATTGAAGTGACGACGAACGATCATGGTGAAATGATCCGCCAAGGACGTCAGTTTGCGTCATGGGCGGGCAACATCGTTGTGAAGATTCCGGTCGTAAACGAATATGGCGAGTCCTCGCTGGGCGCGATACATACGCTGAACAGTGAGGGGATACGGGTCAATGCGACCGCGATCCTCGCGTTTAATCAGGCGATGCTGGCGGCGAAAGCTGGTGCGACGTATGTCAGCATTTTCGCCGGGCGTATCGCCGACGAGGGTGGCGACTCTGCAGCGGTCATCCGCAACGTGCGGCATTGGCTCGACGAATGGGGATGTCGCGCAGAGATTATTGTGGGAAGTATGAGGGGTCCGGTCGATATTCAGACAGCCGCACTGGCAGGCGCGCACATCGTTACAGTGCCACCGCAATTTTTGCCCAAGATGATCGATCACAAGTACACGCGGGAAACCGTCCGGCAATTCAACCAGGATGCGGAGAAAGCACTCGCGCAGTTCGCCGAAGTTCGCGCGGACGGGCATGGGAATGGTCACGGAAACGGGCGCGAGACAGCCCAGGCCTCGGTTTCCACTCGAAAACCGACCGCAACTCGGTAAAACGAAAAAAAGCGAAGAAACGGCGAAAACTGAAGCACCGAAAAGTGTGTCGACCAATTTCTGCGGTTTTGCTCATGCTGAAGGGCTTACGCGTATTTTTGCTCAGCACGTGTGTCGACCGACAGCTCTCTGAGGGGCCCGGGCTCACGCGCAGCTCCTGGATAGAAGTAACTTGCTTAAAGCACGCGGTCGATTGACCGCGCTTACCGGGGATGGCGACTTTTAGGGCTATAGGGGGGCAATCGTCTGGCATTAGGGCGTCGACTCTCGCCAAGTCCGTCATCAAATTGGGCACTGGTGAGGGGGCAGCCAGACTTGCGACGTTCGCACTCTACGGTTATGTTTCCCGGTTTTACGGTGTTGGTCTTCTCGGGGTACTTGCGTTATCTCAGGCAGTAGCAGGTTACGTCACGCTCGCCACGGACCAAGGCCTCTGCTTGATCGCAGCGCGGATCATCGCCAAGTGGCCTGCTGCGACACGCAGCCTGATCGGCCGCGTAGTACGGAAGCGCATTTTTCTGGGTATCGGAGCGGTTTCCCTGGGCAGCGCCTACGCGCTGTGGGGGCCGATCCCAGCCGGTTCCCGTTTGTATGTACTCGGATTCGCGCTGTCAGTGATCCCGTACGCACTGTCATTGGACTGGATCGCGTGGGGTCTGGGGCACATGGGACTGCTGGGGGCCTGGCGTTCCATGGTGGGCGTGCTCTTTGTCGGTACGGCCATTCTTTTGATGCGCCTGACGAGAGGCACTCTTCTGCCCCTCGTCGCCTCAAAGATCGGCGCCGCCACTGCCGGTGCAATCGCATTGTGGGCTCTCTGGTATTTAGTTTGGTCTTCCCGTGAACCTACCATCAACGGTTCTCTGCCGGATGAATTGGGGGCCCAGCTTCGGTGGGGCGCGGTGCTGACGCTCGGCGTGGCAACAATATTCAATCAGCTTTTTAATGGCGTCGACACGTTGATCTTGGCTGGCATGACCTCGGAAATCGAAGTGGGACGATACAGTGCGGCGTACAAGGTTTTGGGCGCGGCATTGGTCGTGTACTATCTAATAACGCAATCACTTTATCCCGCCTTTTCTGCGAGCCGATCCGACCGTCGGCTCCAGAGCTTCATCAGTCGCGCTCTGATTGTCGTCGCCATGGTCGGGACAATCATTTCGGTTGCCGTGTGTTTGCTCAGTCGGCAAATTCTAGTGGCCATCTACGGCAGTTCCCTCG
>DASUJR010000183.1:0-42605 GCA_036279175.1 Candidatus Acidiferrales bacterium | reverse complement strand
TTTGAATCTGCTTTTGAATCGGGCTCGCCCGGGGCAAACGGCAACGGTCACGATCCTTCGCAATGGCCGTCGAATGGACGTTCACGTCGTGCTTGGCGAAGGGTAGCCCTGCTGAAGGCCGAAGAAACGTCAGAGTTCGTCGAGGTCCTCACCCCTTAAGACGTGGCGTGGATCTTTTTCGCGCCATTCGTCTCGCACGCGGTCCCGTTCCGGTTCAGATAAGTCAAACCATGATTCGGCCGCGTCGCGAGCACGTTCCAGCGCTGCCTGCACTTCCAATTGTTTCTGCTTCACTTCCTCACTGTCCGCGTTTGTGGCAACGCGAACCGGCGGGGCGATGAACATCACTGCGCGCGACAGCGGAAACGGCAAACGGAACAGGTCCCACGCCTTCTTGAACGTGATTCCCCTCTTAACCGCGATGTGAAACGGCGAAACCGGTGCCCCGGTGCGCCGTGCCAGGATTACGGCACCAGGCTTGGCAACGTATCGTGGGCCGCGTGGGCCGTCGATGGTAAACGCAACGTGGTGCCCCTGCTCGATACACTGGCCCATGGCAGCGAGCGCCTCAACGCCACCCCGCGTCGAACTTCCCTGCACCGTTCCGAACCCGAGCCGCTCGATCACGCGACGCGTCCATTGGCCGTCGAAATGTACCGTGTTCATAACTGCGATCCCGCGGTTGCGCCAGAACCATGCGGCGGGAAAGATGCAGCGGTGCCAGAAAACGCCGATCCCCTTTTCGCCATCATCACGGATTTGGACTGCATTGTGAATGCCAAGGATTTCAAATCGGAGCGTAGGGCCAATCAGCCTGACTGCGGCATACACGAATGCCGCGATGATTGGAATCTGCGCGCGGCGCCACAAAGACAATTTCGGCGTAGCGATGCCGGTCAGTGTGGTCCGTTCGCTGCTCCCGGCAGTTGATCCCGACGATGATGTCGAGCCCTGATTCACTACGGTATAGTATAAAACGCTCCGTGAGCTTCAACTCCCAATTCGACCGTGTTGCTCCCCGCGTTTCCCATTTCCAGCGTGGCGCGATCCTGATCTCCGCCCTAATTTGCCTTGCGCCCAGTTTAGGTGCTCGGCAAATACAGCCCGTTGTCGGCAACATCCAGGGCGACAGCGTGTCGATCGCTTCGAGCAGTTCGGCAATCAGCGTTCCGCAGGACGGAGCCGCCACCGCCTCAATCACGAATGGAGGCGTTGTGACGCTCGGCCCCGGTCAGGCTCGCCTCATGCTCACTTTGGGCGGCGAAATCGACATTTGTGGCCCGGCAAAATTTGCGCTGTTGCAGTCGGGCGAAGCAATCACGGTCGCGCTGGAGTTCGGAACGCTCAGGCTTCAGTTACCCGCGTCAACAACTCTGCGAGTGTTTACGCCAACCATTATCGCGACACCAGTCGATATCAACGGCGCACCGGACGACGTAACGTTAATGCTCGGCCAGGATGACTCGCTGTGCGTAAGGGCGTCAAGCGGCGCCTTGCTGCTTGAAAGCCAGTTCACTAACGAAAAAATCGTAGTGCCCCAGGCCGGGCAGTTCTGGTTCGAGCAAGGGCGCCTTGTGCCGGTCGCGCGGAACGACATTAGCTGCGAGTGTCTGCTTCCCGAGGCGCGGTTTGTGCCTTCGCCTTCGCCGGCCACGCCGGCGATCGATAATGCCGCGCGGGCGCAAATCGCAGCAGCCGCGTCATCGCGGGGACCAGCCAAGCCCGAAAGCGAAAGGCAATCTGAGAACTCCGGCGTCGAATACAGCATTCTGGCCCACTCGAACGATTCGCATCCCGTCGCCGAACAATCTAAGGCTTCTCCGGCGCAGCCTCCCGAGTTGATGCCCTTTTATCGCGTCGACATGCCGCCGCTCGCCTTTTCGGCGTCATCCCCGGTTCCGCCCCCCGCTTCCGGAGAACAGATGATCCTCCTCATTCGCACCACGGAAATTAATCCGGATTTCGAGTTCACCGGCCACGTGAACCCGCCGCCTGTGGATCGAAACGCGAAGGGTCAATCGGCAAAGAATGCGCGCCCATCTCAGCCCAAACGAACCAATGAAAAGCGAGGCTTTTGGGGCAGATTAAAGCGGTTCTTGGTCGGCAGTGGCGGCTCGTAATCACGCGTCCAGCGGACGTGCAACGAGAAACGCCCGCCCGTCAGGTTCTCTACATGCCCTCGTAATTCGGCCCGCCGCCGCCCTCGGGTGGAACCCAGTTCACGATCTGATAGGGATCGGCGATGTCGCAAGTCTTGCAGTGCACGCAATTCGACGCGTTGATTTTCAGCTTCGGCTCGCCCTTTTCCAACGTCATCTCGTACACGGCCGCCGGGCAAAAATACTGGCACGGATTCCCGTATTCGCGAACGCAGCGGTCGCCACAAATGTTCGGCTCGAGCACAACCAGGTGGCACGGCTGGTCTTCCTCATGTCGCGTGCCCGAATGATAGACGTCCGTCAGCCGATCGAACGTCAGCTTGCCGTCGCCCTTGAAGCGATTCGATTGATCGACCAGCGTGCGATCGCGATTTAGTTTCCGATACTCCTTGTATCCCGCTTCGCCCCGCATCGCATCCATCAGTCCCCGGCCGCCCGTAAAAAACTGCGCTCCCGCATGAAACAAACCCTTCGCCAGACCGCCGTGGAAACCCTGATGGAAGTTGCGAACGGCATACAGTTCTCGCTTCAGCCAGCTCCCATCGAGCTTCTCTTTATATTTCGACAGCGTTTTCGCCGAAGTATCGCCGGCGCAGAGCGCTTCGTAGATCGTTTCCGCCGCGAGCATTCCGCTCTTGATCGCGGTGTGAATGCCCTTTAGTCGCTGCGAATTGAGAAGGCTCGCGGAGTCTCCGATGATCAGCGCGCCGTCGACGTAGCTGCGCGGCATCGAGTACCAGCCGCCATACGGAACCGTCTTCGCTCCGTAGCGGACCAGCTTCCCGCCTTCGAGCACCTTCTTGATGAAAGGGTGCGTCTTGAATTTCTGAAACGCCGCATGCGAATCGAAAAACGGGTCCTTATATTCGAGCGCGATGACCATGCCGACCGACACGCGATTGTCGCGCAGCCCGTAGAGCCAGCCGCCGCCATACATGCTGGAATCGAGCGGCCAGCCGAGCGTATGCGCCACGTATCCGGCGTCGATGCGCCCCGGCTCCACGTCCCACAGCTCCTTGACGCCGATCCCATAGACTTGCGGATTCATTCCGTCGAGATGGAGCCGGTCCACCATCTCTTTCGTTAAAGAGCCGCGCGGCCCTTCGGCGAGAACCGTCACTTTCGCGCGCAACTCGTACCCTGGCGTGTAGTTGTCTTTTGGTTTGCCGTTCTTGTCGACGCCTTTGTCGTCCGTCAGCAGGCCCACGATGCGCGCGTTTGTCCCCTCGCCTTCGTAAAGCAGTTCCCTTCCCGCGAACTGCGTGAAAATATTGATGCCCTTCTTTTCCACCAGCCCGCCCAGCCATTTCGTCAATCGATTCAGCGAAACCACAAAATTTCCGTGATTCGCCAGCGGAGGCGGGGTGATCGGCAGCTTCCACGAACTGCTTGCGGTCAGGTAGTATGCGGCGTCGCCAGTCACCGGCGTGTCGAGCGGAGCGGTCTTCTCGAACTCGGGCACCAGCTCGCGCAGGGCGCATGGATCCAGAATCGCGCCCGATAACTGATGAGCGCCGATTTCGCGCGCCTTTTCGAGCACGTAAATATTTTCTGTCGTAAGAGCCGGAGACTTCTTCGCATTCGAGTGCTGCTCGATCAGATTAGCCAGATGGAGCGCGCACGCCAGTCCCGCCGGCCCGGCGCCGACAATCAGAACATCCGCTTCGAGCTGTTCGCGTTTGATGGGCTGCGCCGCCATGGGTCAGGAAAGAATCGGCAGAAGGTTTTCTGTTACGCGCCGCGCAGTCGTTTCGGCGCGCGGCGATTCCCATTCGATTGCGCGGCCGATCACGTCGTAGTCGCGCGCCTCGGTGATTTCAATCTCCGCCATGGTCCCCGGAGGCGGCAGCTTGGCTGCGTCGGTCACGCCCGCAAATTCGGTGATGTAAACTTTCCCGTCGATTTCCGGCGCCATGCCCTCCAGGCGTGCCTCCCAGATCAAATCCGTGTCCTTCGACGGACCTTCCAGCATCGCATGCACTCGCTGTCCCATACGCCTACGAAGCTTGCGCGCTGAAATTTTCTTCTGAATCGACATCAGCGTGTCACGTCGTCGCTCGATCGTCTCCGCATCGACTTTATTCTCGTGCGCGAAGCTTTTTGCCGTGTCTTCGTCGGAGTAGCTGAAAACGCCCATCCAATCGAACTCGGCTGCGCGTACGAAGCCGCACAACTCGTGAAAATCTTCTTCTGTCTCGCCGGGGAATCCCACGATGAAAGAAGTCCGAATCGAAACGCCGGGAATCGTGCGCCGCGCGCGTTCGAGCATTTTCAGGAAGGCGTCGCCATGCGAACCGCGTTTCATTCGCGCCAGAACGCTGCGGCTGGCATGCTGCAAGGGCACGTCGAGATATTTCGCGAGCCGTGGATGCCCGGCAATCGTTTCCAGCAAGCGCGGCGTGATGCGGTTCGGATAACAGTAAAGAAACCGAACCCAGTGCAGACCCTCGGCCTGCGCCAGCCGTTCCAGCAAAGTTGAAAGCCCGTCGCGAAGTCCCAGATCTTCGCCATAAAACGTCGTATCCTGCCCGATCAGGGAGATTTCGCGCACTCCATTCGCCGCAAGATTCTCCGCTTCGCGCACTACCGACTCGAACCGCCGGCTGCGGAATTTTCCGCGCAGTTGCGGAATCACGCAAAAAGTGCACGGATGATCGCAGCCCTCATTGATCTTGATATAGGCCGTGTGGCGCGGCGTCGCCAGAATCCGGGGCGTCAAATCGTGATAGAGAAACGTCGGCGATCCAGCAGCGCCCTCACCGGTCACGCTGGACTTCAACTCGCCCGCGCACGCCGCAACGATCTTCTCGACTTCTCCCGTACCGATCACGGCGTCCACTTCCGGAATTTGCTCGCGAATTTCATCGCGATAGCGCTCGACCATGCAGCCCGCAACAATCAGCTTCTGTGCCCGGCCAAACTTCTTGTATTCAGCCATTTCGAGAATTGCCTGCACCGATTCCTGCTGCGCCGGCGCGATAAAGCTGCACGTATTCACCACCAGGACGTCGGCATCGCCGGCCCGCGGCGTAATTTCATAGCCCTCGCGCACAAGAATACCCATCATCACCTCGCTATCCACGAGGTTCTTCGGGCATCCGAGGCTGACGAATCCCACCTTAGGCATATTGTTCTGCGAATCCTGCCGCTGACGCAAACCAGAATTTTACCACGGCGATGCTCCCGACGCGTTTGCCCGACTATGATTCGAGAAGAGACGCGAAAGACTCTTGGATCAATAGACTTCGGATTCTGAGGCTCCTACGTAAACGGATCTCGACCGTTCGAATCGAACTTCGATATGGGCAGACAGCGTATAAAAATCATAGTTTTCGTGAAATTCTTTATCGCTCATTTCAGGATTCTGCTTCCGGATCCGTGAAAGGTCCGTGTCTGACGTCTTCTCCTGGGCCATGACTTCGTAGGTGAGACTGTGTTTCGATGAAGCAGTCGGAACTCCGAGAATTCTTCTTATTTCCGACGGAGATTCTCCAAGCCCTAGCCCTGACGCTGTTCGCAGCTTAGATGAGACCAGCGGAGATGCTGCGCAGCGACTGCTTCCATTCCAGTCCGGGCCGCCCCTAAAGAGATAAAAGCTCAATTCGACCTCGCCGTTTTCGAATATGAGGTACTCCCGGCGATCCGCAGATGTGTAGCAGAGCTGCGCCCGGGCTGTCCCTGCGTCCCCGCGATCGACTTCCGCGGCGTTGCCCAACGCGGACCTTACGCGGCGAAAGAACTGATCGTAGTCGAGCTTGACTCCTGCGACGTCGAAATTCGAGGCTGGCGGCCCTGATGCTCGGGTTTCGTATTGTGTTCCTTCAGACTCCAAGGTACGGAGCAGCGACCACCAATCTGAGTCGTCGCCCCGTGACGCGTTCCCGTCGAACTGCGCAGCAGCGCTTCGCGGCATGAGCAGAACTAGGAACACCAACAGCAAGAGGCATAACTTTGCAGCGCCTTCTGTACTGCCGCCAAGCTGCTTGTCTGTGGAGATCATGAGGACATGTTTCGGCGCACAAGATCGCGAAGCAATCGCAAGATCATCGAAATCTGATCTGTCGCAGCCGGATGTGCTCCAAATCGTGCGGATTGATAGAGCTCTGTTAGCTGCGCAACTGGACCGGCGAGTTGCGGCTCTCCGATTGTGGCGGCAAATTCAAGCGGCGTTTGCGAGTCCGCTTTCTTCCACCCGCGCTTTTCGAGCAGGCGCAGCATCTCGCGGTACTCAAACGCAGCGAGCGACGCTGTTAAATTGCCTGCGTGGCCGGCGCGCAGCCGCCAGCGCGCCACCGCATACCCCATCATCTTGCCTCCGCGGATGTAAATTAAAAGCGCGATCAGGAATACGAGAATCGATGGCAGCGTGTAGCCCGAAGCCTCTACGCGCTGATCCAAAGCAAGCAGGTACTGCATCGCCTGGCGCTCTTTTGCGACCCCATACTCGCGGGCCTGGTCTCTCCAGTCGCTGGACGACTTCCGCAGATTTTCAGCCAGCATCACCTGGTGCGAGAAATCGTAGTTAATCACCCAGTCGTTCCAGTTGAGCTGGAACCAGTCCAAATACATCCCGATACGCGCGAACAGCCCATGCGGATGCTGGTCGGCGGACCCTGGAGTGGGATCGAAAGTGATCCATCCATATCCGGGAAAATAAACTTCCACCCACGCGTGCGCGTCGCTCTCCCGGATGATGTAGTCGCGGCCCACATCGTTGTACTCGCCCTGAATGAAGCCGGTGACGTACCGCGCCGGAATTCCCTCGGCGCGAAGCATCACCACCATCGCCGCGGCAAAGTATTCGCAATTCCCCGAGCGCCTTACGAATAGAAAATTCGCCACTGGGTCTTTGGTTTCAGGCCCGCTCAGGTTGAGTGTGTAGGCATACCGCGTTTTCAAGTACAGTTCGATCGCCTCCGTTTTGTCGTACGCGTTGCTCAAACGGCCGCTGATTTGGTCGGCCAGTTCCTTCACGCGCGGATCGATTGGCGGAAGCTGTAAATACACATGCGCCAGTTGCGGCGAATAATCGGCATCCGCCGCGCGCAGTTCTGCCGCAGGCACCACCGGAATGTCAGACGTAGCCTGATAGCGCAATTTCCCGAAATTGTGGAAGGGATTGAATAGAGAACCTGTGCTGTCCACGAGCAGGAAACTGCGGCGTCGCGCATACCTTCCGCTGGTGTTCTCCGAACCGAAGCGGCCGCGTATACGCTCAGGCCTCGCGGCGACGAAGATTGCTTCCGTCGCGATCGGCTCCATCAGGACCGTATACTCCATCCGGCGAAATTGCGCCCGCGAAAATCGCCCCTGCCCAAGAAAGTATTCGCCATCGCCGTCCGGCGAGAGGGCGCTTGTGTCCGATGGCGGAGTGAACCATCGCCGGCCGTCGAAATTCGTGAGCACGATGCCGCGCCAGTGAACGTCCTGCGCGCTCGCCGGATCGCCTTCCACCTTGATCCTCATCACCACTGTGCTGTTTTTCTGGATGTTGCCGATCGCGCCCAGCGAGACGTCATCGGTGAAGCCGGTCAGCGGAGTCGGCCGCAGATTAAACGCGCTCAGGTAACCCGTCGTGAAACGCGGAATGACGAAGAAGATCGCTGCTCCAAGGATCAGTGCGCTCACGGCCACCAGAATCGATGTCAATCCCAGCGCGCGGTTCAATTTGTACGCGAGCGGCGATCCCGGCTCAACCGGCGGCGAAACGGCTCCCGCCGCGCTGCGCCGAATTTCCAGTGCGACGAATGTCGACACCGCGAGAACAAGAAAAATCGCAAGGACGATCAGGAATCCGGTCGCGACCGTGAGGATCGCCGAAGCCAGCATCGCCGCCACGGCAAGCACGGCCAGAAAGGCATAATCGCGGTTCGTCCGCGCGGAGAACAGCCGGATCAACGTTGCGAACAGCAGAAGATGAATCGCAGCAAGCAATGCGGCATACAGCGTGGGGTTCGGCGCCCCCTCCGCCATCTGCCGCGAGAAAAACCAAAGGTCGAGCGGAAAGATCAGGAAATACTGAAAGACAATCCAGGTGGCCGCACGGTGCGAAAGCTCGGGACCGCGTCCCCGCCACAGGCGAATCGACTTATATCCCAAGGCAATCGGCGGAATGATTTCAGAAAACCAGTCCAGTTTTCCGGTGGAAACGACGGCGATAATGCCGGTCGCCACCAGCAGGAACAACGACACTTCGAAATATCGTTGTACCGCCTCGACAGGGGGCGTTGTGGCGCGCGCGGACGAAGACATAGCCTAATCGATGCTAGCATTCCTGCAGACGCTTGACGCGCCTGGCCGCCGAAACCGTATTCTGACGGTAATTACCGCCCCAGGCAGTCTCGCCTTGATCCCGAACGCTCCACCGTCATTGCTGTGGCTTCTTCTTTTTCAGGAATCCGCCCAGGATGCTCGACGCCGCGCCCGCCGCACCCTTCGCGTTTGTAGGTGCCCCTTTGGCCGAACTGCCCATGCCTGCCAAATCTGGCATAAAAATGGGTTTCGACGTCGTCCCAGTGACCTTGAACGGAATCCCGCCGCCGCTCCCGCCTCCTGTCAACGACCCGAGCGCCGTCCCAACAACACCGGCAACATTATTCGTCCCAAGCTTCGCCACCATTTTGCAATCGAGTTGACCAGTAGGACTGACATTGCCGTTGCCCGTCATTGCGCCCAGCGAGGGCACGATCAGATTCAAATTCTGTGCATGCGTGCCTGTCGGATCAACTCTCAGGTTCGTGCTCAGCGTTTGAATTTCCGTGTCGGTCCCCGCCTTCCCGAGTCTCGCGAACGACGCCAGCGCACCAAGCTTCCCCGTCAAATTGAATCCCGCCAGTTTCGCATTCGACAGGTTCACCGGCCCTGCGATCACTGGCTTGTCCACCGGCCCTGTGATCGCCAATGCCAGATCGAGCGTGCCCGTTTGCAGCGACGCGCCGGTCGGCAACTGAACGCCCACCGCGGGCAGCACGCCTTCAAGATCGGGCACCGGCATCGCCTTGCCTTGCACCTTCATGTCGACCGTCGTCACGTCGCCAGCCCCGTTATAACTGCCGCCCAGCGTTGCGACAGCCTTCCCAATTCGAATCTCTCCCTGCGTCAGCGAGCCCATATTGCTGTGCAAATCGTACGTCGCCGCGTAATCGATGTTCACTGGAACGCTCGCCGGCGATGCGTTTGGAGCGAACCGCGCCTTCTCCGCCGTGATCTTCCCGTTCGACGTCATTTCGCGCCCGTCCGAAGCCACTATGCCGTCAAAACTGACGATCCCCCCGACGCCGGACGACGCGTCGATGAAACCCGTCGCGCCCAGATCGACATTCTTGATCGTCACAGTAGCGTTAAATGCAGTCAGTGATGCATCAGACGCATTAACCGGTCCGGCTTTTCCATCGAGTTTGATCTTTCCGCCGCCCGGTGTTTGCGCCGTAAGCTGAAACGGAAACTGAGACGTGTACGACAGGTTGCTCGCATCGAGATTCACGTTCTCGTACTTCCGCATCGTCCGGCTGCCCACCGTTCCAACCGTCATAGTCCCGTCCGAAAGTTTCAGCTCTCCAACCGAGAAATTATTCGCCGCGGATGATGAAGATGGAGACGAAGATGCCCCGGCCGAGGAAGTTGAAGACGAAGTAGAGGGCGACTGCGCCTTCGATGGCCGCGCCACGACATTCTGCGACGACTGCGCACCGGACTCGCCCAGGCTCGAATAGTTCCACCGCCCTGACGATGAGCGCAGCAGCGTCACCTGCGGCTCCCTAATCGTGAACGACTTCACTTCCAGCCGCTTTGAGAAAATCAGAGGAAACAGAGACACGCCTGCTTTCAGCTGCTTCGCCGTCAGGAATGGCGACGAGCTGAAGGCGGGATCGTCCGCCACCGAGAACGAATCAACGGTAACGCCGCCAGAAAAAACCGACAGGCTGATGTTTCCGATTTCGACTTTGCGTCCCAGGGCGCCGGAAAGATCGCTCTCCAGAGCGGGTTTAAACGTATTCGCGTTGATGAACAACGGCAACACGAGCCCAATGATAATGAGCGCCGCTATGACGATGCCGACTATAATCGCAATCTTCTTCAGCATGGCTACCTCCGGGGGGCAAGGGTGGGCCGACAACACGTGAGGGCCATCATACTCCCGCGGGATTCCCCATGCTACCCAGCTGTCCGTCAAACGGCCGCCCGGCTTCTATCGGCCCTTCCTTCGCCGCCCATTTCTCAGCACGCCGTGTGGGACAGCCTTGTCCTGAGCCTCGCCGAAGGGGCTCCCTGGCGTGCGAATTTCGTTGTCTCTAGCGTCTGGGATCGCGATTTGAACCCCAACGGCGCATGTCGCTGCTGTCGACTCTCAACTCTGAACTCTCAATTACGAACTCTTATGTGCGCTCCCACGCCTCGGCGAGTGTTTGCTGGGAGGCCCTGCTAACCCGTCGCTCCTCTGCGAAGGGTCGCTGGCCAACAGCTCGTCTTTGGCCGTTGCCGTTTCTCGTCACTCGCCACTGGTTTAGTCGTATCATGTCTGGCTCATCGACTTCGCAATTTTCGGAGAATGGAATGCCGATCTTCGACGTCCACAATCACTTCTATCCGCCCTCCTACATCGACGCGCTGCGCTCCGGCCAAAGCGCGGTTCGCATCACCATCGATTCCGAAGGTAATCCCCTTCTGCACTATCCCGGCGACTACAATGTCGCCGTCCGCGGCCATCGCGACATCGACTATCGCGCCGGCGTCCTCGCCCAGGCCGGTGTCGACGCGCAAGTCATTTCGCTCACCACTCCCGGCACGCACGTCGAATCCCCCGCCAATGCTGCCCGTCTCGCCAGCCTCGTCAACGACGCGTTCGCCCGCGTCGTCTCCGACCATCGCGGCCGGTTCCTCGCCTACGCCACGCTCCCGCTCAACGACCCTGCCGCCTCCGTTCGCGAGATGGAAAGGGGGGTGAGGGAGCTGGGGATGCGGGGAGCGATGCTCTTCAGCAACGTTAACGGCGTCGCGCTGGCCGACCCGCGCTACACGCCGCTCTACGAAGCCGCCAACGCGCTCGACGCAATTCTCCACATCCATCCCACCGCACCCGTTGGCGTCGAAGCGATGACCGAATTCTGGCTTATGCCCCTCGTCGGCTTCCTGATGGACACAACTCTCGCGGCCGCTCATCTCGTCTTCGCCGGCGTGCCGGAAAAGTTTCCGCGGATTCGCTGGGTGCTCAGCCACCTGGGAGGCGCGGTCCCGTATATCGCGGAACGATTCGACCGCGGCTTCCACGCGTTTCGCGAGTGCCGCGCGAATATCGACCGCCCGCCGAGCGACTACCTGAAGCAGTTCTACTACGACACGGTGAATTTCGACTCCAACGCGCTCCAGCTCGCTATCAACTTCGCGGGCGCGAACCACATCCTCGCCGGCAGCGATTACCCGCATCAGATCGGCAGCATCCCATCGATGCTCTCCTCGCTCCGCGCGCTGCCCATCTCCGATACCGACCGCGCCGCCATCCTCGGCGCCAACGCTGCTCGCCTTTTCGGCGTGTAAGGAATCAAATCCAATGCGCCCGCCTAAAAGACAAGGCGGCCGCTACAACTGCTGCAAATTCAATTCCATGATGGCTGCCGAATTGCCCTAGCGCGTAGCCACGGGCACGGTTTCTGCGTGTATTTGAAGATGCGTTCTCGTCAGCGATTCGGTAGGTATCATTTTCGGTTCTTAACGACCATGCGCACCTCCAGAGGAATTAGTTCTCCTTTATGCTGATAAGTATATGAATACGCACTGGCCAGACTGGAAGCGTGCCGCGCTAGCAGGGATAGCGCTCCTCGCGCTCGCCCTTTTTTCTGTATTTGGTATTCAACACGGATTTGAAGAAGGGATTGGATGGTATGTGACGCTGCTACCGGGCGCGTGGCCTGCTGCTGCAATTTCGGACATTTTCGGAGCAACATCACGTGGAAATTCCATCGGTTTCTGGGGAGTCCTGCTCATCTGCAATTTCGTGTGGTACTTCGGAATTAGCTACGCAGCGATCGAGGCGTACCGTTTCGTCTCGCGCCTTTCACGGACTGGTAAGCGCGAGCACAACGCAGAGGGGAACCGACATCTCGAGTAAGCTGCCGCGTATCGGTTTTTTCCTGGGCGCTTTCTGCGCGGCATGGGTAATTGTAGGCGGAGCGGGCGCCATCTTCGACCAATATCGGACCCGTTCGAATCATTTTCTGGGAGGAGCGGTGGCCCTGGTGATCGGGCTGGTGCTACTTATAGTTGTGTTTCTCGCAGAAGAGCGAGGACGAAATCAAAAGCTTTTTGCCATTGTTCGAAACTCCGTGTTTGTTTTGTTTGTACTCCTTGCGATTTTTGTGCTCTTCCTCTTCCTAGTTGGCCCGCTCCACTAAGAGGTCGGCAGCTGCTCGCCTTCGGGCTATCGCGCAGTCGGTAACAGGCCATCGGGTCTGAGCCGGTCGCAACCGTCGGAGTCGTGCGGCTCAGCTAGTCGACTGGGCCAGTTTCTCGACCTTCGGCTCAACGCCTGCGGAATTGCTCCGCTGTTGTTTTGGTGCGATACT
Organism: Candidatus Acidiferrales bacterium; assembly: GCA_036279175.1. GTDB lineage: Bacteria > Acidobacteriota > Terriglobia > Acidiferrales > UBA7541 > Palsa-295. Next base: position 29,887 of record DASUJR010000183.1, on the reverse strand, counting down.
CCCCGCGCTCGTATTGGTTGCGGGTTTCCGCTGGGCCTTTTCGTTGTTCTTTTTTGTTTGCCTTTTTTTACTGCGCCTTTCACGTTGTGTATTTTTCACGATGTCTGGAGGAAGAATGTCATCCGTCATTATTCGCCGTTCTGTAACTCGAATGTTTCCGCTGCTGATGCTCGTGTTGCTGTTGGCATGTGCTTTGACGGCATTCGCCCGCCCATCCGGGCAGGAAAATGCTCGACAGAATTCCTCTTCTCGCGTCCTGACCGACGCCGACTACGCCAACGCGGAAAAGTTCATGGCGTACAACGTGGATCATCTGGTCTACGGAACCGTGCGTCCGACATGGCTTCCGGGCGACCGTTTCTGGTACCGCTCCACAAACGCGGACGGCAATGAGTTTGTCGTCGTCAACGCCGCTACCGGCGAACGCAAGCCCGCTTTCGATCATGCCGCTGTGGCCGCTGCGCTTTCCGCCGCCACCGGAGGCCACTACAACGCGCATCATCTCCCTTTTCTTTCGTTTGATTTTTCAAAAGGGGAACACTCGATTTTTGTGGAAGTCAAAGGCAAGCACTGGGAATGCACGCTCGAACCGGAAGTAAAATGTTCCGCCGCAAACGATGACGCGGAACTGCTCGCTTTGGAAGATCACGCCGCCGCTTTCCACGATGCCTTGACGCACGACGAATCCATTTCTCCCGACGGCAAAAAAGTTGTTTTCATTCGCGATTACAACCTGTGGATGCGCGATCTCGCGTCGGGAAAAGAAACGCAACTCACCACCGACGGCGTAAAGGACTTCGGCTACGCCACCGACAACGCCGGATGGGTTCACAGCGACCGTCCGATCGTCGCCTGGTCGCCCGATTCCACCAAAATCGCCACGTTCCAGCAGGACCAGCGCGGCGACGGCGACATGTATGTCGTCCACACCAACGTTGGCCACCCAACTCTCGAAGCATGGAAGTATCCGCTTCCGGGCGACAAAGTGGTAACCATGATTCAGCGCGTGGTTATCGATGTAAGTTCGGATGCGCCGCGCGTGATTCGCTTCAAAATGCCGCCGGACCAGCACCGCTCCACGCAGTGCGACGATATCGCGTGCACGCCGGGCGTATGGACGGACGTGCAGTGGAGTCCCGATTCCACGCACGTCGCGTTCGTCTCGACGTCCCGCGATCACAAGCATGAACGCTTTCGCGTCGCCGACGCGAGCACAGGCGACGTACGCGACGTTTTCGGCGAAGATGTTGCGACGTTTTACACTTCGGGAATCGATGCGACAGACTGGCGCTATCTGCCGCAATCGAACGCAGTGATCTGGTATTCCTCACGCAGCAATTGGGGCCAACTCTATCTTTACAATCTGGAAACCGGCCGGCTCGAACATCCCATCACCAGCGGCGACGGCGATGTGGCGCAACTGCTGCACGTGGATGAAAAGAATCGCCTGCTTTACTTCACCGCCGTCGGCAAACAGCCCGGCGTGGATCCTTATTTCATCCATTTCTATCGCATCGATTTCGACGGGAAAAATCTCACCCTGCTTACTCCGGAGAAAAACTTCACTCACCAGATCGCGCTCTCCCCAGACGGCCGCTACTTTGTGGACAGCTATTCCACTCCCGAAATTCCGCCGGTAGCCGTCGTGCGCAACGATTCCGGCAAGCTCGCGGCCACGGTTTCGAAGGCGGACATTTCGCACCTGGTCGCCAGCGGTTGGAAGCCGCCCATTCCGTTCACTGTAAAAGCGCGCGATGGCGCGACCGATCTCTACGGCCTGATGTTCCGACCCACGAACTTCGATCCGCAGAAAAAATATCCGATCATCAATCACATTTATCCCGGCCCGCAAACCGGGAGCGTCGGCAGCCGCAATTTTTCTGCTGCTCGCGGCGATTGCCAGTCACTCGCCGACCTCGGCTTCGTCGTGATCGAGCTTGACGGGATGGGCACGCCGTGGCGCTCGCAGAAATTCCAGGAGGCCTACTACGGCGACATGGGCGACAACACGCTCCCCGATCAAGTCGCCGGCATGAAGCAGCTCGCGCAGCGCTATCCCTGGATTGACATCACGCGCGCCGGGATCTTCGGCCACTCCGGAGGCGGCTTTGCCACAGCAGACGCGATGTTCCGCTACCCTGATTTCTTCAAAGTGGGCATCGCCGAATCCGGGAATCACGACAATCGCGATTACGAAGACGACTGGGGAGAAAAATGGCAGGGCCTGCTGGTTCGTCATCCCGACGGGACCACGAATTACGATAATCAGGCGAACGAGCTGGTGGCGAAAAATCTAAAAGGCCATCTGATGCTTGCCTACGGCACGATCGACAACAACGTTCCGCCTTACAACACGCTGCTCGTAGTGGATGCGCTGATCAAGGCCAACAAGGATTTCGACCTGATTGCTTTGCCGAATGAGCGCCACGGGTACGCTGGCGACACTCCTTACATGACTCGCCGCCGCTGGGACTATTTCGTCCGTTATCTGATGGACGCCACGCCGCCCCACGAATACAAAATGCACGCGCCCGCGAATCCATTCGGCCCACCACGTTTCTAGCTTGGCCAACGATCCCCGGACATTTCTCGGCGCTGACGATAAACACCCGTCGGTAGGGGCGCAGCATGCTGCGCCCCGGAGCAGATCGTTGCGCAAAGGTGATCTACAGCGCGCGCTCAAATTCAGGGTTTTCGCGGTCGGCATACCACTTCAGGGGATTCTCGATGATATACCGTTGGGCATTTCGAAATTCTTTGGCGTTTCGAAGAACAGTATCGTAAAAATTCCGCTGCCACAACACGAACTCAGGCTCCTGCAGGACGTCGCGCGCACGTCTTGTCGACGCGGCCTTGAACGACCGGATAATCGCAGCCAACGACCCCGCGGCGATTTCCCGGCGCCGACCACAAGCGGGCGCAGCATGCTGCGCCCCTACCGACGGATGTTGATGTGTGGGCCTGCATTGTCTGGTTGGGACTACTTCATGAATTGACACCAATCCGTGCAGATGGTTCGGCATGACGACGTGTGCGGCCAGTTGCACGTTCGCGAAATGCGCCGGGATTTGCACCCAGCATTCGTTCACGATAGCGCCGAGCTGATTCAACTTCATTTCATCCAAGACAATTTCACCAAACAGGCGTTCCCGACGATGTGCGCAGATCGTCACGAAATATGCTCCCGGCAAGGAATAATCGAAGTCCGGCATTCGCAAGGACCTTCGTCGCGGGAAGTTCGCAATTGTGTTCACAGGATTCCGGCGGATTATACGCCCGGTCCAACGGGCAATGGGTGTTCCGCTTGTGATCGGTAGGGGCGCAGCATGCTGCGCCCGCCGAGCGTGCACCTTCGAGCCCGATCTCGATCGCGGAGCCCGAGTGCGAAGAGGATAGGTTCTCGCAACGGTCCGCGTATCGCGCTACTCGGTCGTCACCGGCTCGCGCATTCCGTCGAGGAACTCGATGATTTCCGGCGCCGACATGGTTCTCGCGAGCCGCTCCAACGCCGTTCGTTCACGTACGCCGGCGATGCCCATCAATATTTGCACCGCCTTCTCCGAATCGCGTTCTCGGTCGGGCGGCTCGTCCCAGTAGAAGCTCCTCGCGTAGCGGACGATGTCGTGGTTCCGCATCGTTTGCGCGATTTGCGCCAGCCGCTCGCGATCGACCGGCTTCAGCGCGCGCAACATCACTTGTTCCGGGGCTTGTTCCGACGCTTCTTCACCGGCTTCTTTCGCGTCCTCCGGCGACTCCGCCCGTCGCTGCAGCAATTGCGAAAACGCGTCTGTCTCAACCTGCTCGGCTTCGTCCGGTAGCCCTGCATCCTCCGCGTCGTCCTCCCACGCATCCTGATGCGCAATCTCCGACATGAATTTCAGAATGTGCCCCTGGCTAAGTTTGCGGCAAATCCGCGACAACATTTGCTGCTCCTTGGACGTGAGCGTGCGCATCAGGGCTTTGACTACCTTGGCCTGACGCGGGAAGACATGGGCAAGAAACTTTTCTCCGAGCGGGGTGAGGCGAAGGAGAACGACTCGAGTGCCGCGGCGGGGCAGCCCGCGCTTGGCTTTGGCGGTTCGGGAAGCTCTATCCGGGGCGGGAGGAAGCGAGGAGACTTCGCGCTGAATCCAGCCCTGCCGTTCCAGCGGACGGACGATTTGGGTGATGTTGGGCGCCGAGCAGTGAAACTCCCGGGCGAGGAGGCCCATGTGCAGCGGTCCGCGGCGGCGAAGCAGGACGAGAAGGCGAAGGCCGCGATCGGTGAGTTCGAAGAGCTGGAACGGGCCGCGCATCCAGTCGTGGAGGCGATCGGCGGCTTCCAGAAGATCCAGGTAAACAGTGAAGGCCAGGAGAGTTTTCTCGCGATGCGTTGGTCCTCTGGACATCGTTGCACCATTCGAACAACGTCATCATTGAGTGGATGACGGCGAAACACAGGCGAAAAGCAGTGGCGCGGCGGACTTAAGGAGCTTAAGTGCTTCGCGCGATGAGTAGAGCTGTAACCGGCGCGTTTGGGCGCGAAAAGCTCAGAATGCCACTGGCATACGTCCCGACACCTGTTTTCGAGGCCCGTATTGTGCCTCTTTTCGATTTTTGAAGGCAAGTAGTTTAGTAGTACACTCAGCCTCTTTCAGCCATGGCTTGGACTTGCAGCGTTGTGATCTATAAGTTACACTGATTGATGCAATCGAAATTCGGCACTTGTCACTCGTGCTGGCAAGGATGTATTCGACGCCTGGCTGACGGCGTTGGCCGATACTCGCGCGCAGGCCAAAATCGCAGCACGCCTGAACCGGTTGGCCGCCGGCAACTTCGGGGACTGCAAACCACTCGGACGAGGCTTGTACGAATTGAGAATCGACTGGGGACCGGGTTATCGCGTTTATTACGCGATGATCGGTCGCGCCTGCATTCTCCTTCTGTGCGCGGGCGACAAACGGAAGCAAGCTGCCGACGTGGAACGAGCTGCCTCGTACCTTGAGGACTATAAGAAAAGGATCGCGACCCAATGAGACGCCGAACAAGTGTTTCGCATAACGATGCGATGATCCATCGAATCCGGAAAGACCCGGAATTTGCCGCCGAATATCTGAAGGCCGCCTTGGAGGATGCCGACGAGCCTCGCGTGCTCCTAGCCGCCTTGCGGCACGTCGCGCAAGCGCGTGGCATCGCGAATGTCGCAAAAGCAGCCGGCGTTCAGCGGGAGAGCCTTTATCGGGCGTTATCGACGAACGGGAATCCCCGCCTATCCACCCTGTTCGCGGTCGCCAAAGCCGTAGGACTGAAACTCACCGTGGAACCGGTGTAAGCCTCGGCCGGGGCGGGCGATTTCTGGCCGCCCACCCATGAATATCCATCGGGAGGTGCGCAGGCATTCGCCTGCGCTGACCACAATTATCGAGAGTCACTTCTTTCGAGAAGCCATCTATCCGAACGTTGTCCGATGATATGGCTGTTTGCCTGTCATCCGGCCGACGTGTGCCCATGTCCACGACGCACGAAGTGCACGATAATCGAGATGATCGCCAACACAAGCAGGATGTGAATCAGTCCCGCCGTAATGTGGAAAACGACGAAACTGAGCAGCCATGCGACAAACAGCAGAACAAACAGCACCAGGAATAGAAACGCCATGTGTCAGACCTCCCGCCTCAGGGTAGTGGGGCCAGCGCAGGACGCGGAATAGGGCAATGCATTTAAGCCGCGATTTAACAGACCGGAGAGGATAACGGCCCGGCAGGCCCTCAGCCCGCCACGCCGGATCTGCGACATGCTTCGGCCCTGCCGCGGAAGCAGATCGTTGCGGAAAGAGGTGAGATCCATACGCGGGAACGGTGCGCGCAAAGAAAAAGGGCGGATCGTCGCATGCACGATCCGCCCCTGGGAGGAAGCGAAGAGAGATTCTTCGCTTCGCTCAGAACGACACGCTGACAGCACGCGTCGCTTTTAGTACATCCCGCCCATACCGCCGCCGCCGGGCATACCGCCGCCGGCTGCGCCTGCGCCCTTCTTTTCGTCTTCCTTCACTTCGGCGACGAGGGCTTCGGTGGTGAGCATCAGTCCCGCAATGGACGCCGCATTCTGCAGCGCCAGCCGCGTGACCTTGGCCGGGTCGATAACGCCCTGCGAGACCAGGTTGCCGTACTCGCCCGAGTCCGCATTGAAGCCGAAGTTGTCTTCCTTCGACTCGCGAACCCGGCCGACGATCACGGCGCCTTCGTGTCCCGCATTCTGCGCGATCTGGCGGGCCGGCTCTTCCAGCGCGCGCTTGACGATATTCACGCCGATGGCCTCATCGCCATCCAGCTTGATCTTGTCGAGCGCGTTCAGGCAACGCAGCAACGCCGTGCCGCCTCCCGGAACGATGCCTTCCTCGACTGCAGCACGCGTGGCGTGCATGGCGTCCTCAACGCGAGCCTTCTTCTCCTTCAGCTCGGTCTCGGTTGCCGCGCCCACCTTGATTACCGCTACGCCGCCGACGAGTTTTGCCAGCCGCTCCTGCAGCTTCTCCTTGTCGTAGTCGGAAGTGGTGTCTTCCACCTGCGCGCGGATCTGCTTCACACGGCCTTCGATCTCGCTGGGCTTTCCTGCGCCCTCGACGATCGTGGTGTTGTCCTTGTCGATGGTGATCTTCTTGGCCCGCCCGAGGTCTTCCATCTTCACGTTCTCGAGCTTGATGCCCAGGTCCTCGGTGACGGCCTTGCCGCCGGTCAGGATGGCGATATCTTCGAGCATGGCCTTGCGGCGATCGCCGAAGCCCGGCGCCTTAACGGCGCAGGCCTGCAACGTGCCACGCAGCTTGTTGACGACCAGGGTCGCCAGCGCTTCGCCTTCCACGTCTTCGGCAATGATGACGAGCGGTTTCCCGATCTTGGCAATCTGCTCGAGCAGGGGAAGCAGGTCCTTCATCGAGCTGATCTTCTTTTCGTGGATCAGGATGCGCGCGTCTTCGATCACGCACTCCATCCGCTCCGGATCGGTGACGAAGTAGGGCGAGAGGTAGCCGCGGTCGAACTGCATGCCTTCCACGACTTCCAGCGTCGTCTCCATCGTCTTCGATTCCTCAACGGTGATGACGCCGTCCTTGCCCACCTTCTTCATCGCTTCCGCGATGATCGTGCCGATTTGCCGGTCGTTGTTCGCGGAGATCGTGCCGACCTGCGCGATCATGTCGCCCTTTACGTCGCGGTGCAGCTTCTTGATTTCCTCGACGGCGGTCTCGACAGCCTTGTCGATCCCGCGCTTCAGGGCCATCGGGCTTGCGCCGGCGGCGACCGTCTTCACGCCTTCGCGGAAGATGGCCTGCGCCAGGACGGTTGCCGTCGTGGTGCCGTCGCCCGCCACATCGGAGGTCTTCGACGCCACTTCGCGAACCATCTGCGCGCCCATGTTTTCGAGCGGATCCCTCAGCTCGATTTCTTTCGCCACGGTCACGCCGTCTTTGGTAATCACCGGCGCACCGAATTTCTTCTCGATTACCGCGTTGCGCCCCTTCGGACCGAGCGTGATCTTCACCGCATCGGCCAGAACGTTGACGCCCCGCAGAATCGACTGGCGCGAATTCTCACCAGTTACGATTTGCTTTGCCATGTATCTTCTTCCTCCTGAATCATTGGAATGCTGATTTGTTGTTTACGTAAAATGTTCGACGGCCTTTACGCCTTGCCGCCTGCCGGCCGGCGAATCGAGGCCAGAAGAACGCCCGCCTGTAAATCAGGGCGGCCGCTACAACTGCCCGAGCGCGAAGCCGGATCCGCGATGCTTACTTCTTGCCGCCTGCGGCCTTGGCAGCGGGGCCGATCTTCGCGAGGATCTCGTCTTCCTTCACGATCAAGTACTCCTCATCGTCGATCTTGATGTCGTTTCCAGAGTACTTCCCGAAAAGGATCCGATCCCCCGCTTTCACATCGAGGGGAATGAGTTCGCCTTTTTCGCGGCGTCCGCTGCCGACGGCGATCACTTCGCCTTCCTGTGGTTTCTCCTTGGCCGTGTCCGGGATGATGATGCCTCCCTTAACGACCTCCTTCTCTTCCAGCCGCCGGACCAAAACGCGGTCGTGAAGCGGTGTAATGTTGACTGGCATCTTTGCGATTCCTCCGGTGGATTGCTTGTGTTGCGCTGCGGAGGACTGAAGATTAGCACTCCACAGCGGCGAGTGCTAATATAGCAAAAGAACCTGAGGTGTCAAGCGAAAATCCAGGTATTCAGCGGCTATGGCGGGCTGCATTTATATGTAAGTTGCTGAATATAGGGTTGTTAGTTGTTGATAGAATTTTTCCACAAATTGAGTATGGGACACTCATGTTGCACAATACCGACGAGAGCCAGGAATTGTGACTGAGACGACGGCTAAATTACGGGCGGGGGAAACCTCTCTCCAATCGGTGGGCGCGTTTGTTCTGGCGGGCGGCGAGAGCTCGCGCATGGGACGCGACAAGGGGCTGCTAGAAATCGACGGCGCACCGATGATCGTGCGGACGATGCGGCTGGTCGAAGGGATTGCGGGCAGGGCGACCATTGTCGGCGAGGCGGAATCGTACCAGCGGCTTGGGCTGCGAACGATTCGCGACGATTGGGAGCACGGGGGACCTTTGGGAGCGATTGCGACGGCGCTGCGCGCTACTGAGTGCAGTTGGAACTTGATCGTTGCCTGCGACCTGCCCTATTTGACGCGCGCGTGGCTGGAGTTCCTAATTGGCCGCGCGCGCGATTGCAAGGCGGATGCGCTACTGCCGATGAACGATCGCGGGGCGGAGCCGCTGTGCGCGATGTACGGGAAAAGCTGTGAAGCAGCGATCTGGCTCGCGCTGGATCGCGGCGTACGCAAAGTGACGGAAGGGCTGGCGCATCTGCGCGTCGAATATCTGGAACCGCGCGAATGGAAACTTTTTGATTCCGACGGTTTGCTGTTCAAGAATATGAATTCGCCCGAGGACTATCATGAAGCGAAGAAAAGGGTCGAAGCCAAAAGGCAAAAACCGTGAAGCTGACGACAGCAGGCGCCGTGCGCCCACGCAAACAGGCGATCGCGGGCGCGCCCCTCGCATTTCCTTGCTTAACCTGCTGGCGCGGCTGGAGCCGCTTGATGAGGATTTGGCCCCTATCAAGGATCTGGCGCCCGACGCTATTCGAATCTAATGCGCTGTTCGCCCGCAAATTTTGAGAGAGGCCAGGCCGGCACCTGACCATGAGTGACCACTACTTCGAGTTTCGGAATGTGTCGAAGGCGTTCGACGAAAACCACGTTCTGAAAGACGTGAACTTCTTCGTCGACGAGGGCGAGACGGCGGTGATCATGGGCCGCAGCGGCGTGGGCAAGTCGGTGTCGCTCAAACTGCTGCTCGGCTTCTTGAAGCCGGACGAAGGGGAGATCATCGTCGCGGGAAACGACGTGACGCACTGGACCGAGGAGCAGTTTTCCGAAATTCGGCGCCGCGTGACGATGGTGTTCCAGTCGGGCGCGCTTTTCGATTCTCTGAGTGTTGCGGAAAACGTGGCGTTCCCGATTCTGAGCCATGGCGGGCGCCATCATCCGGATGACGTCGACCGTCGCGTCCGCGAGTTGCTGGAAATGCTCGAAGTCGGCGAACTCGCAAATCGCTTGCCGTCCGATTTGAGCACGGGAATGAAACGGGCGGTGGCAATCGCGCGGGCACTGGCGGAAGATCCTGACGCGATCCTGTACGACGAGCCGACTACGATGGTCGATCCGGTGATGGCGCTACACGTGAGCGATCTGATCTTGAAGCTGAAACAGAAATTCAAGAAAACTTCGATTGTCGTGACGCACGATACGCACCTGGGGAAGCGGCTGGCCGACCGCGTGATTTTCCTTCATGAAGGGCGCGTCGAGTTTTTCGGGCCGTGGGCGGAGCTCGAGGCGTCCGCCGATCCTTTCCTGCGCAATTTCCTGCTCGAAGACAAGCTGATTCCCGCACTGGATGAAACTGCGTGAGCGCGCAGGTCGAGTCGGACGTCAAGAAGCAGCTTCGCCGGGTGATGGGCTTCTGGGACGTGCTGCTGTTCAACATTGCCGCGGTCCTCGGGCCACGATGGATTGCCGCGGCAGGCCGAAACGGGCCGTCATCGATCAGCCTGTGGGTGCTGGCTGCGCTGTTTTTCTTCGTTCCATCCGCCTTTGTCATCACCGAGCTTTCCACACGATTCCCCATCGAAGGCGGGCTGTACGTGTGGGCCAAAGAGGCGTTCGGCGATTTTCACGGGTTCGTCGCCGGATGGACGTACTGGATCTACACGTTCTTTTATTTCCCGGGATTGCTGATGGCGAGCGCATCGATGTGTGCGTACGTGGGAGGCAGCAGCAGCGCTCATCTCGCGAACGACCGGACTTTTCTGATGATCGTTTCGCTGGGGCTGCTAACGGTCGCGGTGGTGCTGAACCTCGTGGGCCTGAACATCGGCAAATGGCTGCAAAACGCCGGCGGCGTTGCGACGTACGTGCCGCTGCTCATGCTGATCGGCCTGGGCGGCTATCTGTGGTTGACGCGCGGCTCCGTGACGCATTTCACGTTCGCGAATATGATCCCGGTGTGGAATTGGAACACGGTGAACTTCTGGCCGCAGATTGCGTTCGCGTTCGTGGGACTGGAATTGTGTTCCGCGATGAGCGAAGAAGTGCGCAACCCGCATAAGACGTTTCCGCGCGCCATTTTTGGCTCCGGCTTTCTGATCGCTATTGCTTACATCGCCGGAACATTCGCAGTGCTGGCGATGATTCCGGCCCCTTCGGTCGATCCAAAATCCGGCGTTTTTCAGGCGCTGACGATCGGCTCGGCCGCGCTGAAAATCGGGCTTTTCGGCGTGGTCGCGGCGGCGATGGTCACCGTGGGCAACGCGGGCGGCGTGGGCACCACAGTGGCGGGCGTAGCGCGCGTGCCGTTTATCGTTGGCATCGACCGCTACTTGCCGGCGGCGTTCGGCAAAATTCACTCGAAGTGGAGAACGCCGTGGGTTTCGATTCTTGTGCAAGCCGTAATCTCGGGCGTCATCCTTCTGCTGATTCAGATCAATCAATCTGTGAACGGCGCGTATCAGCTGTTCGTCGACGCGGGGACGATCCTCTACTTCATTCCGTTCCTGTATATGTACGGCGCTGTGATTAAACTCGCATACCGGAAGGATCGCGGAGCGAGTCAGAATGCGGTGCTGATCCCGGGCGGCAAGGTGGGCGTGTGGATCGTCGGGTCCCTGGGATTCCTGGTGGTATTAGCGGGAATCGTCCTGTCGTTCATTCCACCGGGAGAGTCAGAAAATAAACTCGCCTTTGAAGCTACCCTCGTGGCGGGGACGTTCTGTTTTGTCGCTTTGGGGCTAATCCTCTATTTCCGTGGGGCGCGAGCGAAGACTCGCGAGAGTGTTGTCACCGGGGCCTGAGATTCTGTGGACGGAAAGGCAGCCGCTACAAAAACATATCCCTGCCGGTCCGGCAGGCAGGCTCACCCGCATTCCCGCACAAAACGCGGGACTGGGTTCGGGATGTCAGGCGCTACACAAGCCGCCGGGGGCGGATCTGAGACGCGCCCCTACGGACCTGCGTCGAATGCAGGCGAGATTCAGCGGGAGGCTTCTGCGGTAGCAGCGTCGGCGACCGGGAACGAACTCGGCAGGCCAAAGAACGTCTTGCCTCGCAGTATCGACTCGACAGCCGGGATCAACTCGAATCCTGCCGAACACTTGGGGACGAACCCGCGCACACCTGCCTGCCGCAAGCTGCCGTACAACGGCTTCGGATCGTAATTGCTCACTGCAAGCACGCTCGTTCCAGGGGAGACGCGCATGATCTCTTGCGCCGCCTTCAGACCACTCAGGCGAGGCATTACCAGATCCAGAATCACTACGTCGGGATGAAGCTCGCGGGCCTTTTCTACCGCGTCAACTCCGTCCAAAGCTTCGGTGCAAGTAACGCCTTGCGGAAATTGGTCTTCAAAGATTGAGAGCAGGGCCCGTCGCGCAACAGCTTTGTCGTCGGCTATAAGAACGCTGGCCATCTGGACCTCCGGGCGAAGGCACGAGAAGTATCGACCCTGCCGGGCCAGGGCAAAATCAGGTATTCGCTGTAAAGTGCGGTGCAATGCGACTGAGGGCGCTAGAAATTGACTCGATAGCGCAGAACGCGGCAATTCACCGAATCGAGGACGTACAAGTCTTTGCCATCGCGGCTGAGAGCCAGCGCCGGAGCGCGGTGTTGCATCTGGCCCAGCCGGTCCGAGAGATCGAAATCGAGCTTCGAGGAGCCGTCGAGATTCCAGACATGGAGCGTCGTCGCGTTCACGTCCATCACGAAGATGTATTTGCGCGAAACAGCGAACTCAGACGTGATCGTGCCAAGCGCCGGAGACCCGTCATGGGCCGCCCCGGCAGCGCTTGTCGCAGCGGACGATTCTGCCACCGTATCCATCTTCGGCGGGTGCGACGAAATGTCGCCAAGAAAGCGCCCAAGATGGTCGAAGCGCAGCAGTCGATTCGAGTCGGGATCGGCAACGTAGACGTTTCCGTCGCCGCCGACGTGAACCGGTCCCATGTTCAGCGTCCTCTTCCGGTAGGAGACGCGGACGCGTTCCGGCGAGGGAATCCAGGAACGCCACAGACGCAGGCGCGGTGAAAATGTGAAGACCTTTCCCGCATCCTGGTCCAGGACGTAAATCATTCCTTCGTCATCCACGGAGACGCTAAGAGAATTTTCGCTGCTCGGGCGCGTGCGCAAGCGCAGAATGCGATGGACGTCGCGCTCGCTTCGCGGGAAGACCACATAAATCGTGCTGCGCGCCGGATCCGTGATGTACATCGCGCCGCCATCGTCGACAGCAATCGATTGCGGCTGTTTCAGCCGGTTTTCCTGAAAGGCGAGGAGCGGCGTGCCGTTGGAGGAAAACTTCTCGATGAAGGCGTTGCCGGCATTCGCGATATAGACATTCCCCACCGTATCGACTGCGATCGATTGCGGATCATCGAGCTGACCAGGATCGTCTCCCTTCGTCCCCCAGTTGCTGACGAACTGCAGCGGAGATGGCGCGGCGTTCTGCGCGTGCGCTGGCGCGCTCAATTGCGAGCAGCCGGAAAGAAGGAGAAGAGACAGGAATAATGCCGGAAGCGCGAGCCGGGCCTTGGTCGTCATCGCGCATCATCGTAGTCATTTGCCAGAAGCGGCGCAACGCAACTCTGAGACTTTGTGCCGATTGAGTAGCGCGGCGCAACAACGCCCGCAGCCGCGCGGATGCTTGACTCGTGAAACGATCACGTGCTTACATGTGGCAGGCCCTGCTGGTTATAGCAGTCTCGTTGATTTCGTTCATCATAACCCCATCCCAATCCAGTTGATGGCAGTAAGCACTGGAGCGACGGCCAACCAGCGCGAATCGGGAGGCAACCGTGGCTGATGAGAAGACAGAAAAGACTGAACAATCGAAGAAGAAGCTGACAGAGGATCAGATCACCACCGAACGCACGCTGGGACGGCGGTCGTTTCTAACCGCTGTGGGCGCGGTTGTCGCAGGCGGCGCGGCGGCGCTTGCGTTGGGCGATCGGCTTAACGCGTCAGTTCCCGGACGCGCACAGAGCATGGATCCCGACAAGAAGCCGGCCGATCCGGACAAGAAGCCAGGCGACCCGGACAAGAAGCCGAGCGATCCTGATAAAAAGAAGATGGGCGATCCCGACAAGAAGAAACGTCCCGACCCCGACAAGAAGCGTCGCGATCCGCATAAGAAGAAGCCCGGCGACCCGGATAAGAAGGACCCGGATAAAACGAAAGTCGGCGATCCCGACTCCGGCCGATAAACATTCGCATCTGTACACCCGGGCTGAGCCCGCCAACGCACGGCGCTCGCCGCACTAGCGGTGGGCTCCAGGCCGGGATTCGAAGCGAGTCGTCTAACCAACATTCGCAACCCAAGGCGATCCGTGAGCGCCGTCCCGCAACCGAGCAGGCGATCCGATAAGTCCATCGAGGAAACGAGAAATCAACCGCGTACGAGCCTCGAATGGCTGATCGATCCGATCACCAGGGGACAGTTCTTCCAGGAATACTGGGAAACGAAACCGCTGGTGATCCATCGCCAATCGCCGGAGTATTACAATTCCCTTCTGTCGCTGGATGAGATCGATCGAGTCCTCACCACCCTTGACCTTCGATATCCGAATGTCGTTCTGAAGAACGCCGCTCGCGATATTGATCCGGCGGAATACACCGTCAACGGCGACACGCTGGACGTCGCGCGCCTCTACGAACTGTTTTCCGAGGGCTCCACGGTAACGTTGGCCTTTCTGGATACCGTCATTCCATCGCTCACCGAATTCTGCCGCGGCATGGAGTCTGAATTCAGCCATCCGCTTCAAGCCAACATCTATCTCACTCCGCCGGGAAATCAGGGCGCAAAAGTGCACTACGACACGCATGATGTGTTCGTGTTGCAGGTTGCCGGTTCGAAGCGCTGGACGATCTACGGGACTCCCGTCGAGCTGCCGCTGAAGAATCAGGATTTCGACCCGTCGAAGCACGCCCCAGGCGAACGCACGATGGAATTCGAGCTGTGCGCCGGGGATGTTGCCTACATTCCTCGCGGTTGGGCGCACGAAGCTCGGTCGACGGATACCGTCTCGCTCCACATCACCGCGGGCATCCTGGCCTATACGTGGACAGACTTCTTGCTGGAATGCGTGGCGGACGCTTGCCTGAATGATCCCGCGTTCCGCAAGGCGCTTCCGCCGGGATTTGCCCGGAACAGTCTGACTAACGAGCAAACGCGCGCGATCTTTGAGAAGCTTTTGCGTCGGGTGGCGGAACGCGCAGTGCCGGGCGAAATCCTCGATCGTTTTGCGGACGAGTTCCTTGCCTCATGTTCTCCGTTATTGCGCGGCCAGATGGAACAATTGGCGGCGCTGGACCGTGTAGAGATCGATAGCGTGGTCGGCGCAAGGCCGCACGTCATCGCGCGCGTGCAAACGGATTCAGATTCCGTGTCAGTCCATCATTTCGGCCGCAAGATCACATTTCCGCTCCACGTTGCTCCGGCGCTACTGTTCGCCCTCGCGCACGATCGCTTCACACTTCGCGATCTTCCTGGGGATTTGGACGACGCGGGGAAACTCACGCTCGTCCGCCGCCTGATCCGCGAAGGCCTGCTGACAAGTCAGACTAGCTGATGCGCAACGCTGCGTGCGCAGGCGGGCCGGCACAGGAGCTTTTCCACACGAAGTCTATCGAAATCGTTCAAACCATAATTGAAGACGCCAAAACACGTCTGCTGCGCCAAAGAGCGCGGCGGTACATTCCAATCTGGAAGGTCATTCGGCGGTTGATTCGGGCGCGGTGTAGCGATTGGTGACGGCTTGGATGATGCGGGCACGGCTGTCGCGGGCTGTCGCGCGACGATCGTTTTCGACGGCGCGGACTTCGGCGGCGAGCGCGTCGTCCTTGATGGCCCTGCGCATCCAGTCGGAGTAATCGTTCTGGCGCAGATGGAACATCCAGGTTTCATCGTCCACGCCTTCCGCGATTTCGCTGAACATGATCAGGTTGTGCGCGCGAAGGTTCAGCTTTCCGTGCGGGCCTTTGAAGAAAAAACTGCTCTCGGGCGCGAGGCGACCCTCCGCATATTTTCTGCGGTGACGGCGCATTTCAATCGAGGACGGCTGAACGCGAACGGCAATCAGGCCGCCGCTACCATCGACGAACCAGACGAAGGCTTCGCCTTTTTCCGAAGGCAGCGGCGCGTGAATCGGAGACGTCTTGCCGACGGCAGCGCTGAATTCCTGGATGGTCTGTTCTGGCGAAGGTCCGACCGTGATGATGCCCTGCATCATTTTCACTACGGATGGGAGCACGGCCGAAGGGTGAATCGTGATCAGCAGAAGATTGGTCAGGTCGGCGGGAATCGTGCCGGACGCAGCGCCGGAACCGGCCGGCAGCAGGTGGTGCGCTTCGTCGATGACGAGCCAATGCGGGCGGCCAGTCTTCGCGCGCAGTTCCTGAATCTGCGGCAGCAGCGAGGCGAAGAAGCGCGGGCGATCACGCATGGGAAGGCCGAGAAGCTTAACGGACACGGATGTTTTCGGCTTTTGCAGGGCAGCGATGATTTCGGCGATGTCGGGCGCGCGATGCGGCGTGCCGAGCGACAGAACTTTCTCGAGGCGATCGTAATCCCCTTCGGGGTCGATCAGGCAGAACTGATATCGGTTTTCGATCAAGCGCTCCAGGATGGTGACGACGGCGTTCGTTTTTCCACTGCCTGAAGGGCCGGCGATCAGCAAGCTCGCGCCGTAAGACGGAATCGTTACTTCCTTGCCGTCAGCGGTGTGGCCGAAGCCGATTGGGTAGCGGGGAGCGCGCGGCCGGACGCTGCGGAGATCGTCGAAGAGGATTTTGTCGATGAGCTGTTCGACGCCCAGGCCATCGGGATCGCTGGTGACAAAATCGGCGCGCTCTTTCAGCGTTGGGATGGCATTCGCCACCGCGACGCGGCACTCGCAGGCGCCGAGCAGCGCATGATCGTTTTCGGCGTCTCCAACTCCGACGGCGTTGTGAGGCGAGAGGCCAAGCTCGGCGAGCCCCGCGCGGACACCCGTTCCTTTATTGACGCCGGATGGAAGGACCATCACGTTGTGACGATTGTAGATGACCTGCATTTCGAGGCCGAGCTCGCGGATTACTTTCAGCACAGCGGCGTCATGAGGCAACACGGTCGCAACGATGGCGGCACCGACGAAAATCGGCGATACGCCCGCTTCGCGCAACGCGTCGACGAATTCCGGCGGCGGCGGCTCACCGAGCGGACGCGATTCGCGCGTGGACGGATTGTAGAGAAGCGCGCCGTTTTCCGCGACGATGCGGTGGAACATCTCGTGTTCGGGGAAAATCGCGAGCAGATCGTTGAGCTGGCGTCCTGTGACCAGGACGAGCTTGCGCCCTGAGGCGGCGAGACGGCGAAGCGCCGCGATGCTGCTGGGACGGACGGTTCCGTGCTCGGCGAGAGTGCCGTCGTAGTCACTCGCGAGCGCGAGATAGCGCATCAATTTCGGGTAATTGCTCCGGTGGATTTGGCGGATTGAGGCACGAATTTATTTTAACGGGCGCGGCGCCGATTGTGAACCGCGCGAAAGCTGATGGCGTCAACGAGCGCGAGAGGGGTCTGGCGATACAGATGTTTCGGTGTCGATATGTGGTGAACCTGGACCCATCCCCGGGGCGTAGCAGTTGCCGTCGCGGGCATATGTCGAGCTGCAATGACGCGTGTACTTACGCCGGCGCGGTGATTGCGAGAACTGCCAGATGGAGGCAAACGAAACTCCGCTGGCGGAAGGCTGCGGTGGATTCGCCAGGTAAGCGCATCCGGGCGACGGCGGGCAGGCGTCGTTGAAAACGAAGTAGACGATCTTGCGGTCTGCCGCGCGCGCACGAACAAAATTTGCGGTCACAGTAAATTGTCCGTGGCCTTCGCCGGCAGGGATGCCGGAACAATAGATTCCAGCGTGAAATCCGTGCGCGACAACACCATCGAACCACGCGAGCAAGTAGGCCATCTGTTCGTCGTACATGCTGCCGCCTTCCTCCTGGTCGAGGAAGATGACGGTGCCGGCGGGAAATCCTTCGCGGCGGGCGATCGCCGCGGCGTCGCGGGCATCATTTGTGCCAATGGCCCGTGGATCGGCTGGGGCTTTCAGCTCTTTGTCGAGGCGGCCATTGAACAGCACGAGAAAGCCGAAGCCCTGCTTCGCGAGCGCGGCGCGATGGCCGAGCCATGTATCGGGCGCTCCCTCGGGCGTTCCGGCGGGATGATTCAGCCAGTAGCCGGCGAATGAGAACGTTTTGCGGAACTGAGGCAGCGTGGCATCGCCAGGATAATCGTTGGCGTCGAAGCCGAGGTATGCGCGTTGATGAGATCTGCCGGTGGCTTGTGCATTGCCGAGCGGAGAAAAGGTAATTGCGACGATTGTGAGCAGAATCGATCTCCAGGCCAGTTCGGTGAGCATCCGTTTCGATGCAATGGCGTACTTACCGCAGAGGCGCAGAGAGCGCAGAGACAATGAAATCGCCGCTGACATTGGCTAGAGGGCGAGGAAGTTTTCGAGCAGGCGGAAGCCCGTCGCGGTTAGAACCGATTCGGGATGGAACTGTACGCCTTCCACTTTCAGCTTGCGATGGCGCAGTCCCATGATGGTGCCGTCGTCCGTCTCCGCTGAGATTTCAAGTTCGCGCGGCAGCGATTTGCGTTCGACGATCAGCGAATGGTAGCGCGTCGCGACGAATTTCTGCGCGAGGCCGCGAAAGATCGTTTTACCGTCGTGGCGGATCTCGCTGGTCTTGCCGTGCATGATTTTCGGAGCGCGCACCACGCGTCCGCCAAAGGCCTCGCCGATGGCCTGATGTCCCAGGCAGACGCCAAGGATCGGCACTTTTCCGGCGAAACGCTGGATGAGCGGCTCGCTGATGCCTGCTTCGTATGGAGTACATGGACCGGGTGAAATCACGATGCGCTCGGGCGACAGGCTCTCAATTTCATCGAGCGAAATCTGATCGTTGCGGCGGATTTCGAGTTCCTGCCCCATTTGGCCGAGGTACTGCGCCAGGTTGTAGGTGAACGAGTCGTAGTTGTCGAGCAGAAGGAGCATCCAATGCGCCAGTCTATCACGCTGGCGGCTTGGGTAGGCGCACACTGGGCAGGGCCCGATACGAATCGAACGAAATAGGCGCCGCCGGCAATTGGGACAAAAAGGCGTCAGCGTTATCGGTTCGCAACTCCAACGCAATCCGTCCCCGTTGATCGTGTCCCTTTCATTGACACACACGCGGCGCATGGTAACGTGAGCAGCGACCGAGAAGCTCATGACAGGACGACCGCTGGATGGACAAGTTGCGCTGGTGACTGGAGCTGCGAAGCGCATTGGGCGCAGCATCGCGTTGCGGTTGGCATTGGATGGCGCCGACCTGGCGGTGAACTATTTGTCGTCGCGGCCTGAGGCGGAATCGCTGGTCCGCGAAATAGAAGCTATGGGGCGAAAAGCGGTCGCGGTGCAAGGCGATGTTGCGCAACGATCGGACGTGCAGAGGATATTTCAAGCGGTCGAGGCGGCGTTTGGCAAGCTGGATATCCTGGTCAACAACGCGGCCATTTTCTTCAGCGCGAAATTCCAGGAGCTGACGGAGGAGCAATGGGATCGCATCATGGATGCGAACCTGAAGTCCCAATTCCTGTGTTGTCAGGCGGCCGCCCCGATCATGAAACGGCAGGGGAAGGGACGGATCATCAATCTTTCGTCGCTGGGGGGAATTCTGGCGTGGCCGGCATTCACGCATTACTGCGTATCGAAGGCCGGGTCGATCATGCTGACGCGCTGCCTGGCGCGCGCGCTGGCGCCGGAAATTCTGGTGAACAGCGTCGCGCCCGGAACCATTCAGTTTCCGGGGGAACCGCTGGACGCCGACTACATTCAGCGGGTGCCACTCCATCGCACAGGTACGGGAGATGACATCGCCGGAGCCGTTGCCTACCTTGCCACGGCGGAATTTGTGACGGGGCAAGTTATCGTGGTCGACGGCGGACGGGCACTCGTGTAAGAGGCGGCAATCGTACGCGCCACGCGGCCTTGTGATCCGCAAGACACGGAGTCTCTGTCTACCAAGAATTAGCGTCACCCGCGGAACTAAATCGACCCAGCGAAACGTATTCTGGAATATGAAGGTCCTAGAAGAATTACGGCAAGACGTGGCGCATGCCTTCCGCGTGCTGCGGAAGGAACGCGGTTTCGCGACGACGGTAATTGTCATTCTCGCGCTGGGCATCGGCGCACAAACAGCCGTGTTCTCGCTCGTGAACGGAATTTTGCTGCGTCCGCTGGAATATCGTGATCCCGGCCGCCTCTACGCGATCGAAGAAGTCATTCCTGAAATGACCCGCTTCTATCCCGTCCTGCCGGTAAACGCGCAGCACTACATCGAATGGACGAAGCATTGCGACTCGTGCCAATCGATCGCGCTCACCAATACGAACGACTCAAATCTCAACTTGACCGGCCGCGGAGAGCCGCAGCGCGTTTTCGGCGAGAAAGTAACGGCCAATTATTTCTCCCTGCTGGGAATGAACGCCGAAGTTGGCCGAGTGTTTACGTCTGAGGACGGCCAGCCGGGCCACGAACATATCGTAGTGATCAGCGACGGGCTCTGGCACAGCAAATTCGGGGGAAACCCCTCCGTTCTTGGGCAAACGGTCACATTGAACAATACGGTCTACACGGTGGTGGGCGTACTGCCGCCATCGTTTCGCGCGCCCGCGTGGAAGGCGCTCGGCATCCCGATGCGGACGGATGTGGACGTGTTCCAACCATGGGCTATCAACGAGAAGGATTGGGACCCGGTGGGCGAATTCGATTTCGGGGCAATCGTGCGCCTGAAGCCGGGCGTCACTTTGCAGCAAGCGCGCGCGGAATTGAATCTGATTGAGGCGCATATTGCGTCGACGCTGACCGGTGAAGACAAGGTTGACTTCCTGGTGAAACTCACGCCGCTGCGAAGGATCGTGACGGCGCAAGAGAGCGGCGGCTTGTGGCTGCTGCTTGCGGCGGTGGGAGCCGTCCTGCTGATCGTGTGCGTGAATCTGGGCAACCTGATGCTGACCCGTGCGCTGGGCCGCGCGCGTGAAACGGCCGTGCGAATCGCTTTGGGAGCGTCGCGTACCGGCGTGATGCGCGGCATATTGACGGAATGTCTGCTGCTGGCAATTGTGGGAGGGCTGCTCGGCATCGCCTTGGCGGAAATACTGGTGCGAGTGCTGGTCCTGTGGGCGCCTGTCGATTTGCCGAGGCTGTCGGAAGTCCATGTCGATTGGCGCGTGCTGTTGTTTGCGCTGGGCGCCGCGGTGGTTTGCGGTCTGTTCTTCGGCTTATTCCCGGCCTGGTGGCTGATGCGAGTGGATCCGCAGGAAGCGATGCGTTCCGGATCGCGCAGCACGACGGAATCAGGCAGCGGAATGCGAGTGCGCGAACTGCTTGTGAGCCTGGAAGTGGGACTCAGTTGTCTGCTGCTGATCGTCGCCGGCCTTCTGCTGACGAGCTTCGCGCGGCTGCTTGGCGTGAACAGCGGATTCAGCGTGCAGCACATTTTGACGGCTGAGATCTCGCCCCCCGCGCCACGTTACAAGGAACAGGGTGAACGGCGCCAGCTGTATCGCGACATTCTAGAGAAAGTCCGGACCGAGCCAGGCGTGGTTTCGGCGGGACTCATCTCGGTGTTACCGCTTAGCGGCCAGCTCTGGGCAGACGTGATTTCCGTTTCCGGTGACACGCGACCCATGATGGAGCGTCCTATTTCCGCATACCGGCCGATCACTCCCGGATACTTCCAAACGATGGGAATTCGGCTGATTGCAGGTCGCGATGTTTCGGAAAGCGACGATCCGCGCAGCGTCGCTCTGGTTTCGGAGCGCACGGCCCAAACGGTGTGGCCGGGACAAAATGCCATCGGGAAACAGTTCCGTCGAGGCGACCCGAAAGCGCCACCTTACGAAGTGATTGGCGTGGTCGCGGATGTGCGAGACAAGGGGCTGCAGGAAAAGCCGGGCCTGATGGTCTATGTTCCCTACTGGGAGCACACGCCGGGATCGGCCGCACTGGCGGTTCGGACGGCAGGCGATCCAACGACTGCGGCCGGAGCGCTTCGTGCGGCGGTCTGGTCGGTGGACTCGCAACTCCCCATATCGAACATACAAACGATGCGGCAGATCGAAAGCCACTCGCTATCGCAGCGGCGATTCCAGATTGCGCTGCTGGCAATCTTTGCCGGATCGGCTCTGCTGCTTGCGGCGCTGGGAACGTATGGAGTGCTGGCTTTCAGCGTCGCGCGCAGAACGAACGAAATTGGCATCCGAATCGCACTGGGCGCGCAACCCGGAGATATTCTCTCGACCGTGATGCGTCGCGGACTCGCGCCCGTGGCGGCCGGAGTTGCAGCAGGAATTGCCGGCGCGCTCGCGCTTGGCAAAGTTCTCGCAGGATTTCTGTTTTCGGTGAAGCCATACGACCCCACCATTGTTATCGCCGTACTGATCGTAACGTTCGCCACCGCCGCCGCAGCATGCTGGCTTCCGGCGCGCCGAGCCACGAAAGTCGATCCGCTCAACGCACTGCGTTACGAATAACGCGAGACAATCGGCGGGCTGGATTCGTGAAACACTGTATTTCACTGTACGCAAGCCTTAGGTGATCTTCACAAAATAGATTCTGCGATTTCGCGGGTCTTAGCCTTTCCAACAACCTCTCGGACGGACTAGTCAACACAAAACACATTACTTGCGTGCCACTACGGCGGGCGTCTCAAATGGCCCATAAGATGCCCGGAATGATGCGACGGCATGGAGGGGTTCATGCCGGATGAACAAACTTCAATAGTGTCCGGAGAAAAGAAGAGTGAAAAAGAGCATTTTGATAATGCTAGGCCTCGTTGTAGCAGCGATGCTCGCTTTTAGCGGGGCCGCTCGCGGCGATGAGGTCGGCACTTTGACCCTATCCAACTGTGGTGGTGGCGGGAGCTCGGGTTGTCCGGCTGCGACGTATGCGTTCAGCATAACGTCCACGTCGGCGACGCTGAGCGTCACCATCGACGGCCCTGTGAATGCGATGAACGACCAACTCACAGGCGTCGACCTTGGATTCACATCGAGCGGAGGCGTCACCGGCCCGGTGACTCTCGATTCGAGTTCCGAGGGATATAACAGTTGGTCCACTACAACGTCCAGCCTAAGCAACTCCGGTTGCGGTGGCAAAAACCAGGGAGCGTTTGTCTGCACGTCCGGTCCCGGGATCGACCTCACTCAGGGCCAAACCTACACCTGGGCATGGGATTTCACGGGAATCACCGGCTCGTTAGACAGCGTCGATGGCGTTCACATCGGCGCAAACTATGGCCCGCACAATGGCATGATCGTCTCCCAAACGGGTGCGACAGCAGGACCACCGGTTGCGCCGACGCCTGAACCCAGCACCGGACTGCTAGCTATGCTGGGATTGGCTGTTATGGGGCTGCCCTTCGTTGTGCGCCGCGCCCATACGTAGCCAAAAGCTTCTTCCCCCCCAACGAAGAACCCCGCTCACCTCAGGGTAGGCGGGGTTCTTTTTTCGAGTCGGTTCTTAGGTTTTTAGCCTGCGTGCCTGCCTGATCTAATCGCCCCGCCTACGTCGTCACAGGATTCCGCTTGTCGCTGCTGATGCCGAGTTGCGCCATGGCCTTATCAACTACTTCCTTCTTGACCTGGCCCAGAAGCATCAGTTCATCCAGAGTAGCCAGCGTGATGAAGCGCCAGTCAACTTCGAAGAAGTCGCGCAACGATTCACGGCTTTCGCTGCGACCGAAGCCGTCCGTGCCGAGTGACGCAAGACGGCGCGGCATCCACTTGCTGATGGCATTCGGCAACGCCTTCAGGTAATCCGACGAAGCCACCAGGGCGCCCGGCGCGTCCTTGAGGCACTGCGTGACGTACGGAACGCGGGGAGCGTCGCCCGGATGCAAGCGGTTCCAGCGCTCGCAATCCCTGCCGTCGTCGTAGAGGGCCTTGTAACTGGTGACGCTCCAGACGTCGGCCGCCACGTCGAAGTTCTTTTCGAGATATTCCTGCGCCTTGATGACCTCGTTCAGGATCGTTCCGCTGCCGAATAGCTGGGCACGTAGCTTGGCCTTTGGATTCGACGCCGCACGGAAGCGGTACATACCTTTCAAAATGCCATCCTTGGCGCCTTTCGGCATCGGCGGCATCGCGTACGGCTCGTTCATCAGAGTGATGTAGTAGAAAATGTTTTCGCCGTCTTTGTACATGCGGCGAATGCCGTCCTCAATGATGACCGCAATCTCATACGCGAACGCGGGATCGTAGGCGCGAAGATTGGGGACGGGCAGCGCGAGGACATGGCTATTGCCGTCCTGATGCTGCAATCCTTCGCCCATCAGCGTGGTCCGGCCGGAAGTCCCGCCGAGCAAGAATCCGCGCATGCGCATGTCACCAGCCGCCCAGATGAAGTCGCCAATGCGCTGGAAGCCGAACATCGAGTAATAAATGAAGAACGGAATCGTGTTGATGCCGTGGCTTGCGTAGGCGGTGCCTGCGGCGATGCAGGAACACATCGAACCGGCTTCTGTAATACCCTCTTCGAGAATCTGGCCGTCTTTGGTCTCTTTGTAATAGAGAAGCGTGTTGATATCGACCGGCTCGTAAAGCTGTCCCTGGCTGGCGTAGATGCCAAACGTGCGGAACAGAGATTCCATACCGAATGTGCGCGCCTCGTCAGGAACGATCGGCACCACCAGCCGGCCAATCTCCGGATCGCGGAGCATCTTGCGCAACATGACGACGAAGGCCATGGTGGTGGAAACAGCGCGTCCCTCGCTGCCATCGAGAAATTCACGGAACAGCTCGTCGTGGTTGGCCACGAGAGGCGTCGAGCGAACCTTGCGTCTCGGCGTGTATCCTCCGAGCGCGGCCCGTCGCGCGCGAAGATACTGAATCTCCTCGCTGCCTTCCGGTGGACAGTAGAACGGAACATCAGCCAACTGTTCGTCGGTGAGGGGGATTTCGAAACGGTCGCGGAATTCGCGGAGCTCGTCTTCGTTGACCTTTTTCTGCTGGTGTGTGACGTTCTTGCCTTCGCCAGCTTCGCCCAAACCATATCCTTTGATCGTGCGCGCGAGAATGCAGGTGGGCGAGCCCTTATGCTCGACAGCCGCCGCGTAAGCAGCGTAGATCTTCTGAGGATCGTGGCCGCCGAGCCGCAACCGGCAGAGTTGGTCGTCGGAAAGCGGCTCAACCAGCTTCATCAAATTCGGATCGGAACCGAAGAAATGCTCGCGAACGTACGAGCCGGGTGAAACGACGATCTTCTGGTATTCGCCGTCGACCGCCTGGCCGAGCCGTTTGACGAGCAGGCCGTCGGTGTCCCGCGCAAAGATCGGATCCCACTCCGACCCCCAAAGCACCTTGATGACATTCCAGCCGGCGCCGCGGAACTCCGCCTCGAGTTCCTGAATAATCTGGCCGTTACCGCGCACCGGTCCATCGAGACGCTGCAAGTTGCAGTTCACCACAAAGATCAGGTTGTCGAGCCGTTCGCGCGCGGCGAGCCCGATCGCGCCAAGCGATTCCGGCTCATCGGTTTCGCCATCGCCGAGGAAGGCCCATACTTTTGCATCCGTTTTTGGCTTCAGTGCGCGACTTTCCAGGTAACGGTTAAAGCGCGCCTGATAAATGGCCATCAGCGGGCCAAGGCCCATCGAAACAGTCGGGAACTCCCAAAAATCAGGCATCAGCCAAGGGTGCGGATACGAGGAAAGCCCGCCGCCCGGCTTCAGTTCGCGGCGAAAATTCTCCAGCTGTTGATCTGTGAAGCGGCCTTCGAGGTAAGCGCGAGCGTAAATCCCCGGGGACGCATGGCCCTGAAAATAGATGGTGTCGCCTTCGAATTCCGAAGCTCGCGCACGGAAAAAATGATTGAACCCGACTTCATAGAGCGCTGCAGCCGACGCGTAGGTGGAGATGTGGCCGCCAATGTTGTGCTCGACACGATTCGCGCGCACTACCATTGCCAGCGCATTCCAGCGGACAAGGCTCTTGATCCGGCGTTCGAGCTGCTGATCGCCCGGAAACATCGGCTGAGCGCTTGCCGGAATGGTGTTCACATAGGGCGTATTGGCGGTGAAGGGCAAATCGAGCCCGACCACCTTGGCATGCGCGCGGAGGCGCTCAAGAATCTCCCGGGCTACTTCGGGGCCACCTGAGTGCAGCACCGAGTCGAGCGACTCAAGCCATTCCCGAATTTCTACGTCTTCCAAGTCCAGCCGCTGCATGCCCTGCAAAGGCGGCGTTTCGCGCAGTGTCGTCATTTCTTCTTTCCTAGCTCCAGGTCGGGGTCGGAGGCTTCTCTATGTTTTCAACCTTGTACAAATTCTTGACCAAAGGTCCTGAACAACGCGGAAACCTGTAGCAGCGCGCGTACCTTATTCCACATTCCACCGCACAAAATCGTGCGCCGGTGAAAGGTCGAGGGCTCTGCATAAAAGTTGCCCGCGCGGTCCGTGTTCAATTTCTTGAACACACTAGAATACACCGTATCGCGAGCGTGTGCACACGGGATCAACGGCAAGGGTTCAGTAACGTTTTCAACAGCAGGAGCGTGCGCTTAAATCCTTGGTCTTCAGAAGGTTTTGCGGAAGCGGATGTCGAGCGCGTAGCCGCCGTTATAGTCGCGCAACAGCGAGACGCGAACGTTCTTCGATGCGGAGTACTGCACCTCGACCGTTTGCGCCTGCGTGTTGGTGACGGAAGTACTGAACGTCAGGAGCAGGCTGCCCGAAACACGCTCCTGAATGCCAATTTGCGAACCTGCGTTCGAGCCCGTGCTGTCTGTGACGAGCGGATCGATCGTAATCTGCGAAATGCCGGTCAGTTTTTCGAGCCTGCCGGCAACCTGCGAACTGACGCCCTGAGCGAGAATCGATTCGGCCGCGACTCCGGTAGGAACGCTGGGACTTGCCGCGGCTTCCTCGGCCGTGGTACCGAAAGCAATCAAATGGATGATGTCAGCTTCCGAAAGCGGAGGAGTGGAAGTGTAATTCGTACGCAGGCGGTCGATGGGACCTACAAAATTGAGAGTGATCTGATACTGATTCACCGTCGTCTTCGCGTAAACGTTCAAGATGGGCTCGGTCTGCACAGGATTGGGAAACTCGATGGTCCCGCTTTGAATGTCGTACCGTTTGCCCATGAAAAACACCTCGCCCTGCGAAAGAGCGACGCGTCCCAGCACGACCGGATTGGCCACCGTTCCGGCGATGGTCATGTTGAAGTTGCCGCCGATGCTCAGCTTATTGCTGGTTAGGTTCAACGCCTTGCTCGATGCGACGGCGATTTGCAATTTCACGTCCTGCTCGAAAGCGGGCGGAGCGGTCGCTGGCACCTGAGAACTGAACTGGCCGATTAGCGTCGCAATGTCGAATTGTTGCGTCAAGGAAAGCCGGTTCACCAGGACACGCCCACCGAGAGTTGAACCTTTTGGCGAGCCGACGAAATTCAGGTTCGCGTCCATTTGAGTGCGGATTCCCTGCGGATACCGAATGCGAACGGATTGCGCCTGCGCAGCGAGGTTGAACTTCACATCGGATCCGTACAGCACAAATCCGGTCATCGAGATGTTGCCGCCGCCGACCGTTCCCTGCAGTTGTTCGATTTCGAGGCGCTTCTCAGTGATTCGAATCGTCCCGTTAAGGCTCTCGACAGCGACAGGAACCGTCTCGCTCAAAAAGCTTCCGTCGGCGATCTGGAGCTGGCCATTCAGCTTCGGGTGAGCAGTCTCGCCACGCGCAACCAGGTGCAGCGTCGCGCGGCCCGTGCTTCTGATTCCGATCCCCAAAGCTTGTAAGAGGCCGAGATCAACGGAGCCATTCGCGGAAAAATTCATTGGCCGCGTGCTTTTCACAGGAATCGCGCCCTGAACGATCAGCTCGGTATCGTTGCCCTTCAACTCTGTCCGGCTGACGTCGATCAGTCCATTCGCGTAGTGCATGTTCATTGGCGCAGCCAGGGAAAGATGAACGGCATCATACGAAATGTTGAAAGCGGGAATTTTTACTTGCGCCTGCATTTCTTTCGGGTGCTTCAATGGGCCATGGAGTGCCGCGTGCAGCTCAATCTGGCCTTGCAAGCCGGGCGGCAGATTGGCCTCGTATTTTGCGAGCAAAGGAGCGATCGGGAGCGAGCGCACGTCGAGCGAAGCTGTAGCCGGATAGTTCCCCTTGAGAACGACACTGCCTTTTCCTTCCACGTATCCACCAACCACGGTGGAACTCAGCGCAAATTTGGCGTTGCCGTTCTCGATTTGGAATTCCGACTTGATCGCCGAAATAGTCTGGCCTTGTATCTGCAGCGTGGGAATTTGCAGTTTTGCGTCGACTTGAGGATTTCCGATCGTGCCGGTGCCGGTAGCTGAGAAGCTGGCAGTTCCCGAGAGAGCCATCCCCTGCTGACTAGCGAACTTCACCTTACTGAGGTCGAGGGAGGGTGCGCTGACTTGCCCGCTGTACTGTTCCGTTTTGGGAGCGTAGCTCAATTTCGCCGAGACATCGCCGCCGCGCGCGGCCAAGTGGACCGTCGCGTGGACCAAATTCCCATTTCCCTGCAAATGAACGGTAAGGAATTTTCTGAGCGAGAGCAGTTTCTTGATCGGGTTCTTGCTACGGGGAGAGATTTCAGAAACAGAAATATCGGCGTTGCCTTCCGGATTTGCCAGCGAGCCGTGCACGGAAATGTTGGCGTCCAGCTTGCCGGGGAATTGATACTTCACGCGCGACATGCGCGCCAGGTCGGACACCGACAGTCCGGAGGCAGTGAGTTGAAGCGAAACGGGACTCGTTTGCTTAAATGACCACTGACGCAATCCGACGTGCGCATTGGCGGTAAGCCGGCCGTTCATTGTGTCGGTGATCAGGGCATTTTGAACGGAGACTCCGGAGGCGCCGACATTCAGGTCGGCGTGGGCCGCACCAAAATAGGTGCTTTTCACGAACACATGACTTGCAACGAGATGTCCGCTGATCCGCGGGCTTGTCGGAGAGCCCTGCACCTGGCCCGTGAACGTTGCCGATCCGCGCAGGCCAAGTGAATTGAGCGTCGATGGCTCGCCGCTGGATGCGAGGGCGGAAATCAGCGGAGAAACCTCGGCCAGCCTTTGCTCGGTTGCGTCGATGCTGAGACTGGAATTCTTGCTGAGTGTGCCGTTGAACGAGAGCTTCGCACTTTCTGTTTGCAGATACGACGAGGCAAAGACGGCGCGATCGCGTGGCGCGTCGTAGTGAAGATCAAGGAAGCCGTTCAGTGGAATCTTACCCGTGGTATCAGGGCGCAGCGCGCCGTAGATTCGGGCGCGGACGTGCGCGACTGTGTTGCTGAACGTTCCCGTCCATACCGCCTGCACTTCAGCATCCGTCTTCCCCGCCAAACCAAGCGGCTGAGGCCGCTTCGATGGAGCAAAGCGCATCAATTGGCCAAGCGAGGCTCCGCGCAGCGTCGCGTTCAGGCGCGCCTCGCGCTTCGTGGCGAGATCAGCCATTGAGAAGCTCCCCTTGAGCGAGCCTTCGAGCGCAAAACCCTTAACATCGGGCACGCGAATGCTCCCGTGATCGAGGATGTAGCTGGCGTGAACGTCTCGCGCGGGGACCGAAACGTCCTCCACGTGGGCGAGGATTTGGGGAGCGTCCAATCGTCCCTTGGCGTAAATTGCGCTCAGGAATGGCGTGTCGCTTGCGCTGGCGTATCGCACGGAACCGGCAGTTGAGATTTCGCCTTCTGGAATCGACGGTGAATCCAGAATCCGCGCGAGATCGGCCGTGTGAATAGCGGCCTGATATGTTGCGGTAAGGCGCGGATGAGCGTAGTCCACAACGGTTCCGGAAAGCCGCACGCGACTGCGTCCGGTCTCGATCTGCAGTGACGTGATGCGAAGCTCCGATCGCGTGGCCGCAAAATCCATTTGAAGGTTCTGGCTGAAAGGGCTGATATGCGGAGCGGAGATCCTGCCTTCATTATAAGAAAGCGAGCCGTCGTACGTGTGCGCGCTGAGATCAAGCCGCGCATTCGCCTGCAGGTCGTGGAGGTCGGCGGAAACCGGATACTTTCGATCGTTGTACTCGAGCTGGCCGGAATTGATGAGCAAGTCTCGTATGCCAATACTGAAAATCTTGTCGACTGCTGAGCTTGAGGCCGACGCAGATTCGGGGTTCTGTGCGGCTACGTGCCGCGCCGGTGCCGCCGTCGAATGCGGCAAATTGTTTTCGCCGTGCGCTCCGACGAAAATGCTCACCGCCGGCTGATTCAAGACAGCCTGCTCGATCGCAAAT
>DASUJR010000182.1:0-8277 GCA_036279175.1 Candidatus Acidiferrales bacterium | reverse complement strand
GCGCCGAATTCTACAGTTATTACTTCGAGTCGGGCGACTCTGTCGCACTGTTTCTTTCGCAATTTGACTCACGCGGACCCTGTGTTTCAGTGGAGTACGGAGACGATCGCTGGCTCGCTGGTGATTACGCAGATATCAATGAAGCGATGATTAGGGAAGCTGCGAAAATGATTCCATCGCTAGTCGAGAATGCCCATCAGCAGCAGAAGATGAAGGACGTTCAAGCGGCAACTGCGCTTTTGGCAAAACACGGCCTTATGCGCGAAGATCGCGCGAGGGGCAGAGATGACGCCAGAAGCTGCGAAGAGAAAGCCAATATCAAAAGCCAAGACCGGCGTGCGGCCATAGCTCTTTGCACCAACAAGAACTTATGATTTTGCCAAGCGCACACCGCGGTTGGAGCACCAAAGGACGAGCGTGATTGACTACGGCCGGAGGACGGTCTATATTGTGGCTAGACAATCTAGCCAACAAAGGAGGCTGGCATGGAATGGCGACTGGCAGACGCAAAAAACCGGTTCAGTGAGCTTGTCACTCGGGCGC
The DNA here is from genome assembly GCA_036279175.1 of Candidatus Acidiferrales bacterium. Taxonomy (GTDB): domain Bacteria; phylum Acidobacteriota; class Terriglobia; order Acidiferrales; family UBA7541; genus Palsa-295. The sequence goes on along the minus strand of DASUJR010000182.1, from coordinate 7,734 downwards.
TCTCCGAAGGGCCGCAGCGGGTCCGTCGCCATAAAGAGACGGTGATCGTGCTCGCGGAGCTCGAGTACGCGAAGCTCACCGGCCAACGGCCGGACTTCAAGGAATTTCTGCTCGATACTGGGCCTAGCCTCGAGGGAATCGAAGTCACCCGAGACGGTTCTCCGATGCGCGAGGTGAAGTTATGAGGGTTCTGCTCGATACCTGCGTGCTCTCCGAACTGCGCCACCCACATGGAGAGCCCCGCGTTCGCCGAGCCGTCGAGGCTCTGGAGAGCCACGACCTGTTTGTCAGCGTATTGTCCGTTGGAGAAATTACCAAGGGAATTGCCGTTCTCAAGGAAGGCAAACGAAAGCGGGAACTGCAAGCTTGGTTACAGGCTCTGGAGATACACTACGCCGACCGGGTCTTACAAATCGACCTCGAAACCAGCCATATTTGGGGAGAACTTATAGTATCCGGGCAGAAGGTCGGCAAAGTCATCCCAGCCACTGACGGTTTGATCGCCGCTACGGCCCGACGCCACGGCTTACACCTTATGACAAGAAACACCGAGCACTTCGAACCGACAGGCGCAATGCTTCTAAATCCCTGGATCTCATAGAGTTTTCGACGCATTCATCACCGCTTACCCCTCTCAGAGCTGGCATTCGTTTAGGTGCTCGTCAGAAAATCTGACCTTGAAGAAATCCGTTCACATAAACAAGCGGTGTGCCTTTTCGACAGGCTCGGTTGGTGGCAAGGTTGATTCCCAACAGTTCAGATGCACCACCGCAAACAATACCCACAAGGAAGGATTCAAATGGCGATTCTTGGATTGACGCATGATGAGACCGGCGCGGCACTGGAGAAGCTCCCAGTAACAATCAAAGTTGCTATCGGCGACGGCCCCGAGCCTGGTAACGGGAACAGCCATCCGCGACGACTGGACCACTTCGTTTTCAAGCGGAAGTCTCTGCGCGGACAAGATGTGGTTTGGGAACCAGCGCCGGACATATCGAACGCGCACGGGGAGAAGCCGACAGAACTGGGAATCATTTTCCTCAATGATGATCCGAGGGAAGCGTTCCGGACGGAATACGCTATGTGGACCCCGAGCGGCTGCAAATGCCGGGGTGAACTTGTGCAGATCGCGAATGGCGGCGGCCTGCACTATGAAATGCGAGCGACGCGACGGACGCAGAAGCACCCCGAGGGAGAGGCATGGCCTGGAAATTACAAATACGTTGACGGGCCGAAGAAGGGCCAGCTCGTTGAGCCCTGTGGTGACGGCTGCCCAGATCTGGAGCGTGGCGATTGTAAGCCTTCTGGCGACCTCTACTTCATCTTGGAGAAGTTCCCGACGTTCGGCGCTATCTGCCGGCTGCACACGAGCAGCTATCGCTCAATTCGCAATTTGTCGAACGGGCTGATGCAGATTCGGCGATTGAACGGAGGCAATTTGAGTGGGATCAAAGCAACGCTGAAGGCGAGCCCAGAGAGAATCTCGTACTCCGATAGCGATGGAATGAGGCACACTTCAGTGGCGTATATCCTTAACCTCGAAATCGGAGGTACGGACCTGCGGACTTTGGTCGCGAACATGACCGAGCCTGCTAGGCTCTTGAGCGAAGGTAGACCCACTATCGAGTTGTTTCGCGGAGTGCAATACGTCGTTCGCGAGACTGATAGGGATAGGGCGGCGGAAATCAGCGGTGAATTTTATCCGGAGAAGGACGCGGCGACCCACGTATCTGCTGAGCCCAACTCAGGCCACAGCGAACAGGACGAACACCTGGCGAGAATCTGCGAGTTGGCGCGCCAACTCGGCTATAACGAGGCCAAAACGAAGATGCTCATCGGGCAAGCAACGGGAAACGTGGCGGATCTGGAGAGGAAGCTTTTGAATGAATTGGACGAGCGGCCTGACAACGTGCGGAGCGCGACTGGCGGTAACAGCAGTTCCGCGAAGCGACTATGCGAAGAGACAGCTCAAAGGACGCGACCTCCGGCTGCTGACCGCCAACCAAGCCGTCAGTCTGAGCCCGAACGCGTCCACGGATTCCTGTTTTAGCTCCTCAGACATTTTTGCAGCCCCAAAGGCGATGTAACATTTCAACAATGTCCCGCTTACATGCGCAGGCCGACGGGCGCATATAGGACCTCTCGACTAGCGGGCCAGCCACCTGCCGACACCACCGTGGTGCGAACACGTGCCACCGCGATGCTGACTGAAACTGTATGTGCCGTCCTTGCATTGAGCGGTCGCGCCAGGTGGCGGAGAATTCGCTTGAGGAGGGGACTTCTGGGATTCGGCGCATTCTGATCCGCAAGATCGACCGTAAGCCGGGCGGTATCCGTGCTTTCGGGCCTCGCACTCACTCATATACGTGCCCTGCTTGGTATTCCCGTACCAGCGTGTTCCGGGGCAGTGATACACGCCACTGTGCGTGTTAACCCAGACCTTTACCTCTTTAGCTGCGTCTGGGGATTGTGCGGCCGAAACAGTTCGTAAAGCCTGACCGCCTGCACCTACGAGTAGAATTGCGAACGCAAGCGAGACGCCAAAAGTTCGGAGCTTAAATTTCATTGAAATCCTTCGCGGAAGCGCATGAAGCTTTAGGTGTTTTTGTTATTCTGGTAAGTGATTTTCTTTCCCGTCTTGACTTCGAGTATAGGAAGCATCGTCTGCGGCAGTGCTTTACCTAACTCGAAGACAACCGCTTGCTTGGCAGTCCCTTGCGTGAACTCCACAGTGAGGAAGTGATGCTTTGCTTTGATGAATAGGCCGGCAATTCCACATGGCCAGCAGATTAAACCCACTCCAATCGCCGTCCCAATGCGTGTCGACGGCTTATTTCCGTATTCCATATCTTGGATTGAAGAATACGGAATTGCAAAATCGCCGCCCTTATATTGAAACTGGAGTTCGGAATCAGCCGTAAGAAGTTTTCCTTTTTGCTGCTTTGGAATTTGCGTGACGGTTCCACCGTCGTACTCCGCTTCTTTCGAACCTACGGCATAAGCTTGCACGGGCGCGAGCAACAGCGTCGCAGTCAAAATAACAGCCAGACTCTTGCGATTGATGTTCATTGTAAGCACTCGCTTTCTCATGGTCAGTTCGATTCACACGGCTTTCCGCAGCCACTCGTGACAGTCTCCTGACGGCTATGCTTGCCGGGACTTTGGCACTCGCTGCACTTTCCGCGGCTCCCGGCCGATCCGAGCGATCCTTGTACGAGCAGCAGGACGGAAAATGCAGACTAACCGTACAGCCGCCGTGAGACGTCAGCGTGTTTTCGTCGCAATCGTTCGATACTGTACGGGATCGATACCAGATCAGCAACAATAAAGGATTTAAGAATTGCTATAGGTTACAAGAGCCGGAGGGTTTGCCAGGCGAGAAAGCTGCCAAGCCAGCCGAGTGAAGCTCGGCCTTGAGGAATTCAGCATCCCCACCGGTTTGGAGAGGCTTTTGAGTCCGACTCGGGACTGTCTCCAAGTTAGAGCCCCTCCTAGAACCGTTCTGCATTGAAGCGGCTACCATCGTGGATCGGTCGAGGGCGCTTGCTTGACCCCTAATCAAATTCTGGCGGCCTACCCGATCCGTCCACCAATTTCAAACCGTATTGAAATAAACCGAGCACCGGCCCGAATGTTGAGGTCACAGCGCCAGCAGGCCATGCAGTAACCTCGGTCGTTCCAGCCCACGGCAAGCGACATCCATCCACTGTCTCGCTCGTTCGGAAAGCGCATACAACGCTAGCACGGCAAAACAGGTTAAGGGAGGTTTCTATGTTCATCAAAACCTTGGAGTTGAAGAATTTTAGGTCGCATCAAGAGACCGTGCTCGAACTGGACCGGCTCAACTTCATACGAGGTCCGAACAGTTGCGGCAAGAGCTCGGTCCGGATGGCTCTCGAATATCTCTTCACAGGCCGATGCGAACTGACGGATGCGGCGGGCCGGGGGGCGGAAGCCTTGATTTGCACGGGTGAAGGGGAGTTCGTCGTCTCAGCGATTCTGGGAGGCGGTGAAACCATGTCTCGCCGCCGGACACGACGGTCGCAAACCATCGAAATCAATGGGCGGAGGGTGACGGCCAGCGCCGCTGAGGCCTTTGTTGTCCAGAAGGTCGCTGGGGGCGACGTTTTGTCCGCCGTGCTAAACGCGGACAAGTTTGCCGACATGTCAGAAGTCGAGCAGCGAAGATTCTTGGCCGGACTCACGGAACTGGGGAAGATCGATATCCCGGAAGAAATCCGCCGAGCGTTGGCCACCATAGGCGAGGAGGCGCCGAGGGTGAAAAACTTCGCTGACGTGGAAGCCGCGTCTAGACGGTTCCAGGACCTGCGCGCCGAAACGAACCATGCTCTCGATCTTCTGGGCCAGCCAAAGAATGCGGAGTCCCGATCGGACTTCGGCAGTGACACAGCAGCAAGAGGACAGGTTGGTACGTCCCGTCTAGACACACAGCAAACAGAGTGGCCGGCTTTCCGACAGTCGGACCTCGACTGTTGCGAGAAGATTGGAGAGAACCTCCCGCGCCGGACAGAGACCGATTTCGACGAGTCGTTGTTCGACGTCCCCGGTCTTTGGGATGAGGATGAGTTGCTGCGGCTTGGCTCGCCTGCAGAACATGCGAAGGAGCTGCGCCGGCAATTGGTGGATCTGACCGCCGAGCAGGAAGCAGTGGATGCATCCGTTCCCGTCATGCAGAGTTTGCGCGACAGATGCCCCACGTGCGGCCAAACGATTTCGGAGGCGGCAAGAGCGAGTCAAGCGGACAGATTGTGCGGGAGGCTCGCCGAGCTTAAAGACTTGATTCAGAGAACGCGAGAGGAGCTTAGCTGCTACGGTGGCCCGGGAACAGCAGTATCGGAGTGTCGGGTTCAGGGCAGAGTCTTGATTAGGCCAGCAAACGACTTGAAACGCTGCCCGAACGTCCGAAACAGCCGACTTGTGGTAGGCGAAGAGAAGTTCAGTCAGAGCCGGCGAGGACCGGAAAGCGTACAACAGCAGAAGGTCGCGACAGAAGGTTGGGAAGCGTGCGAGAGACAAAGATCCACTCTCAAGAACAGACTCGGCGCGCTGGAACAGGTGATCGATTTCTTCGGACGACAGGGGCCGATCACTCAGGAAGCCGGCAGGCGAGTCGAACAGTTCCGGCGCGACCTCGACCGGCACCTGTCCGCTTTCGGCTACGCCTGCAATTTGACGCTCGAACCGTTCGAAATGCGCATCTCGCTGCAGGACGCTCGCTGTCCATTGTTTTTGAGGCAACTCTCGGAATCCGAACGTTTTCGGTTCGGGGTCGCATTTCAGATTGCTTTAGCGGCCATAACGGGAGTCCGGTTCGTCATCATTGACCGGGCTGACATGTTGGACAAGGAGAGGCGGAGGTTGCTTACGGCTCTGCTTTTGAGGTCCGACGTCGAACAAGCAATTGTTCTTGCGACCGCCGAAGAGTCTGTTCCCTTACACGTGCCCGAAGGAGTGAAATTCTTCAGTCTTGATGAGCGTTTCCGCACATGAGTGGTACCGGGGATCGAGTGGACGCGTTGAGTCGTTGGTTCAAAGCAGGCCCCCGCAAGTCAAACTTCTTCCGCCTAAAGAACTTCCGCTGATCCCGCAACCATCCGGATTTCAGTCCCACTTCGTTTCCATCAGCCGGGATTGTGCCGTAGGTATTTTGGTGAGCGCGTTCGCTAGGATTCTGAACGCAGATCGAAATCGTGACCTGAGGACCGCGATTTGGAGCAAGATTGCGGCTCCTTTCTCATCGGACTTGAATGGTTGCCTGACGGGAAGCTAACGAGATCGGCTTTTGCTGCGAATCTCGCGCGTTTACTTGCAGAATCTTGGCTGGCGCGTTGCCGAAACGATGGCTTGGCCGGCCTGCTGGTCCACACGCTGGACGATGGCTATTTCTTGTGTGCCACCGGAAAGAAATTCGCCGTTACGAATATCTTCGATCTGAATCACCGCGGGGTTGTGCTGGATTAAAAGAGGAATAGAAAATAGGTCGTCGACGTTCGAAATCGCTAGACCGATTGTCACCCCATCTCCCGCTTTCAGAGTGAGCGTTGGCGGTACGAAATAGAGGCCGCTTGGTGATACTGGCTGAACCGGGAGCGACGAATCGTTCACAGGAGCACGTACAGATGCTGCCTGGCTCGATTCGAGCGGCATTTCGTCCTCGCGAAATACGCGAACATTTGAGTCAGTTCCAGAAGCGAGCCACCGCAAATCCGCTTTGGTGATGTCCGGGAATCGGATTATGTGGCGTAATCACGATCAGGGCTTCGTCATCCTGTACTTCCTTTTTATTGTCCGAAAAGAAGTAGCGGAAAAACGGGAGCTGGGCGACTCCGGGCCAGCCGGCCCGCCACAGTGGGTTCTCGTCTCAAGGATGGCGAGGTCAGTATCCTCGGGGGGCTAATCCAGCGTACCGAAACTAACTCGGTGAACGACCCACCCACCAGATCTCACAATTTGTGTTTCTTAGAAGGCGCCTACCTGTGCTGAGGCCTGCCCGATCATTCGGCTTGCGAGACGTGGCCCAGGAAACGGCGTCGGAAACGCAAACGCTGGATTCCATCAACAGTAATATCGGGACCAGCCGAGACCAATGCGCCCATCCCACCGCTAGTCGAGAACACTTGAAGTCCCATCGGCAGGGCAACCGACGCAGTGACTTCGCCGAACTGCGGTGGCATTCTTTTAAAATCTGCGGGCCATTCTATCCGGCCAATTGCCGGTTCTCGCGTAACAACCGGCTTCGGGATGGCGTCACCGCCATCCAGGATGTAAATGCCCTTGAGCAGTTTTGGATAAGGCGCGTAGTGCAGCCACTCCTCGTAGCGATCTGCATAGGTGATGTTTGGAAAAGGTACTTGGACCGCCAAGAATGTGCGTGTGATTTCAACGTCGAAATCGGTTTCGACGTTCGAGAGTGCCGCAGAAAGATCCGCCCGTGTACGCTGACGCTGTGCCTTAGCCAGCTGATTAATCCAATGGTATTGCATTGACGCCAACGCACCAAGGACATCCAGCAGAGCGCACAGCACCCACAAGCGATTCGATAGATATGCTCTCCATCCTCGCTGCCGATTGGTGGTCAAATGGTCGGCCTCTGGGTCAATTCGTTCGACGCATCTCGTCCCCACACGGTTGGCTTATGGCCATTGAGTGCGGAACTTCAGCCTATTAGAACCTCGACGGTGGCGTGCAATTATTCTGTAAGAAGTGGGCTTACAACAACCTTACAACTCAACGTCGCCTCAACCGCAGAACGCATCAAACGCCAGCCCATGGCACACGCGAGCGGTCATCGTCGTCACTGCTTTCCCGCGCAGGGTCCCTTGCGAGGCCGTTTCGCTTGAACGTTTCAAGAGAATCGGATTCATATCCACGGTAGGTTCAACGCCGCCAGCCAAAGATTGGAAAGCTTGAGCGCAGCCAATTTCGCCACGCCTCACGGTCACGAAGGAGTTGTTCGACATGTTCTGTGACTTGAACGGAGCCACGCGAAGGCCCATTTCCTGAAAATGGCGGTAAAGCGCGGCGGTGAGTACGCTCTTTCTCAACCCTGATCGGTACCCTGAATCATGATTGTTCGAGCCGTCATCGTTTTTCCTTCTTGCTCAGCGGGGCGCTTTTTCCAATTCGAGCCAGCGCTATTAATAATCGTCGGTTCTCTTCGCGACGTCGGACCGCCAAGCGAATATGGTTCGCCCCCAGACCACGAAAGTCGTA
>DASUJR010000181.1:0-5847 GCA_036279175.1 Candidatus Acidiferrales bacterium | reverse complement strand
CTTCACCAGGCCAAGCGGGATGCCGATGGCTGCGCCGATGATCAAGGTGATGACGATCCATTTGTATTGGACCAGATCGGGATTGAACAGCGTCGCGGTGACGGCCATCGCCGCGGCAATCTCGCCTGCCAGGACGCCGTGACGCGACGTGCTGGGTGAACTGAGCCATCTGAGCGAAAGAATGAACAGAATCGCTGCGGCGAGGTAGGCGAAATCGATGACTTGCGCGATGGATGCGGCGCTCATGACTTTTTCGGCTTTCCGGCCTTGAACATGCGCAGCATGCGGTCCGTAATGAGGAATCCGCCGACCATGTTGCTGAACGAAGCGGCCACGGCGACGGCGCCGAGCACCGTCGACAGCGTGGTTCTATGCCAGCCGGTGATGATGATCGCGGCGACCACGACGATCGCGTCCAGAGCGTTCGTGAGCGACATCAGCGGCGTGTGCAGCAGCGGCGAAACGCGCTTGATTACCTCGAATCCGACGAAGCCCGCCAGGATAAAAACGAAAAGATTCGAAATGAAATCTGCCGGCAACGTTCCCTCCTTGCTTAGGTCGCTTTCTGGCCCGCCAGAGCGGGTATCGAGAAGAATTCGCGTACGCGCCCGTTGACGATCTCGCCGCCGCGGGTCACGAGCGTGCTGCGAATGATTTCATCGTCGGCGTCGACGCGCGCCTTGCCATCCTTCACCAGGTGCGTCAGGAACGTGACCATGTTGCGCGCGTACATCTGGCTGGCATCGTGAGGAACCGTGCCGGCCAGGTTGAACCATCCGATGATCGTGACGCCGTGTGCCAGGATACTTTCCCCGGGCTTCGTCAACTCGCAGTTGCCGCCGCGCTCCGCAGCCAAATCGACAATCACGGAGCCCGGCGCCATTCCCTTCACCATTTCCCCGATGATCAGGATCGGCGACTTCTTGCCCGGAATGACCGCCGTCGTGATGACCACATCATTTTCGGCAACGACGCGCGTGAGTAACTCTCGCTGTCGCTGATAGAACGTTTCGTCCTGCGCCCGCGCATACCCCCCGGCATCCTGCGCGTTTTGAGCTTCCACAGGCAACTCGACGAATCTTGCACCTAGGCTGTGTATCTGTTCCTTTACGGCGGGCCGCACGTCGTAAGCCGATGTCACCGCGCCAAGCCGGCGAGCCGTCGCAATTGCCTGCAATCCCGCGACGCCTGCGCCGATGACGAACACGCGGCTGGGCGTAATTGTTCCCGCGGCAGTCGTCATCATGGGGAACAGGCGCGGCAACGTGTTCGCTGCAATCAGCACAGCTTTGTATCCCGCAACGGTCCCCATTGAGGACAGCGCGTCCATGCTTTGCGCCCGCGTCGTGCGCGGCATCAGCTCCACGGAAAACGACGTGACTCCCGCGTCCGCAAGCGATTGCACTGTTTCGAGGGCACCTAGCGGGCGAAGGAAACCGACCAGGATTTGATCGCGGCGGAATAGAGGAATGTCGGCTTTGCCGGTCTTGTCGTTCGACCCGTGGGAGAGCACCTGAACGATAATATCGGCGGCCCGGAAGACATCGGCCCTGGTGGGCAATACCTGTGCGCCCTTGGCCCCATACTCCCCATCGGGGTAACCGGCCTCAACGCCGGCACCTTGCTCGATCGCTACGTCCAGATTGGCTTTCTTGAGGTTCGCTACTACCGAAGGAACGAGCGCTACTCGGCGCTCGCCTGGATAGATCTCTCGAGGGACACCAACAATCATCCGCTGCTCCTCGCTCAAAACGCTATGATGCGCGGCTCGGTACGCGCGGGCATTTTTATAATATTCCGTTCGTCCGCGTCGAGGAAAAACTGCGAGCTGGAAATTATGGGACTGAACCGCTCATTCGTTCAAGTCCCCTGCGTCGATGCCTACGAAGACCGCAGAAGTGACCGAACTTGCTTCCGGTCGTCGGTATGCGTCCCATTTTGGCCCTCGTCCGACAATCTTGGTGGTCATTGTCGGTGATTACCAGGACGGACCAGGAAGACGGATATGCAGCTCTGGTGTCAAAATCACCCACGGCTCAAGCCGTCGAAGCTTCACCGCGGGAACTCTCGCTAACGCCTGTAAAATCAACTCACTCGTTCTCCGGCGGTGCTTGAACTTGGCGTAAGGTCTGGACGATTTTGATAGATACACATGACGATCAAATTTCGGCGTAAGTCCCTTTACAATCAATGAAAGTTGACATTTTGATCGCTACACTTCGGGGCTGTTTCGCTTGCGCCGCGCACTGCACCACCCTTGATGCGACTCCCGCCGAATCATGCGCCACCATCAACGCGTTCGCCATCATCGGCCCAACCGGTGTCCCCTTGCTTCCTTGCTTCCTCGCTTCCCTGCTTCCTTGCCTCCTTACTTCCTGCCTCTGCCTCCCGCTCGCCCGCATGCATCTCACCTGCGTTACTTTCTTTGCCTCGCCGCCTCCCTGTAGAATGATTGTTCGGCCAAGGATCGCTTTCCATGATTACGCTGTTTGGACCACCAGAACCCACTCTGCGCGAGCGTCTGAAGGACGCCGTCAGCAAGACCCGCTCTGAGCTCTCTGCTCGCGTCGAGCAGATTCTCACCGGCGACCGGCCCGTCGATCCGGCACTGTTGAAGCAGCTTGAATCTGCGCTCTTAAGTGCCGACATCGGCGTAAGTACCACAAAGGACATTCTGGCCGCTCTTCGCGCGCAGGTCACCGAGCACAAGCTCGAAGGCTCCGACCAGCTACGCCGCGAATTGAAGAACCATGTGCTGCATATCCTCAACGCGCCCGCGGCTTCATCGAACGGCAAGATCGATGTGACCCCGCGAGTCCTGTTCGTTGTCGGCGTAAACGGCACCGGCAAGACGACCACGATCGGCAAGCTGGCAAATCGTCTGAAAAAAGAAGGCGGGAACGTCGTCCTGTGCGCCGCCGACACATTTCGCGCTGCGGCAATCGAGCAACTCGAAGTCTGGGGTCGGCGCGCGGGTGTCGAAGTGATTAAGCATAAATCCGGCGCAGATCCATCGGCCGTGATTTTCGACGCGCTTGCCGCCGCCAAATCGCGCAATGCGGACGCCGTGATCGTCGATACGGCCGGGCGCCTGCACACGAAATCGAATTTGATGGCGGAACTCGAAAAGATGAAGCGCACCGCCTCGAAAGCGGTCCCCGGTGCGCCGCATGACGTTTTGCTTGTGCTCGATGCCACCACCGGCCAGAACGGGCTGAATCAGGCGCGTGAATTCTGGAATCATGCGGGCGTCACAGGCATAGTCCTGACGAAGCTCGACGGCACCGCGAAGGGTGGCATTGTCGTCGCCATCGCACGCGAGCTCAACCTGCCGATTCGATTTGTGGGCACCGGCGAACAGATGGACGATCTAGTCCCATTCGACGCGCAAACCTATGTCAACTCGCTCTTCGACTAGCGAGGCGGACGAGCGTTTTGAGCGTCGCGCGCTCAAGCTCGCCCAGCGTGGCGTCGCCCTTGCCCATCCGAATCCAACCGTTGGCGCCGTCATCGTTAAAAACGGTGAAATCGTCGGCGAGGGATTTCATCTATTCGACAAGCGCGATCACGCCGAAGTCGTCGCGCTGAAGCAAGCCGGCCAGAGAGCGCGCGGCGCAACGCTTTACGTCACGCTTGAGCCCTGCTGCACGACCGGGCGCACCGGTCCTTGCACCGACGCCGTTGTCCGCGCCGGAATCCGCCGCGTTGTCGCGTCGATGTCGGACCCCAATCCCGCAGTAGCTGGCAAAGGGTTCGCGCAACTTCGCCGCGCGAGTGTTCGCGTCGACGCAGGCGGACACGTGGACGAAGCCCGAGCGCTGAACGAGTCATTCGCCAAATGGATCACGAGTGGCCTCCCGTTCGTAGCCCTGAAAACAGCGCTCACTCTCGACGGCCAGATTGCTGAGCGTCCCGGTCACTCGACTTCAATTTCCGGCAAATCGTCGCGCGAATACGTTCAGCGCCTGCGACACGAAGCTGACGCGCTGCTCACCGGTATCGGCACGATCCTCGTTGACGATCCGCTTCTCACCGACCGCACACGCGCGCCTCGACGCAGGCCGCTTCTTCGCGCCGTCGTCGATTCGCATTTGCGTTTGCCGTTAAAATCGCGTCTGGTCAAGTCAGCGCAGAGCGATGTGCTGGTGTTAACCACGCAATCGGAGAAATCCCGAAAGGCGCGGGGACTCACGCGAGCGGGCGTCGAAGTTATTCAGGTGCGAGCGCGCGCTGGCCGCGTTGATCTAGCAGAAGTCCTGCGCGAGCTTGGCCGCCGTCAAGTCCTGAATGTGCTTCTCGAAGCCGGTGCCGAGCTGAACGGAGCCGCACTTGAGGCGGGCATTGTCGACAAAATGATTCTCTTCTATGCTCCCAGGATCATGGGAAATGGCGGTGTTCCAATGGCGCGGCTTTCCTCGCGTGCATTCGAGAACTTGCCGTTCCTGAAAAATATCACTGTAAGTCCTTTCGGTTCCGATTTCATCGTCCAAGGATATTTTCACGATGTTTACGGGAATCATCGAGGCCGCCGGTAAGATTGAGTCGCTCGAGCGGGGCGAAGCGGGTGGTAAGGTCCGCATTCGTCTTACCGATGCGTCCAAGATCGTCTCCACGATGAAAATCGGAGACAGCATCGCCGTAAGCGGCTGCTGTCTAACGATTGTCGAGCTCGAGAAAAAAGGTTTCTCTGCGGATCTTTCCGGCGAAACGGTGCGTCGCACATCATTTGGCGAGAAGAAACCAGGAGACTTCGTGAATCTGGAGCGCCCGGTGGCGGCCGGGGAGCGACTCGGCGGGCATTTCGTCCAAGGCCACGTCGACGGCATCGGCCGCGTGACACGCCTCGCTCAGGAAGGCAACAATTGGTGGCTCTCCGTGCGCGTGCCAGAGGATTTGAGGCGCTACGTCGCGGAAAAAGGTTCGATCGCGATTGACGGCATCAGCCTTACCGTTGCCGCATGGCACGATGGCATCGCCGACATCGCCGTCATTCCTTTCACCCATCGCGAAACGAGCGTGAAATGCATGGTTCCCGGCGACGCGGTGAATCTCGAAACCGATATCCTGGCGAAATACGTCGAGAGCCTTCTGGAATCGCACGCCACTCCAACTTCCTCCCGGTTAACTGTGTCCCGGCTCGTCGAAGAAGGCTTCTGATGCCGCCAGCCGATCGTAATTACGACGTGATCGTCATCGGCGCCGGCGTGTTCGGCGCATGGACTGCGTACTTCCTTCGCAAGGCAGGCGCCAGCGTTCTGCTGCTCGACGCCTACGGTCCAGCCAACTCGCGCGCCAGTTCCGGCGGCGAATCGCGCATCATACGCATGGGTTACGGCGCCGACGAGATATACACGCGCTGGTCGATGAATGCGCTGCCGAAATGGAAAGAGCTATTCGCCCAGGCGGGCCGGCCAGAATTGTTTCAGCCCACGGGCGTTCTTTGGATCGCGCACGAAAACGACAACATTTCGCTTGCTGCCACGATGGCTACTCTCGACCGCGTCGCCTGCCGCTACGAGAAGCTGTCGCTCGCTCAGATGATTGAACGCTATAGCGCATTCTCGTTCGAGCACGACTGCTGGGGCATTTTCGAGCCCGACAGCGGCGTGCTGATGGCGCGACGCGCGGTGCATACGGTAGTCGACGAAGCCCAGAAATCGGGCGCCGCATACGCGAATGATCAGGTTCGCCCGCCGACGGCCCGAAGTAATAAACTGGACCAGATCACGACGCGCGACGGCGACAATTATTCGGCGGGAACGTTCGTTTTTGCTTGTGGTTCCTGGCTCGGCAAGATTTTTCCGGACATCCTTGGTAGCCGCGTCTTCCCCTCGCGACAAGAGGTCT
>DASUJR010000180.1:0-7411 GCA_036279175.1 Candidatus Acidiferrales bacterium | reverse complement strand
CACAGGCTTGCGCAAGGATGAGTTCCGTGCTGCAGTCCCGATCCCGACCAGCCACAGGCCAGCGATCCCTGCCCCGTGCGGAACCGTTTTCTATATTGCCCCAATCTGGTGTGACCACGCGGGTCGGGACGGTGGGTTGATCGTTGCACTGTATATAGTGGCTCGATTGGGCCGGAGGACGTTATATGGCAAATGGCGCTTTTCAATCCATTCTGCTCCGGGTTGATTCCTCTCCGATGAGCGATGTCAGGACGCTCTATGTGCGCGCGCTGGCCGATATTGGTGGAGTTACTGTCACGCTCCTGCATATTGTGCCTTGGCTGTCGGGATGATACAGCGCCACTGAACTTCGTCCACCCCCTGATTCGGAGATCAAGCTTTACGCGACACTTGCAACCGCCAGGTGCTATCGCTGGACAAGTTTGGAGAGCGGCATTTTACACAAATTATCCTGCGTGCGCCTAGCGAAGGAAGGTGCGGTTGCGGACACGGTCGCGCATGGTATGCAATACGAGGTTTCCGGGAATTCGATAGTCGACATCAGTTGGCTCGCCATACCCGCAAACTTTAATCGCCATCTCTTGATATTCACGTGCTAGTGGAGTCAGGCCAAGCACACGCACGGGCGGGCCCGTCAGAGATCCGAGCTGGTTTTGGATATTTTGCAGCGTCACTCCGGACATAAGTAACTCGAGAAAATTGCAACTGAGGTCCATGAGACGGCCAGGCAGACGGAGTCATCTGCGATCGCTTTATGGCAAGCGAACTGCATCCTAACCGCATGACAAATGCCGACCACGACCTTGCCCCTGCCCGAGACCGCTACTCCGATGAACGGGTTATCGGAAGCAGAAGCCACACGTCGGCTCGCTGAATTTGGGCCCAATGATCCGGCACCCTCTCGGAAGCGCTCGACTGTATTCGCTTTGCTGCTGCTATTTCTGAACCCACTCGCAATCGTGCTTCTGGTGGCAGCCGTGTTCTCGGCGTTTCTAGGTCAACGCGTCGACGCGGCCATTATTGTCCTGGTGGTTCTCATCGGCAGCGCCATCAATTTCTGGCAGACCTACCGCTCGGAACACGCCGTCGAGCGGTTGCGGCAATCCGTAACCAGCACGGCGTCTGTCCTTCGCGGCGGCGAATGGAGGCAAATCCCACGGCAATATGTTGTCCCAGGCGACGTCGTACGGCTGTTTGCTGGCGATCTCGTTCCCGCAGATGCCAGATTAATCCAGGCAAAAGACTTATACGTCCAGCAGGCAGCCCTCACGGGCGAATCGCTTCCCGTGGAAAAAGAAGTTCGCACTCGGGAAGCGGCAACAGCTAGCCCGGAGGCGACACATATGGTATTCCTTGGCACTTCCGTTGTTAGCGGAACGGCAATCGCAGAAGTGGCCGCGACCGGTGCCGCCACCGTGTTCGGCGGCATCGCCGCTCGCTTGGCTCTGCATCCGCAAGAGAACGAATTCGAGCGAGGGTTGCGGAAGTTCAGCTTTCTCATTATGCGGGTGGTGCTCTTTCTCGTTCTCTTTCTTATCGTTGTAAGCATTGCGCTGCACCATAATCCACTCGAATCACTGCTCTTCGCTGTAGCCCTGGCGGTTGGGTTGACGCCGGAGTTCTTACCCATGATCACTTCCGTCACGCTCGCTCAGGGCGCAGTGCGGATGGCTCGCCAAAAAGTCATTGTGAAGCACCTTCCCGCCATTCAGAACCTGGGCAGCATCGACGTCCTTTGTAGCGACAAAACGGGGACGCTTACAGGGGGCATAATGAAGCTCACTCGAAGCCTGGATGCGGATGGTGCGGATTCGGCAAATACGTTATTTTGGGGCTATTTGAATAGCAGATTCGAGACAGGTGTTCGGAACCCGCTCAACTCGGCGATCATGGAGACCGGATGCAGCGGAGCCGATCAATATACGAAGTGCGACGAAATCCCTTTTGACTTCGAAAGGCGTCGCGTTTCGATTGTGGTGACACGTGACGGTCACAATCTCTTGATCTCGAAAGGCGCGCCGGAATCGGTAATTCAGCAATGTTCCACCTATGAGTCCTCCGGACGAATCATCTCGATCCTTCCTGGAGGACGAGCAGAGTGCCTGAAGATGTTCCACCAACTGAGCGACCAAGGTGACCGCGTTCTGGCCGTTGCTTATCGTCCAATCGAGAGCCGGGGCGCTTACAGCGTAGACGACGAATCGGATCTCATACTTGCCGGCTATTTGGCCTTCGCCGATCCGCCGAGGCCCGATACAGCAAAAACAGCGGCTGCGCTTCGGGAAGATGGAATTCAACTCAAGATCGTAACGGGCGATAACGATCTGGTTACCCGTCACATTTGTGAACAGGTCGGTATTGATCATTCCCACCTCGTCTTAGGCGAAGAAATCGAGCGAATGACGGATACGGCGCTGCAACACGTCGTAGAAGAGGCAACCGTGTTCGCACGCGTTTCGCCCGCGCAAAAGAACCGCATCATCATCGCTCTCAAGCGGCGCAGCCATGTCGTCGGCTACTTGGGAGACGGCATCAACGACGCCCCTTCTCTGCATGCGGCCGATGTCGGCATTTCTGTCGATGGAGCTACCGACGTCGCGCGCGATGCAGCGGATATCATTCTCATCGAACGTGGATTGGACGTGCTTCATGCCGGAATTCTCGAAGGTCGCAAAGCATCCGGTAACGTGCTCAAGTATTTACTTATGGGCACGAGTTCCAATTTTGGGAACATGCTGAGCATGGCTGGTGCGTCGCTGTTCTTGCCGTTTCTTCCCATGTTGCCCACCCAGATTTTAGTCAATAATTTCTTATATGACATGGCGCAAATCACCATTCCCACCGATGCAGTCGATCCTGGCTACCTGCGCAAGCCACAGCGCTGGAGCATTTCTCTCATTCGCAATTTCATGGTCTTGATTGGGCCGATCAGCTCCATTTACGATTTCTTGACCTTCTTTATTCTGCTGCGGTATTTCCATGCAAGCCAGGCTGAGTTTCACACCGGATGGTTCGTCGAGTCTCTCGCGACCCAGACGTTGGTCCTATTTGTGATCCGGACGTTCGGGAACCCCTTAAAGAGCAGACCTAGCCGGCCGCTCGCCACAACGGTTGTTGCCGTTGTCGTCATTGGACTCCTGCTGCCGTTTAGCCCGGTTGGCCCCATCCTCGGATTCACGCCGCTTCCCGCTTCGTTCTTTTTCTTTCTCGCTGGAGCTACCGTGGCATATCTGGTTATGGTAGAAACAGCGAAACGGCGCTTGTTTCGTGGCTTGACAGTCTGAGTGCTCAGGCCAGTGTCCAGCGTGCGGTTCAGTGGATGAAGTGTAATAAGCTCTTTCGGCGCGCACCGTATCGAAATCACGAAGCAAATTCCTCCTCGAAGCGAAACCCGGACAGAAACACTTCGTCTCGTGAAAATGCGTCAGGTCGAACTTTCGATCCGCATGGCGAGGTGGTTTACGCCATAGATCAGCCCAAATACCGGCAACTTTTCATAGAGCGTGAGATTGCTCGGAAGCTGCGCGTAGACAGCACGTTAGTACAGCCGAGGGCGACCGATTTATTGCGCGCCAGTGAGCACGCGCACAATCTCTTTCGACGCCGCGTCGAACGAGGCATCTTCTACTGCAAGCTTGTCGTTGCACATTTTCTTCAATCTGCGGACTGATAGCGTCCGTCGAGTTCCTGAAAGGCGATGTGCAGTGTTGACGGTTACGTTTGGTGATGGTAATCAACCAGCGATTGTAGTAGCAGGAGAGTCGCCGTCCGTATGGGAGGGCGGTCCACCGCAACCTGCCGCCTTTACAATATGCAGTTCAAGGCGCCGTTGCTGCGCGGTATCGCGCAGTAGTCGCGCGGTTTGGCGAGTATAGCAATTAGAAAACGTGCAGTTGTGAATCTAAAACCTGCCACTGCTCGTGCTGTCCGGAGTGGACCTTTCTGATTGGAGTGGAAGCCGACGTGCGCAGTAATCATCGAGAAAAGCAGTGGAGCTCCCATGCGAGGTCCAGAATGGGCAACAGATGGCAAAGATTCTTTTCGGCTTCGCCATTACGAGCTCGCTACGTTTACCGAACAGACCTGGGAGCAAGTAATCGAGGAGTAGTCGCAGAAGTGGCTCGAAGAACTGGGGCTAACTGATGGGCCAGCAAATGAAGACGACTGAAGCCAAAGTACGAGCAGGCGCCACGCTAGCTCGTTGCTCCTATGAATCGGGCCAATTTGTGGTAGTAGAACTGATTTCTGTGGCTACCATCTTGATTTCAGTGTCTTTACTCGCCGTCACTGCATGGTGCCTTGCGGCAAATCTTGGGTTTCTGATGACATTTCCGATTACCGCTGGTCCTTTTTCGAATTGGCTGGTTTGGATATCCATCGCTGCATTTTCCTTAGCGGCGAGGCGCACGGCCGATAAACATCGGGAGATTCTGGAAAACAAAGGCTGCTACGTTTGGACTTTCTAGTTTGAAGTGGATGCGGGTGCGTGAGGTCCTTTTGCGGGAACGGTATTCCGGGCTTCTTAACAGCCGAGCAATTCATCGCGGGAGCGTGCCCTGAGCTTCGAATCGACTTCGACTCGAGATATTGTCATATTGGCGCCTATTGCTCGAATCGAATATTCGTAACGTCCCGCTGGGTCGCGATCGGGCAAGCTGCTTCCCGAATGATCGCATAGGCGTTCGTCCTCAGCCTGCGGATCCGTTCTGCCGCGGGCTGCGGCCAGCAACCCATTATATCTGCGCCAATTGATCCAGAAAACGAGCACACGCTGCGAGTCACCTCGCCTTCCTGAATACAAATGGCGATAATGCAACTCACCGCCCGGCGGCCTCCGTGCTATGCGCTTGTTATTCGTAACATCAGAATTCGAGCCGGAAATCCCTTCATGGGATGACCGTGATGCGATCCACGACGTTGGAAACGCCCGGCGCTGCCCAGGCCGCGCGCTCCGCCTCGTCCCGCTCGAACCACGAGCGGACGTTACCAGAGAGCTCGACGGCGCCGTCGTGAACCCACACGTAAATCCGCCGCGCATCCACTTCTGCGCTCCGCCGCAGTGCATCCTCGATTTTGGTGCGCACCTCTGCCGAAGACACCGTCACTGGCTTCGGTTTCACATGGATCGAATTCGTGACGCCTCGTACGCCCGCTACGTTCCGAGTGCAGCTCTCAGCCGCGCTCCTCTGATACTGCCACTCGACCGTTCCTTCGAGCGTAATGAAACCGTCACGAGCTGTGACTTTGATGCCCTCATCCGGCACGACTACATTGATCTTCATCGCGTGGACAACATCCCGGGCAATCTCGGGATCGCTGCGGCTCGTACCTGTCTTGACCTCAATGTCGTTGGCAACAGCTTTGACACCGTAGATAGATTGAGCTGCTTTCTCCGCTGCGAATTTCTCGGCATAGGTATGAACGAACCCGGTCAGCGTTACCACTCCGCCTTCCGCAGCCACGCTGATATCCGAAGAGACCACCTCGGGGTCCCATTGCAGATGCCGGATAACGGTATCCCGTAGTGCTTTATCAGTCTCTCTCATCGTCATTGTCTGCATACACATACTCCTTGTCGAACCCTAGCGCCCACTGCCTCTGACAGTCTGCCGCAACTAGGGTAGAAACACATTCATCAGAAGCAAACGAAGTTCCAGGTTAGCCGTCGGATTTCCAGAGGTATGGCGATGCTGCTTTGTTCATCCGCACATATTTTTGGGCCATTTCACACACCTGAGTGCGCCGAATCACCTAGTACGTTTCCCGTCGCGTGATCGATGATGGGCGGTTTTCCTGAATCGCATTCCGCGTCGTTCGCGCTGCTCGCATACGCCAGCGCGTTTCTGAAGGTGCGATATCTGGCGGCGTTCACCTATGCGCTGCTGAAACCAACCGATGGGCTTTTATAGCCCTGCGATGCTTATCAAAGACGCACAGCGGCATGGTCTCAAAGTCAGGCCGGTGGATGTGACACGCTCGGATTGGAACTGCACGCTTGAGGAGGAAGGAGGAAAACTCTTTCTACAGCTCGGACTGCGATGCGTTCGCGGATTACGGCAAGCAGCAGCCGAGCGGATCGCCGCCTGTCGGGCGCAGGTCGGTTTCGGCTCGATTTCCGATTTAACGAGGCGGGTCCCGGAGCTGGGCCGATCCGATCTGCAGATGCTCGCGACCGTAGGCGCGCTCAACGGGATCGGAATGGAAACAGGCGTAAAGCTTCACCGCCCGGGCCGCTCTGTGGCAGGTTCAGAAATACGGCCATCGTGTTGCCCGAATGCTTCAGGAAATCGCGGAGCCCGACGACACTTCTCCGCTGGCGCCGATGACGACGGAAGAGCGGCTCGACGCTGGCCGGTATTTCACGATCACTGGAAAACATCTAATCGGCACGCCAACAGCGATTCAGAACTGCCAAGCCATACTACAGCAACTGATCGACGAGTTGTTCCCGAAAGAAAGCGCGGAGCCGAATTGCACGGCCTTCGCGACCGCCCTCAGGCTTTCAGACGAGGAACTCATGGAACGCGCAAAGAGCGCGCGCAATGGCGACCGCTTCCGCCGGTTGTGGGAAGGGGATATTTCCGATTACGACAATGACCATAGCCGGGCGGACCTGGCCTTGTGCGGAATCCTGGCATTTTGGTGCCGGGGTGACATAGCGCGGATCGATCGGCTATTTCGTAGCTCCGGTCTGATGCGGGATAAGTGGGACCGTCGAACAGGCGACAGCGCCTATGGCGTCCGCACAATCAGAGCGGCGCTCCAAGGCGATTGAACGGGTGAATTCCCACCGGTTGATGCGATTGTCTGCCCGTGTTGCCACTTTCCGGATCGCCGACGGCTCGGCACCAAACTGGAAACTAAAGCCTGCATCCCGAGCTTCGAGCATCAGTCAAGCTGGATTACCAGCAAGAAATAGTCCTGCAAAGAGTAGCGCGATTACGATGCTGCGATCCGTAGATTTCTCACTGATGGTGTCCGGCACTCCTCACTCTCTCCATCGAGCAATTTCTGGAGCTCGACGGCCGCACTCTCGATGAAGTCCTCGCGGCTGTTCTCTCTGACATCGAATCGGCTCCCGCCCTTTGCACAGAACTATGCGAGGTCGAATGGGACGGCACCTGTCCTCACGGCTGCCCTTCTGTTATTCGCGCAGCGGGCTTCGTCTGAGGCTCGCTTCAGAAGCGAGCCATAATTACAACTCTCTAAAGAGACGAACCGTGGCCAGAGGTCAATCTCTATGACACAGTTGCGGCAACCGTAGCTGATGCGATTAGCATCCGTTCAGGGCGACGTCTGGAATAGCCGCCAATGGCGGAAACAGCTTTTGCTGTTTTTGACAGGCTACCGGTTTACTTTTGGCTCAAGCGGTCCAATTTCGGCTACAGGCTGGTTGCGATCGATGATCTGG
>DASUJR010000179.1:0-2228 GCA_036279175.1 Candidatus Acidiferrales bacterium | reverse complement strand
ATATATTCGCAAATATGGCGACGAGCAAGTGCTGTGCGTCGCCAATCTTTCGCGCTTTGCGCAACCTGTCGATCTGGACTTGTCGCAACTGGAAGGGGTAACCCCAGTCGAAATGCTTGGGTATGTGGAATTCCCGGTGGTCGGAAAACAGCCATACCGCCTGAGCATGGCGCCTTACAGTTTCCTGTGGCTCGAACTTCAACCCAAGCCCGAAACAATGAAAACGACACCCGCGGACGCACTGGAGACACCACTAAACGCCTCACAGGGTTGGGAAAGCATTTTTGCAGGAGCGAGCCGCGAACGGCTTGAGACGATCCACCTTCCCAGCTATTTCCCCAAGCAACGCTGGTTCGCCGGGAAGACGCGGCAAATTGTGTCGACACATCTGATCGAGTGGTTCCCGTTGGGCGCAGCGGGGTCCGCTGCAGCATTCTTCGAAGTGCAATACGGCAGCGGCGCGCCCGACGTTTACTTTCTGCCGCTGGCGATGGCGTCCAGTGCTGCGGCCGAAGAACTGCGTCAGGCGGCGCCAAACGGAATCGTTGCTCCAATCGCCTTTGGACGAGACAACGGCGTTCTGCACGATGGAGTGCTCGATGACAAGACGTGCCTGCAGTTTCTGAAACTCATCGCGACTGGGGCGGAGCTTGATCACCAGGGCGGCAAGATCTGCGGCATCCCGAGCGCCGCGTTCAAAAGAGAGGCGGGCGCGGCCGAAGCCGGATTGCAGGTGCGAAGAGGTTCGGTGGAGCAGAGCAACACGTCGATTGTGTATGGCGACCGTTTCATCCTGAAAATCGTTCGCCGGTTGGAATCCGGCAGCAACCCTGACGCTGAAATCATTCGCTACCTGACTGAACATACGAGCTTTCATCACATCCCGCCGTTTGCGGGAATGATCGCGCACGAAAATGCCTCAGATGGAAAAGCCTCAACGGTAGCAATGCTGCAGGGGTTCGTCGGCAATGAAGGTGACGGATGGAAGTGGACACTCGACGAACTCGATCGGTACTTCGAGGCCTCCGCTCCTCTGTCGTTGCCCGAGAAGTTGGGCACAGAACTATTGGATCCGATCGAGCTTTCCGGGAGAGCAACGTCTCAATTGGCTCGCGAGCATGTTGGTATGTACCTGGAGTCCGCGGCGATACTCGGGCGCCGCACGGCTGAACTTCACAACGCACTCGCATCTGCAACGGACGATCCGGCTTTTGCTCCCGAACCACTCGCTTCCAAGGACCTGGAAGCTCTGATCGACGAAATCCTCCGCAACGCGTCTCATGCCTTCGACGTGCTGAAGGATCGCGTTTCGCTACTGCCGGACGAGCTGGTCGAGATCGCAGCAGCCGTGCTCAGTCGGCGGCGCCGCGTAATGGAACGCCTGCAGGCGCTCCAGTCGGGGAAGGCTCATCTTCAGCGAATCCGAATCCACGGAGACTATCATTTAGGCCAGGTGCTGAGAGTGAAATCGGATTTCGTCATCATCGATTTCGAAGGAGAACCCGCACGGCCGCTGACCGAGAGGCGCTTGAAGCAGTGCGCCCTGAAGGATGTTGCCGGAATGTTGCGTTCGTTCAGTTACGCGGCGTACGCCAGCCTGATCAGCTATACAACGCGACATCCGGAGGACATCGCCCGCCTGGAGCCATGGGCGCAACTCTGGGAGCGTTCCGTTGCCGCACAATTTCTGCGTGCATATCGCGAGACCACGGCGGAAGCCGCGTTCGTCCCGAACGACCTTTCGGATTTTCGCGCGCTTCTGGACCTGTTTCTTATGGACAAAGCGCTTTATGAGCTGTTGTACGAATTGAACACTCGGCCCGCATGGGTGCGCATCCCATTGATGGGAATCATGTCGCTGTCGCTATAATCGTGATGGATTTTACAGCCACAACAGAAGGAACGAAGCGAAGCGCCGAGCGCCGCATCGAGCAAGGGCATTTGGAAACCGATTCCATCTCTCGCCAGGTTGAGGCAACGAACGCCGCGATAGATTCTGCGGATCTGGTGGTAGGCATCCTTGGTGGACTCGACCAGGATGGCCTCGCGAGCATCTTCGACGGTCTCCGGACTCTTGCAGGGGCGCCGAGGATTGCGATTCTACAGGCGGAGCCACTTCCCGGTCAGCCGAAGCCCGGCGTCTCGGCAGACGGCGGGCCTTCGTTGTTTCCTGTGCCTTTGGCCAAAGCGGACGCCGCAGGTGCCGCAGGTGTGAGTATTGCCGCCGC
>DASUJR010000178.1:0-6431 GCA_036279175.1 Candidatus Acidiferrales bacterium | reverse complement strand
GCGGAGTAACTGACTCCGAACCAAATTTCGCACAAAGTTCCCACGAAGTCCGGCTCCGGAACGTCCGGCATCTCCAATCCTGGTATTCGCGTTTTTCCAGCCATTTCCAATCACCAACGAGGTTGAAACTTAACAAGCCGACCTTAGCTGAGCAACTAGTTTGAGGCAATGTAATGCAAGTCGATGCTTGGCCTTGGTGTCACTGCTTCGCTGCCCTGGACTCCCTTCCAATTCCAGAGTAGTCTGTCGCGTCGTTCATAACTCCAAACCTCCGGCAGGCGAAGCCATGTTCCGACTCAACAGAATTTCCCGTGCGGTCGGCCGTCGAATCTCGATTCCCAGCATCTGTGCAGTGTTAATCTTTGCCTCTGCATTTATGGACGTAACGCAATCGAACGCGCAGGATCGCTCGCAAGGGCGATCGATGGTGGTCAGCCGCGCCGGGATCGTCGCTGCGGAAAGTCCGCTCGCCGCGCAGGCCGGAGCCACAATCTTAGCTCACGGCGGCAACGCCATCGACGCGATCGTCGCCACGAATGCCGCGATGGGCGTGGTCGAGCCCATGATGAACGGCATGGGCGGCGATCTCTTCGCCATCGTTTACGACGCGAAAACTCACAAGCTTTACGGTTTGAACGCCAGCGGCTGGGCACCTGAGAAGCTGACGATCGATTTCCTGAAGGGCAAGGGCATCACGAAAATGCCGGCATACGGCATCGACAGCGTCACCGTGCCGGGCGTCGTCGACGGCTGGTCGAAACTGTTGTCGCGCTTCGGAACGAAGAAATTTTCGGAAGTTCTCGCTCCCGCCATTTACTATGCCCGCGAAGGTTTTCCTGTTCCCGAATGGGACGCGGAATACTGGCACGCTGCCGAACCGTTTCTCCGTAAGGATACCAATCTCGCGCACACCTATTTGATCGACGGCCATGGGCCTAACGTCGGCGAAGTATTTCGCAATCCGGATTTGGCGCGTTCGCTCGAACTTGTCGCCAGCGGTGGCCGCGATGCGTATTACAAAGGCCAGATCGCATCCAAAATCGTCGCGTTTTCACAGCAACACGGCGGCACGATGACGGCCCAGGACCTCGCCGATTATTCCGCCGAATGGGTCGAGCCGCTTTCAACCACCTATCATGGCTGGACGGTCTACGAGCTTCCGCCAAACGGGCAGGGAATTGCCGCGCTGATGATGCTCAACATCATGCAGCAATTTCCGCTCGCCAAGTACGGCCACAATTCCACCGACGCTTTGCACGTGATGATCGAGGCAAAGAAACTCGCCTACGCAGACCTGCGCCGCTACGTCGGCGACCCGCGATTCAGCCATATTCCGATCGAAGCGATGGTTTCGGCGAACTATGGAGAGCGACGCGCAAAGCTGATCGATATGAACAAAGCGAATTGCGACGTCGCGCCAGGCGAACCCGGCCTTCCCACAAAGGGCGACACCACCTATCTCACCGCCGTGGACAGCCAGGGCAACATGGTTTCCCTGATTCAGAGCAATTACGACGAGTTCGGCTCGCGGCTCGTCGCTGACGGCACAGGTTTCGTTTTGCAGGATCGCGGCGCCCTTTTTGTTCTCGACCCGTCGTCCCCCGATGCGCTCGCCGGCCGTAAGCGGCCGTTGCATACGATCATCCCCGGCTTCATGGAGCGCGGCGACGACCGCATCGCCTTCGGCATCATGGGCGGATTCAACCAGGCGCAGGCGCACGCGCAATTCGTGTCCGATGTCGTCGATTTCGGCATGAACATCCAAGCCGCCTTGGAATCGCCCCGCTTCAGGCATCTCGGCTTCCATGGTTGCCATGTGGCCATTGAAGACCGTATCCCCGAAAGCGTCCGTAACGGGCTCACCGCGCGTGGCCACCAGATCGACCTCCGCGGAGACTACTCCGCCACGGTGGGCGGCGGTCAAGCCGTTCAGCGCGACTTCAAAACAGAGGTCAATTACGGCGCTTCCGACCCGCGTAAGGACGGCGCAGCTATCCCTGAGCCTCCTCCGCTGCGCCGATAAGACCGCCGATGGCGTGAAAAGCTCTGAGATACGGGACCCTATTGCCCCGCATCGGCGTCGCCCCAAAGCGTCCCAAACCCACGCCTTTTCGCGCCATTTTCTGCGGTTTTGTGTCCCACAGGGCCGCGGCGTACTCCCCGTTAAGGCCCGCTGCTTTGTCCCTCGTAAGTGCCCTGATTCTCAACACTTAGTACGTTCGTACCATTGTCCATCAGTTCTGCACACTTTATAAATGAAGGTGGTGCGTGTTCCAAGTCGGTACAGAATCACAACTTAACCCGGGGTCCATACTTCAGAATGGTCAGTTGGAATTCAACGCTGCATCCTGTGCGCAAGGGGAGGGTTCGCCCTGCCGAACCCAAACCAGAATGCGAATCATCGGCGGGCGAACGCCAACGTCCCCCAAAAGCTTCGGCCCAGCCTGAAAGCGGGCGTCCAACAAAAACAACGGCTAAATCCCGCTCGCAGCAGGCCGTCGACAGCAGTTGTCTTCCCTCAGCCCACCCGGAGTCGCCAGTCAACGCCGCTTACCTTCAGGCATTGCTGAAGAACAACCCGCTCGGCATTGTCATGCTCGACCTGGAGGGACGCGTTCTCGCGTGTAATCCGGCCTTCGAAAGCCTGTTTGGCTACGAACTGCGCGAAATCCTGGGCATGAATGTTAACCGGCTGCTTACGGCGCCGGAGCATCTTGACGAAGCCCAGCGCCTTACACAGCGCGCAGCGCGTGGTGAAGTCGTCCGCGCCATATGTCGCCGGCGGTGCCGCGGCGGCCAGATGATCGACGTGCAGATGATCGGCGTTCCCATTGAGTCCGGCGGGAAGCGGATCGGCAGCTTTGCCATGTTCGAGGACATCAGCGAACGCGTTCGGGCCGAAGAAGCGCGCGCCCAGGCAGAAGAGAAGTTTCGCGGCCTGTTCGAGAACGCCGTCGAAGGAATTTTCCTTACCACGCTTGATGGCCGCTATCTGCGCGTCAACCCGGCGCTGGCGCGAATGTGCGGCTATACTTCACCCGACGAGATGACCGCGTGCGTGTCGGACGTCGCACGAATGTACGCGGAGCCGTCCCAGCGTGAGCAATTCCAGAAACTCGTCGCAGAACGTGGCGGCGTAATCGAAGGTCTCGAATACCAGCTTCTTCGCAAAGACGGCAAACGGGTGTGGGTGTCTGAGAACGCCCATGTGGTCCGCGATGCCAACGGCTCAATCGTCGGCTACGAAGGCACCGTGCAGGACATTTCGGAACGGAAGCGTTCCGAACTCGAGCGCCAGGCGACCACCGAAATCATTCACAGCGTTAACGTCACAAACAATCTCGATGATCTGCTTCGCATGATTCACAACGCTCTGCGCAAAGTGCTGTACGCGGAGAACTGCTTCGTCGCTCTCTTCGAGCCCTCGACCGGAATGTTCCATTTTCCCTTTCTCGTCGATCAGCACGACCCGCTGCCGCCGCCGCCCCAAAAGGCAGGCCGAAGCTGCACCGCCTTCGTTTACCGCACGGGCCGCGCGACGCTCATCCCGCAACGCCTTTTCGACAAGCTTGCCGAGCAAGGCGAAGTCGAGTTGGTCGGAACGCCGTCGCCTTCATGGCTGGGTGTTCCGCTGCGCACACCCGCGGCAACGATTGGCGTGCTGGTGGTGCAGCACTACGAGGACGACAACGCCTACACCGAGCGCGATCTGGAATTTCTCTCGTCCGTCGGCGGGCAAATCGCTTTCGCTATCGAACGGAAGCGCGCGGAGACGAAGCTCCGCGAAAGCGAAGCGCGCATGCGCGTTCTCGTCGAGCAACTGCCTGCCGTACTGTGGACGGTAGACAGAAACCTGATGTTCACGTCATGCGTTGGCGCCGGGCTCGCGCGACTCGGCCTGAGGCCGAACGAAATCGCCGGCAAATCTCTTTTGGAGTACTTCGAAACGGACAATCAAACGTTTCTCCCCATTTCGGCGCATCGGCGCGCGATTGGCGGCGAGCCGGTCACATTTCACGTCGATTGGAAGGACGGCGCCTACGCCTGCCATGTGGAGCCGTTCCACGACGGCAAAGGCCAGGTCCTCGGCGCGATCTGTATGTCGCTCGATGTGACGGACCGTAAGCAACTCGAAGAGCAACTGCGCCATTCCCAGAAAATGGAAGCCGTCGGGCGCCTTGCGGGCGGAATTGCGCACGATTTCAACAACCTGCTGATGGTCATACAGGGGTATGCCGATCTCCTGATGGAGCGCCTGCCGTCTAACGATTCGCTCCGTCGCAACGCCGAGCAGATTCAGACTGCCGCGCAGCGTGCCAGCGCGCTGACGCGCCAATTGCTCGCATTCAGCCGCAAGCAGATGCTCGCGCCCAGCGTCATCAGCGTTCACTCCGTGGTGAACGACATGGAGAAAATTCTGCGCCGGCTGATCGGCGAGGACATCCAGCTCGAAACTCATTCCGCCGACGACCTGTGGCTCGTGAAGGCGGACCGCAGCCAGATCGAGCAGGTCATCATGAACCTCGCCGTCAACGCGCGTGACGCCATGCCGAATGGCGGCCGGTTAATGATCGAAACA
This sequence comes from Candidatus Acidiferrales bacterium, assembly GCA_036279175.1. Classification (GTDB taxonomy): domain Bacteria; phylum Acidobacteriota; class Terriglobia; order Acidiferrales; family UBA7541; genus Palsa-295. Next base: position 1,852 of record DASUJR010000178.1, on the reverse strand, counting down.
GCGAACATCGAGCTGGGTGATGCGCTGCCGCAACATTCCGTCGTCATGTCCCCTGGCAAGTACGTAATGCTCGCTGTCACAGACAACGGCTGCGGCATGGACGCGCAAACGCAAGCGCATCTCTTCGAGCCATTCTTCACCACGAAAGAGAAGGGCAAAGGGACCGGGCTTGGCCTCGCAACCGTCTACGGCATCGTGAAGCAAAGTGGTGGCTACATCTGGGTTTATAGCGAGCCTGGCCGTGGGACCACCTTCAAGATCTACTTGCCGCGTATCGAGCAGGAAGCGACGAAATTTAGAGCCGCCGAAGACACAGGCGGCGCAAAAGTAAGCGGACGAGCCACTGAGACGGTCTTGCTCGTTGAAGATGAGGAGGGCGTGCGCCAGCTCACCCATGACTACCTCCAAACGAGCGGCTACACCGTAATCCAGGCCGCAGATGGCCACACAGCCCTCGAACTCGCCCGCATGCACGAAGGCCCGATTCATGTGCTCGTGACGGACATCGTTATGCCCGGCATCAGCGGTCGTGAACTCGCCGAGCGTGTTGCCAGGATTCGGCCGGAAATGAAGGTTCTCTACATGTCCGGTTACACAGACCAGTCTGTCGTGCAACACGGGATGTTGGAATCTGGGTCCGTCCTCCTGCAAAAACCCTTTACCATGGGCGCGTTAGCGGCAAAGCTGCGTGAGATCCTTGCCACGATCGAGCTTGCGCCGTAAGTGCAGAGCTTTGAATTCCTTCTGTTCCGTTCGCGAACATCTGCTCAACCCCTGAACATCCACCCTTGCCAGCGCCATCACGGTTCTTCGGCCAGCATTCTCGAGCCGCTCCGCTAAGCCTCTAAGAACCAGGGCCTTGCACTGACACGACACACGGCGACCAGCCCGCTGTCTGGTTGGCGAACCGTATGCATTTGCTGTACGTGACCGCGACGAAGGGGCTTAATTCATGAAAGGAAGCAGTCACCGGGGAAAGTAAATGGAGAACGGGATGGCGCGAGATCTTGACGAGGTAGCTCCGGAAATGATCGGCGAACGCCGGCTTTGGACGGCCGTTATCGTCCACGCAGTTCAGGATTGGCTCTCGGGAACGCTGCGTGAAAAGCGTGAAGCGCAACGATTTCTGTTTGAAGACGGCGGCGATTTCCAGGAAGTTTGTGCGTGCGCGGGCATCGATCCATCGAGTTTTCGCTCCAGGCTCCTGCGGGTCGGCCGCCAGGTTCAATTGCGGGGACCGCTCGCTCGTCCGCTCGCTGCATAAAGCTTCGCTGTACCGGCCTGGATTTTCATCCTCTTAGTGTCTGCATGGCGAACGGCCACTCGTATATAGGCCTGCAAAGGCAGCGCGCGAAGGAACCCTTAGCGCAGCTTCGGTGTCTACAACCTGTGGGGTCTTTCAGGTACACCCAAGCGATGGGAATCCTCGACTCGACTAAACCAGGCCCTCCAGCCAAAGCGCCGCGCTACATCATCGCGATCTGCGCGGCCATCATCGCGATATTTCTCGTGCTTTGGTATCCGATGGGCCTGCGCTTCCACACCGAACGCGGCATCATCCGCAATTTCATGAACGAGCTTGTGTCCGGCGATATGCACGCGGCCTACACGACGTGGAAGCCATCGGCCAATTATTCGTTTTCAGATTTTCTCCAGGACTGGGGGCCTGATCCCTATTGGGGCGCGATACAGAGCTATAAGATCGATTCTATTCAAAGCGTAGGTGGAACGCGGAGCGCCGCAGTCACGGTCGATGTCAGTCCATATCACCCTTTTCCCGCATCGTCGGCCACTCTCCAGCGACAAAAGACGCGCACGATTACCGTGTGGGTAAATCCCTCCGACAGCTCGA
>DASUJR010000177.1:0-9206 GCA_036279175.1 Candidatus Acidiferrales bacterium | reverse complement strand
GAACTTCAAGGGGAGTCTTCTTCGCCGAAGGCATGCCGGGCCGAAATAGCCTGCTAATTTTTGCTGAGGCGCCGGCGAGTTTCCGAGTGATACGGCCGCGAACGTACTCGATAGCAGCGTCGCGCCGCTCTTGACGTAGATAGAAGCGCTCAAACTGCAGGAGCCAGGACTTAAGTTGCCAAGATGCGATGCGAGTTTTCCATCTCGGATAGGCAAGCGCGGGAATCGGGTTCGACGACTCGATCATCACGACAAGAGCGATGTCCTCTCCTTGCGAGCGCAATTTCTGCGCCATTTCGAGCGCGAGCAGTCCGTGAGAGCACCATCCGGCGAATATATAAGGTCCGTGCGGCCGGCGTTCACGGACGAGCCGTATGAACCGGTCGGCGAGGTCGGCCATTGAGGGAGGCTCAGCAAAGTCGCGAACGATCGACTCCTGCATCCCCAGGCTGTGGAGCTGTCGTTGAGCGGCGAGGCGCTGCGTCAGCGGCCTGAACGTCGGATAACCGCCCAGGTAAAAAAGCGGGATCGTCGCGATCAGATTGTCGCGCGTTGTCGCGCCACCGCCCTTCCGCCCGGAGCTGCGAACCAGTTCCGCCTGGCGTTCAACAGTGGATGCATCGAGAAGAGATGCGAGAGAGAGTTCGACTCCCAGCCGGTCTTCGACGCGGCTCAACAGACGCCCGGCGAGCAGCGAATGCCCGCCAAGATCGAAGAAGTCATCGAGGACGTCTACTTCCTGCCCCAGAACCGATTCCCAGACGCGTATGAGTTCGGTTTCGACGTCGTCGCGAGGAGGCACATACTCGCGGCCGTTGTGCTGCCGAATCGCGCGTCGTGGCCCAGAAGCGGTTTTCGCAGAGCCGGCAGAGACGCGCGACGCGTTTTTCGGTGTTGCCATTCCATTGCCATTTTTCCCGGCGGCCGGCACGGAGGCAAACTCGCCGGAATCTTCGGGAAAGGAAAATTGCGAGATCCTGCGATTCGGATTTGCGCCTGCTTCTTCCAATATGTGCCGCATTTGCGAGATGAGACGATTGACCGTCGCGGGTTCGTACAGGTCGGAATTGTATTCGCAGGAGAGCCGCCAGCCATCCGAGCGGCGAACCATGAAAAAATTCAAATCGTAAATGGCGCCCGGAGACAGCGATGGAACGGGCGTCAGAGTCAAGCCGGCGAACTCGATCGGCTTGATAAAGTCGCGCTGATAGATGAAGTTGATCCCATACAAAGGAGGGCGGCTGCGGTCTCGCCTGGGCTGCACGGCTTCGACTATCTCCTGAAAATCGAGCGCGTGTGCGATGGCTTCCTCGGAAGTGCGGCGCAGGCGATCGATCAGTTCCGCAAAAGTTGGATCGCCGGACAGATCCGCCCGCAGAACGACGTTCTTGATGAAGAGTCCGATCAACGGTTCAAGCTCGACGCGATCGCGTCCGGCGAGCAGTGTGCCGACGTAGATGTCGTCCTGATGCGCATAATGCCGCACCAGAATGTTCAGGGCTGCGAGGCTGATGGCAAATAATCCGCAGTTGTGGCTATGCGCTAATCCGGTTAAGCCCCCGGTAAGGCTTTCCGGCAAGAGAATTGAAACAATATGGCCGTTATTCGTCTTGGTTGAAGGTCGCGGACGATCGGGAGGAATTTCCAGATTGCGCAAACCGGCAAGCTTCGTCTTCCAGTAATTCCGGCGGTCTGCTAATTCGGAGCGCTCCCGCTGCCGATCCCACACGGCGTAGTCGGCAAACTGCAAAGGCAGTTCGGGGAGCGAGGAGCGATTGCCCGCCCGCAGCGATTCATAAATTTGACCCAGTTCGTCGGTGATCACGCCGATGGACCAGCCGTCGGACACGATGTGGTGAACCGTCAGCAACAGCATGTGCTCTTCCGGCCCCAACCGCAGCAGCTTGCAACGGATCAGCGGGCCGGCTTCCAGGTCGAAACGATGCCGGCCTTCTTCAATCGTTCGCTTCTCTTCTTCCGCCGCCCGTTCCGCAACGCCGAATGCGCTGAGGTCGTCAATGCGCAGGGGGATGTTCGCGCTCGCGTGAACGATCTGCACCGGCTCACCATCGACTTTGCCAAACGTGGTCCGCAGAACGTCGTGGCGCCGGACAACCTGGTTGATCGCACGTTCGAGTGTCGAAACGTCCAGAGGGCCGCGGATGCGAAAGCGAACCGCGATATTCCACGAAGGATTTCCCCGTTCCAGGTGTTCCAGATACCAGAAACCCTTCTGGGCGACAGTCGCAGGAAAAGAGAACTCCGCTTCTCCGAGGTAGCCGATTTGAGGGACATCGAAAACCGCCGTCGAGTTGTGTTCTTCTTGCATGGATTTATGCCCTGGGAGACGTTTCGCGCAGCCGATACTGCTCGCGCTGCACGCGGGGAATGGGCGCGTCACGATCCGCACGACCGCTGCCCGGTTGATCTAAGTGCGCGGCGAGCGCATGGATCGTCTGGAATGTCAGCACGTCCTGCGGCGAAACGGCGATCCCGGCCCGATTCGCTCGCGCAACAATTTGGAAAATGTGAATCGAGTCCGCGCCCAGATCGAACAGGCTCCGATCGATGCTTATTTTTTCCGCCTTCAGAACTTCGGCGCAGATTCGCGCCAGTTCGGTTTCCGTGGGTGACTTCGGGGCGACAAAAGGCTCGGCCGGCATCGCCGCGGCGCAGGCGGGCAGCGCCTTGCGATCGACTTTGCCGTTCGGCGTCTTGGGCAACTGGTCGAGAAAAACAAAAATTGAAGGCAGCATGTACGCGGGCAGCGAGCGAGCCACCCATTCGCGAAGATCGGCGCTCGAAGGCTTCTCGCCATTACCGGCCACCAGATACGCGATCAGCCGATTCAGGCCGGGTTCGCCTTCCCGGGCGGCAACAACGCATTGCCGCACGGCAGGGTGACTGCTGAGCGCGGCTTCGATCTCCTCGAGCTCAATGCGGAAACCGCGGACTTTGACTTGCGTGTCCAGACGCCCGAGAAATTCGAGTCGCCCGTCCGTTCTGTAGCGAACCAGATCGCCCGTCTTGAACATCCGCTGATTGACAGTGCGCGCGAAGGGATCCGGAACAAATCGTTCTTCCGACAGTTCGGGCCGCCCGAAGTAGCCGCGCGCCAGGCCTGCGCCGCCGATGTACAACTCGCCGGGAACGCCGATCGGAGCGGGATTTCTTCGAGCGTCGAGGACGTACAATTGCGTGTTTGCGATTGGTCCGCCGAATGGCACCGGACCGTTCGCTTTCTCGACGCGACATGCGGCCGACCAAATCGTTGTTTCCGTCGGACCATACATGTTCCACACTTCGCCGCACGCCACGAGCCGGTCGGCCAAATCGCGCGACAATGCTTCGCCTCCGCATAGAATTTTCATTCCGGCGGCGCCGCGCCAGCCTGCTTCCAGCAGAAGTCGCCACGTAGCCGGGGTCCCCTGCATCACCGTCGGCCGGGATTGCTCGATCGCCTTGTACAGCAGGCCGCCATCCGCGGCGGTTTCGCGACCGGCGAGGATCACGCTGCCGCCGCAAACGAGCGGCAGGAAAAGTTCGAGCGCCGCAATATCGAATGAAAGCGTTGTGACGGCCAGCAGGCGATCGTTTTCTGCGAATCCCGGCTTTTCGCGCATGGACCATAGGAGATTCACGACGCTCTTGTGTGAAACCTCGACGCCTTTCGGCTTACCCGTTGAACCGGAAGTGAAAATCACGTAGGCCAGCGAGTTGGGGTCCGAGCAGACTTGCGGCGCCGCGGTCCGCTCCCGTTCGATGAGGACCTGGTCCTTATCCAGGCAAACGAGCGCCGCATCCGTTACGGGCAATTGTTCGAGAAGGGCGGCCTGCGTAAGCAGCGCTGCGATTTTCGTTTGATCCACGATGTATGCGAGACGTTCACGAGGGTACGCTGGATCGAGCGGCACGTACGCGGCCCCGGCTTTCCACGCAGCGAGCAGCGCCACAATCATGTCCGCTGTGCGCTCCGTCGCGACACCGATCAAATGGCCGGGCTTGACACCCAACTTGACCAGATAGTTCGCCAATTGGTTCGCGCGCTCCACCAGGTGCGAATAATCGAGACTGCGGTCTCCCACGATGACTGCGCATCTGCCGGGCGAGCGGGCTGCCTGCGAATCAATCAGCTGATGAACGCATTCTGTGGAGGGATACTCCGCCGCGGTCGCATTCCACTCGACAAGCAGCTGCCTGCGTTCCGCGTCACTCAACAGCGGAAGCTCCGACACCTTGTCATTCGCGTTCGCGACCATGCCCTGAAGCAATGTTTCGTAATGGCGGACCCAGCGCGCGATCGTTTCTTCGTCGAAGAGACTCGTGTTGTAATCGCAGTCGAGCGCGAGGCCGTCTTTCGATTCGACAATGTTCATGAACAGATCGAAATTGACGAACGCCTTTGGGTTGGGATCGACTTCCGTTTCGAGCCCTTCGAAACGCAACCCTTCGCCGACGCGTTCGAGATTGAATTGCACGTCCGTTAACGGCAACCGGCTCGGATCGCGGCGCAGCGCAAGCTTGCGGACCAGCCTTCCATACGTGTAGTTCTGGTGTTCGTAGCCCTCGAGCACGCACTGTTTCACCTGTGCCAGATATTCTGCGACTGTAAGATCGGCGACTACGCGGCCCCGCAACGGGATGAAATTTACGCAATGCCCGACCAGGACGTCTTCGACGAGCGATTGGCCTGCCGTCGGGATGCCAACAACGATGTCGTCCTGTCCGCTGAGACGGCTGAGCAGAATCTGTAACGCAGAGAGCAGCGTGACAAAGAGCGTGCATTTTTGACGCGCGCCGAGTTTCTTCACATCGGAATAGACGTTCGAGCCGATTCGGTATCGGTACGTGGCGCCCTTGAATTCCTTCACGGCTGGGCGCGGGCGGTCGGCCGGCAGGTCGAGAAACGGCGGCAATTGCTGGAACCGTTCGATCCAGAAGTTTTCGGTGTCTTTCGCTTCATCGCTCTCCGCAAGAGCGGCTTGCATCGTGGCGTATTCCGCAAAGCTCATTGCGCGCGGAAGGCCGCACGCCTCGCCGCGCACGATCGCGTTGTAGATCGTGGAAAGTTCGTCCAGCAAAACGTTGGTGGACCAGCCGTCGCAAACAATGTGATGCGACGTGACAAGCAACAACGTGTGCTCACGATCGAGCACTACGATCTGCGCGCGGACTAGCGGCGCTTCGGCGAGTCGAAAAGGCGTGCGCGCATCCTGCTGGATGATTTCGAGAACGCGCGCGTCCCGTTCCGCCTGGCTCAAACCTGCGAGATCGACTACGGGTATGTCGATCTTCAATTCAGGAGCGAAGCGCACCGTGTGCGTTTCGCCGTCGAACGAAGAACGCAATGCATCGTGGCGAGCGATCACTTGCTGCATCGCTTGCTGCAGCGCAGATTGGTTCAAAGCGCCGCGCATGCGCAGCGTGAAGGATTCGTTGTAGCTGCACGAAGCCGCTTCGCTGAGCTGGTCGGATAACCAGATCTCGAGCTGCGGCTCGGTCATGGGCGCCGAAAGAACGGGCTCGGCTTCCGATATGGGCACGGTCGCATGGGTCTGCCGGCTCGCGCCTTTGTCGGAAGGAAGAGCGCCGCCAGCCTGCATTTCTGCCGCCGATTCTTCGAACGCACGCACTACGCGCTCGAGATCGGCTTCGCTGTGCGCGGTGGTGAGGAAGCAGGGAAAGCCTTCGAGAAGATGGATCCCTTTTTCGCGCAGGTGATAGTAGAAGAGGCTTCCGAAACGGAAGTCGTTTGGGAAAAAGAAATAAAAGATGCTGCCGAAGTTCTCGATCTGCGCCGGGAGATTGTACTTGCACAGGATTTCGTTCAGCTGCTGGACGAGTTCGCCGGTGCGTTTGCTCAGCCGCTCCTGCAATGCGGGCCCTTGCTCTTTCAGGTGTTCGAGGACCGCCTTCGCAGCGGCCAGCGTCAGCGGATGACGTACAAACGTGCCGGCGAAGAAAGTCACGCCGGCCGCAGGATACGAATCGTCGCCGAATTGCCATGTGCCGCCGTCGAGCGCGTCCATGTAGCGCGCTTTTCCGGCCAGGACGCCGAACGGCATTCCGCCTGCGAGCACTTTTCCGTAGGTAGCGAGGTCTGCGCGAATACCGAACAGAGCCTGGCATCCGCCCGGGTGCACGCGGAAACCGGTGACGACTTCGTCGAAGATCAGACACGCGCCGGATCGTTCCGTGATTTGTCGAAGCTCTCGCAGAAATTCGACTGGCTGCAGCGCAGGGTGGCGGCTCTGCACCGGTTCCACCATTACGGCCGCAAGTTCGCCGGCATTCGCGCGAATCCATTCGAGCGAGTCCGCGCTGCCGTAGTCGAGCACCACGACGTTCGCAGCCTTCTCGCGCGGAATCCCGGGAGCGGCGGGGATGGCGTGCGGAAGTCCACCTTTGCGAATTCCCTTCACCAGAACTTCGTCGAACATCCCGTGATAGTCGCCGGCAAAAGAGACGATCTTGTTTCGGCCAGTTACCGTGCGGGCCACGCGCATCGCGGCAACCACCGCTTCCGAGCCCGTATTGCAGAACGTCGCGCGCTCGTTGCCGGTAAATTCGCAGATCATCCGCGCGACTTCGCCGGCGAGCAAAGTTTGCGGTCCGATTTCGAATCCTTCGTGCAGTTGTTTTTCGATCGCCTTCTCGACGAAGTGGGGCCGGTGGCCGAGCATGATTGGCCCGAAGCCGTTCAGCAAATCCACGTATTCGTTTCCGTCGATATCCCAAAGATGCGACCCTTTTGACCGCACGGCGACGATCGGGTAGACCATTTCCTTCCATTCGGAATGGAATCCCGAAACGACGCGAGGGTCGGCGAGCACCTGGCGATATTCCTGCGTCTTCTGCTTCGATTGCGCGGTTCGTCGCGTGTAGCGTTCGACCAGCGACGCGATGTATTCGCGCTGCTGCGGCGTCAGTTCGGCCGATGATGGCTTCGGCAGCGGCTTGAACGGCGTGTAGCCCTTCAATTCTTTTGCGTCTTTATCCGCTGGTGCTGGAGTTGTCGCGACTGACCCGGTGATTGGCGGCGCTGCTGCCGGGCTCGTTGTAGCGTCGATGGATAAAGCGGAAGTCGCCGCCTGTGCCTGGCCGGAGATTCCTCGCAGTGCATCGAGCTGCTTCGCGAACAGGGCGTTTATCGCTTGCATCTGCTCGCGGATGACGCGTTCGATTGTGCCGTCAGAAGCAGCCGCCTTCAGTGACGCGCCTTCCGCCGCAGCGCTTCCGCTCGCGGCGAGGGCGGCCGTCGGAGGCGCAGCAACCGAGAGCACATCGACGGACGCCGTCGAAACGGGTGACGTCGGCGGAGCATCACTCGCAGGCTGCGCGAATTTCTCTGCTGAAACATTCTGGTCAACGTATTCGGCGAGACCGTTCAGGCTGGACTGATCGCCGAGGAGTTGCCGGAACGTGATCTTGAGTCCCAACTTGCTTTGCAGCGCCTGCGTAACTTGCGTGAGGAAAAGAGAATCAAATCCCATTTCCAGGAACGTGGTCGCGCCATCGACATTCGAAATATCCGTCCCGGAAAGATCCTCGAAGATATCCGCGAGGCTCTTCCTGATTTGCGCGACGCGATTCGTGCTGCTTGGGCCTTGGCCTTGTACTGTAGCGTTCACTTCGGCGGTCTCCTGCGGGGCTGTGGTTGTAAGAGACGGTGCGTCAACTGTGGATTGCTCGTCGGTTCTTCCCGTAGCGGGGCTTTGCGTTTTTTCCGGTAGTTCGATCCAATACCGCTTGCGTTCGAAGGGATATGCAGGCAGTGAGACGCGCCGCCGCTGAACTCCGTGATAGAGCGCGGCCCAGTCCGGTTGAGTTCCGGCCGTCCAGAGCGCGCCAAGCGCGTTCATGAGTGCGATTGAATCGTCGGCGCCTGAATGGCCGTCCGCAAGCGATGGAACGATCATCTGCCCGGCAGAAAATCCGGCGTGCTGGCGCGCAAGCGTCGTCAACACGTTCCCGGGCCCTACCTCCAGCAGCATCGCGTTTTGATTTTCGCGCAGCAGTTTCACGCCCGCCGAGAATTGAACGGCCTCGCGGGAATGCCGCGCCCAGTAAGCCGGATCGGTTGCTTGTTCGGAGGTGATCCACTTTCCTGTGACTCCGGAAACGTAGGGAATCCGAGGTGGATTTAATTTCACTCTCGCGCAGGCTTGTGAAAACGGCTGCGCGATCGGGTCCATCATTGCCGAATGAAATGCGTGCGATGTAACCAGGCGCCGGGACGCTACGCCCTGCTCTCGGAGTTGCGCTTCAAACGGCTCAAGCGCCTCGAATGGCCCCGAAACAACACACAGCGACGGCGAATTAATCGCCGCAATAGATAGATGCCCGTTGATGCGGGATCGAATCTCGTTTTCTGGCAATCGGACCGACAACATGCCGCCCGCCGGCAACTTTTGCATCATCTGACCGCGAGCCGCGACGAGTCGGAGCCCGTCCTCCAGCGAAAAAACGCCTGCAAGGCACGCCGCGACGAATTCGCCGACGCTATGCCCCAGCATGCCTTTCGGGTGAATACCCCAGCTCGTCCACAACTGCGCCAGAGCGTACTCGACCGTGAAAATGGCCGGCTGCGCAAGGATGGTTTCCGTTATGCGTTGGCAGGCATCGTGGGAAACCGCGCCCTCCGGGCACAGAAGATCTTTCAGGTCTGCGCCCACTTCTGGACGCAGGATTTCCGAGCATCGCTCAACCGCTTCGCGAAACACCGGCTCGGTTTCGAAAAGTTCGCGACCCATGTTCGGGTACTGCGAACCTTGGCCCGGCAGCAAAAAGAAAACTTCCGGGTTAACTAGCGGCCGCGCCCGTGTTTGGACCTGCTTGCGGTCGCGCGTGCTGAGCGCCGCAACAGCCTCCTTCGCGCCGCGAGCAACCACGGCGCGCCGGTGCGCGAAAGCGCGACGTCCGGCCTGCAGCGTCCAAGCTATGTCCTCGAAATTCGCTTCCGGATGATTCCTCAGGTGTTCGGCTAGATTGTCCGTGGCGCGTTCGAGCGCCGCTTCCGACTGCGCCGAGAGCACCAGCAACTCAACCGCGCGCGCTGCGGGAGGCGACGGCTGTTCCGGCGCTTGTTCGATCACCACGTGCGCATTCGTACCGCCAACGCCGAACGAACTCACGCCGGCTCGCCGAGGCTGTTCGCCGGCTTCCCACTCGGCGCGCTGCTTGTTGACGTAGAACGGGCTGTTCTC
>DASUJR010000176.1:0-14335 GCA_036279175.1 Candidatus Acidiferrales bacterium | reverse complement strand
CGATCCGCACACGGCGCACCACGTTTCGCTCGAACTCGCCGAGTATTTCGTTTCCGACAATCCTCCGTCTGCGCTCGTCGATCGTATGGCGAATGAATGGCAGTCGTCAGGCGGCGACATTCGTGCCGTCCTGCGAACGATGATCTACTCGCCGGAATTTTGGTCGAAGGACGCCTATCGCGCCAAGGTGAAAACGCCATTCGAACTGGTAGCGAGCACCGCGCGCGCATTGAACGCCGACGTTGAAGTCACGCTGCCTCTCGTGCAATGGGTTGCTCGCATGGGCGAGCCGCTGTTCCAGTGCCAGCCGCCCACAGGCTATTCAGACAAATCAGATATGTGGGTCAATTCCGGCGCCCTCCTCAATCGGCTGAATTTTGCCCTCGCGTTCGGCACCGATCATCTGGCCGGCGCCGAAGTGAATCTGAAAGATATCTTTGGCCCCAACGCTGCGAGGGATCCGCATGCCGCGCTCTCGCAGGCGTTGAACATTTTCTTAGATGGCGAGGTCGCGCCCACAACTGCAAAAGTCCTTGAGGCCCGCCTCAACGATCCGCGCATCTTGCAAGCGCGGCTCGACGACCCGGTAAAGCACGTAAACGAAGGATTGATCGCCGGCTTGGTCCTCGGCGCACCTGAATTTCAGCGCCGCTGACCGCACTGCGGATGTCTGCTGGTTACGGGCACGACCTTGGTCGCCGTCAGCAGCCGGCTTAAGTTCCGGTTTTAGTCGCTGGGTTGAACTAGATTCTGACTGTCTTAGGAGCGCCGCCATGAAAATCTCCCACCGCTATTTCATCAAATCCAGCGGCATTGCCATGCTCGGCATGGCCGCGTTGCCCTCGTTTCTGCAACGCGCTGTGGCTGCCACCACCGCCGCCGGCAAAAAGAAGCTCGTCGTCCTCTTCCAGCGCGGCGCAATGGACGGTCTCAACGTGGTCATCCCGTTCGACGAACCGAACTACTATGCCTTGCGCCCAACTATCGCCATTCCTCAGCCACGCACCGGCGGAACGGATGCAGCTCTCGACCTCGACGGCTTCTTCGGCCTGCATCCGAGCCTCGCGCCGATTGTGCCCCTCTTTCAAAACGGCCAGCTCGCGGTGATTCACGCCGTCGGATCGCCCGATCCCACGCGCTCGCATTTCGATGCGCAGGATTACATGGAGTCCGGCACGCCCGGCGTGAAATCCACCGAAGACGGCTGGCTGAATCGCGCTCTCCAAACGGCCGCCGAAGAAAAGCCGTCTCCGTTCCGCGCCGTCGCGTTCGGCCCATACTTACCGCTGACCATGCAGGGAAAGGCGTCCGCTATCGCAATTCCTGATCTGAAACAATTCCGCATGTACGGGCCGCCCCAAATCACCGAGGGCGGCTTCGAAGCCATGTACGCGCAGACGGTCGATGAGGCGATGCGCGGCGTAAGTCAGGAAACCTTCGAGGCAGTCGACCAGCTCAAGCAGATCGATCCTGCCAACTATCAGCCCGAGAATGGCGCGCAGTATCCCAACAGCCGCTATGGCCGTTGCCTCATGGAAATCGCCGAGCTGTTCAAAGCGAACGTTGGTCTCGAAGTCGCGTTCCTCGATAGCGGCGGCTGGGACAACCATGTCAACGAGGGCGGCGTGCAGGGCCAACTCGCAAACCTTCTGCGCGATCTCGGTCAGGGACTGGCCGCGTTTCACCAGGATATGGGAGACCGAATGGAGGACGTCGTCTTCGTTAGCATGTCGGAATTTGGCCGCACCGCCCACGAAAATGGCAACCGCGGCACCGACCACGGCCACGCCAATTGCATGTTCGTTATGGGGGGCTGCATTAAAGGCGGCAAGGTCTATACGCGCTGGCCCGGCATGAGCGAAGGCCAATTGCACCAGGACCGCGACCTCGCTGTCACCGCCGATTATCGCAGCGTCCTTGGCGAAATCGTCTCGAAACACTTGGGCGACAGCAACCTGGCCGCCGTCTTTCCCGGTTTCGCCAACGATCCTCGCCAGTTCCTGGGCCTCTTACGAACGTAGTTGTACCGCTCCCAACCTTCGGCGGCACTCAGGTCTTCGCGCGGGTGCCCATGATCACAGGGGCTTTACAGCCTTCCGCTTGGACCCCATCCGCCTGTTTAAACATTCCGCGCTTCTCTCTTAAAGATTTGGCCCCTATGCCGATTTTCTTAGGTATTCTGAAGTAGGGGAGAACTAGGCCAGCGGTTCGGATTACGACACGGTAGGGCAGTGAGAACTCAGGGGGAGATCGGCGATGAGACAGTTTGTCGTCGTGCTGACGGCAGTTTTTCTGCTTGGGATCAGCACATTCGCACAAGAAGCTTCGCAAAACGTCCCCAGCTCAAATTTCGCTTTCGCGGAAACCGCCGCGCCGGCGAGCGGCAATTTGTCGCTCGCTGCCAATCCATTTTCGACTTCTCTCGTATCGGCGAATTCGGACGCATCGAGTTCGTCTTCGTCCTTTGATCTCGCGTCAGAGCCGAGCTCATTTGAGACCCCGGAGAGTAGCGCTTCCAATGCGGGCGACCCTCCGCCGCAGGAGATTTACGGTGTTCGGCCCGTCTTTAACTTTGAAGGGTATGCAGGCTACACGTGGTTCCGCTTTTACGAAGTCCCCGGCATAACCACCAGCATGAACGGCTTCAATTTTTCGATCCAGTACTACCCTAAGCCATGGATCGGCGGCGACGGTGAGTTCGTTCTCACGCTGGGCAACCAGTATCCTTATCAGGCCAGGTTTCTTCTTGGATTGGGCGGGGTTCGCGTTCGTACCGCGCCGTTCCGCCACAACGTTTTCGTCTGGGCTCACGCGTTGGCTGGCGCTACGCACTTCACACCGCAGACCGCCTATGGCGGCCAGGGTGCGTTCGCCTACGAAGTGGGCCTGGGCGCCGACCTTAATTTGTCGCACGCGCGCTACGCTATCCGCGCTGGTGCCGACATGATTGGGACCACTTATTTTGGCACCTACCAGTTGAGCCCAAAAATCTCCGCCGGTATGGTCTACAGGTTCTAGTCGGCCACGAGAGCTGAGTGATCGCAGCGTGCAATTCTGATCCACCGTTGGTTTTGGTGTCGGCCGCCTCGCCTTTCGCCCGGCAGCTAGGCAATCATCGGGTTACCACGCGCAGGTTCCGAGCGCAATCTGAAGCACCCTCGCCTTGGATTTCCAAACGTTTGCTGTAAGCTCTGCCGCCTTGCGCAACGAGCTACGAACGTAGCCATTCCTCGCCAGTTCGCGTGTCGCAGTTCGAAGGAGAATGTAAGCCACAAAACAAGAGAGTACTTCCTCTCTCGTAACGCAACACCTGTTAACACAACACCTTGGCTTTCTACCGAGGTTGCTGTAATCTTTGCGCGCTTTTGACGTTCGGATATTCAACGCAACGGGCAAATAGGGAAGTAGACAAACGCTCTTTTCCAAACGGAGGCAACCGTGCGACGGCTCGCCATTCTGAGTGTAGCGATTCTGTTTTTCCTTTCGATTCCGATCAGCGCCGACGAAAAATCTTTGCAGGGCTTCACGCCGCAAAGTTCCGCGACGGAGCGCCAGTGGGAGCAGACCTTTGACGCGATCCCCAGCCCACAGAATCAGCGCGATTATCTGGAGCACCTGTCGGCGAGACCGCACCACGTCGGGAGTGCCTACGACAAGGAAAATGCCGAATGGATTCTGGCCCACTACAAGCAGTGGGGCTGGGATGCGCACATCGAGACGTTCAACGTGCTGTTCCCGACGCCGAAGGAACGCCTTGTCGAGCTGGTCGCACCGACTCACTACACCGCGAAGCTTCAGGAGCCGCCTGTCCCCGGCGATCCAACCTCCGATCAACAGAGCGAACAGTTGCCGACCTACAATGCGTATTCCGCGGACGGCGACGTAACCGCGCCGCTCGTTTACGTCAACTACGGCGTAACCTCCGACTACGATGAACTCCAGCGGCTCGGCATTTCCGTAAAGGGCGCCATCGTCATCGTGCGATACGGAGGCTCATGGCGTGGCGTGAAGCCTAAACTGGCCGCCGAGCACGGCGCCGTAGGCTGCATCATCTACTCTGACCCGCACGATGACGGCTATTTCGCTCAGGACGTGTTTCCGAAGGGCCCGATGCGTCCGCCGCAAGGCGTGCAGCGCGGCAGTGTCATGGATTTCGCCACAACGCAGTCGGGCGATCCGCTCACGCCCGGCGTTGGCGCAACAGCCGATGCGAAGCGACTCCCGATCAAGGGCAATCCCGCACTGACGAAAATCCCCGTGCTCCCCATTTCCTATGGCGACGCGCAGCCGCTGCTTGCCGCTCTCACGGGACCCGTTGCGCCGACGGATTGGCGCGGATCGCTTCCGATTACCTATCACGTGGGCCCCGGCGCGGCGAAGGTTCACCTTCGCGTGATGTCCAATTGGGACATTAAGCCCGTCTACGACGTGATTGCCAAAATCACCGGCGCCCAATTTCCGAATGAATGGATCATTCGCGGCAACCACCACGACGGCTGGGTGAATGGCGCGGAGGACCCTCTTTCCGGGCAGGTCGCCGAGATGGAAGAAGGGCGTGCCCTGGGCCAGTTGTTGAAGCAGGGATGGCGGCCGAAGCGGACCATTATTTATTGTGCCTGGGACGGTGAAGAGCCCGGCCTGCTTGGCTCAACCGAATGGGGCGAAGAGCACGCTACTGAGCTGAAAGAACACGCGGTCGCTTATATCAACACGGACGGAAACGGTCGCGGCTATCTGCGCGTTGGAGGCTCGCCGACTCTCGACCATTTCGTCACCGGCGTCGCAGCCGACATCACCGATCCCGAAACTCACATTTCCGTTGGTCGTCGCAGCCAGTTGCGGGAAATTTCCCAAGCTAAGACCGACCAGGAGCGCAAGGAACTTTGGAGCCGCGCGGACATGCGCATCGGGCCGCTTGGCTCAGGCAGCGACTACACCGTGTTCCTCGATCATCTCGGAATCGCGTCCCTGAGTATGGGTTACGGCGGCGAGGATCCAGCCGGCGTCTATCATTCGATCTACGACGACTTCTACTGGTACACGCATTTCGGCGATCCCACATTTGAATACGGTCGCGCCATGTCGCAAACAGTGGGCACGGCGGTGATGCGTCTCGCCGATGCCGATCTGCTTCCTTTCGAATTTAACGACTTGGCGGACACGATCAACATGTACGTTAAGCAGCTCACGCAACTCTCCGATAACGAGCGCGACGAAGCAATCGAGCGCGATAAGGAGCTCGACGCGGGATTGTTCACCGCGATCAACAATCCCACTGCGCCAACCGTTGCTCCCCCGCGCGAGGAAATTCCTCCGCATCTCAACTTCTCTCCGCTCGATAACGCAGCCGACGCTCTGACGGTCGCCGCGCACCGCTATCACAAAGCGTTGCAGAAGGCGTGGCCGGCCGGCGTCCCTTCGAGCACTTTGCAGGATCTCAATAGCAAGCTGATGCAAAGCGAGCACGATCTGACCACCAAGGAAGGTCTTCTCCGCCGCGGTTGGTATAAGCACATGGTGGACGCACCCGGCGTCTATTCCGGCTACGGCGCAAAAACCATTCCTGGCGTGCGCGAAGCGATCGAGCAGGACCACTGGGATGAGGCCAATTCGGAAATCGTCCGCATTGCCGGCGTCCTTGATAAGGAGACAGCTCTAATCAACTCCGCGGCCGCCGACCTCGAGTCCGCAGCTCACTAGCGCCGTCCTGTATTGCGCCCGTAGGGGCGGGCTCAGCCTCCGCCGTGGGGGGACATGCCCGCCGCGGCCACGTCGCGGAGCCGGTTACGTTTGTCGCTGGAGCATCTGCGACGACTGCCCTGCCTGTGTCTCGATGAAGCGCCTCATCGCTTGTCTATCGATGTTGTTGGTGCGTTGTTGGTGCGGCCGCAGGCCTTCGAGCGCGGCGGTCCACCCGCGCGGTCGATTTGCTACCCGTTTCTCGGTCCGCTATGTAGAAATGCAAGGAAACTGGCAAACCAGGATCTGTCTTTTTGTTTTTTCCATTTTCTCTTTCCCAAAACCCGAACACCTTGGCTTTCCACCGAGGTTGCTGTAATCTTTGCCCGCTTTGGCTCCTCTTTTCTTTTTGAAACGGAGGCAATTGTGCGACGGCTCGCCATTTTGAGTGTAGCGATTCTGTTTTTCTTTTCGATCCCGATTAGCGCCGATGAAAAGTCGCTGCAAGGCTTCACGCCACAGAGTTCAACGGCAGAGCGCCAGTGGGAAAAGACGTTCGACGCGATCCCCAGTCCGCAGAATCAGCGCGACTATATGAAGTACCTCACCGCGCATCCGCACAACGTCGGCACCGTCTACGACAAACAGAACGCCGAATGGATTCTCGCCCATTACAAGCAGTGGGGCTGGGACGCGCACATCGAAACCTTCAACGTCCTGTTTCCCACGCCGAAAGAGCGCGCGCTGGAACTTGTATCGCCGACGTCCTACGTCGCGAAACTCCAGGAACCGCCCTTCTCGGTCGATCCTACGTCTGACCAGCAAAACGAGCAGCTCCCGACGTACAACGCCTATTCCGCCGACGGCGACGTTACCGCTCCGCTCGTCTATGTCAACTATGGCCTGCCGCGCGACTATGACGAACTCCAGCGTCTCGGCGTCTCCGTGAAAGGCGCCATCGTGATCGCTCGCTACGGCGAGTCCTGGCGCGGCATCAAGCCCAAAGTCGCCGCCGAACATGGCGCTGTCGGCTGCTTGATCTACTCCGACCCGCGCGACGATGGCTACTACACAGAGGACGTGTTTCCGAAGGGCCCGATGCGTCCGTCGCAAGGCGTCCAGCGCGGCAGCGTGATGGATTTTCCGTCCAGCCAACCGGGCGATCCCCTCACTCCCGGTTACGGTGCCACGGCGGATGCCAAACGTGTTCCCATCAAAGGCAATCTCGCGCTCACCAAAATTCCCACCCTTCCAATTTCCTACGGCGACGCGCAGCCATTGCTCGCGGCGCTCACCGGGCCAATGGCCCCCGAGTCTTGGCGTGGCTCTCTGCCGATTCCGTATCATGTCGGCCCCGGCGCGGCGAAAGTGCATCTGAAAGTTCTGTCCAACTGGGACATCAAACCCGTCTACGATGTCATCGCGAAAATTCCCGGAGCCGAATTTCCCGATCAGTGGGTCATTCGCGGCAATCATCACGACGGTTGGGTAAACGGCGCGGAAGATCCCACCGCCGGTCAGGTTGCCGAACTCGAGGAAGCTCGCGCGCTCGGCGAACTCTTGAAACAAGGCTGGCGCCCGAAGCGCACCATCATCTATTGCTCGTGGGACGGTGAAGAGCCCATGCTTCTCGGCTCCACCGAATGGGGCGAAGATCATGACGCGGAACTGAAGCAAAAAGCCGTCGCCTACCTCAATACC
The DNA here is from genome assembly GCA_036279175.1 of Candidatus Acidiferrales bacterium. Classification (GTDB taxonomy): domain Bacteria; phylum Acidobacteriota; class Terriglobia; order Acidiferrales; family UBA7541; genus Palsa-295. The sequence goes on along the minus strand of DASUJR010000176.1, from coordinate 6,955 downwards.
GACACCAATGGTCGCGGCTATCTTTTCATCGAGGGCTCACATACCCTCGAGCACTTCATCAACGGCGTGTCGCGCGATATCACCGATCCTGAAAAGAACATCTCTGTCCACGAGCGCGATTTGCTTCTCGCCCTTTCCCGCGCTCGCACCGACCAGGAACGCAAAGAGTTGCGGGACCGCGAAGATCTGCGCATCGGGCCGCTCGGTTCAGGCAGCGATTACACGGTCTTCATCGACCATCTCGGCATCCCGTCGCTCAATCTGGGCTACGGTGGCGAAGATCCAAGCGGTATCTACCACTCCATCTATGACGATTTCTATTGGTACACGCATTTCGGCGATCCTACATTCGAATACGGCCGCGCCATGTCGCAAACCGTTGGCACCGCCGTGATGCGCCTCGCCGACGCCGATCTGCTTCCGTTCGAATTCAACGACTTCGCCGACACGATCAACACGTACGTGAAGCAGCTCAAGCAGCTCGCCGATAGCGAGCGCGACGAAGCAATCGAGCGCGATAGGGAACTCGACGAAGGCTTGTTCAGCGCCGTAAGTGATCCGCTCCATCCCACATTTGCTCCGCCGCGCGAGGCGGTCCCTTCTCATCTTGATTTCGCTCCACTCGATAACGCCGCCGACGCTCTCACGCTCGCCGCGCAGCGTTATCACAAAGCGCTGCAGAAGGCGTGGCCGGCCGGTGTCCCTTCGAGTGCCTTACAGGACCTCAATAGCAAGCTGATGCAGAGCGAGCACGACCTGACCACGCAGGAAGGGCTTCTGCGGCGCCCCTGGTTCAAGCACATGATTTACGCGCCAGGCGTCTACTCCGGCTATGGTTCGAAAACCATTCCCGGCGTCCGCGAGGCTATCGAACAGCACCATTGGGACGAGGCCAATTCGGAAATCACCCGCGTCTCTGCCGTACTGGAGAAGGAGACCGCGCTGATCAACTCGGCAGCGTCCGATCTGGAGTCCGCAGCTCACTAGCGCCGTCCTGGATTGCGCCCGTGGGGCGGGTCTCAGACGCCGCCCACTGCGGAGGGACCCGCCCGGCGTGGCTACATCGTCGCGCCGGCATCCTTCTTATCGTCGAGAATTTCTCTTTGGAGGGGTACGGCATGCCGTGCCCGCTTCGGGCGCGTCTGAAAAACGTGCCCGTTTCGCTCGCTCCGCAACAGTTATCGTACGGCCGGCTCTCGGACTTTCAGGCCCACTCCCTCACGGCGCGCAATCTTGACCTACAGCGCGCCACGCCTTTCACCCAATTTTCAGGTCGCGTGGGTAAATACCTCTAAGCGACACGATTCCGGGGCTACAGCATCACAAATCCGTGGGCGTTGGTATGCAATCGAAACGACGGTCTGAAAAGTCGGCGCGCACAGATGTCGGCATGGCGACAACCGTCCCGCGCTCAATGCCTGCCGCCGAAGCTTTCAGCTTCTTACGCGAAACGCGCGGCCTCACCACGTGGACCGTTCGCGACATGGCCAATTCTCTCAAAATCACTCTCAACGACGCCGAGCATGTTACCGCGATCCTTCAATTGCAGGGCTACGTGAAGCCGGCCGGGATGAACGAATGGATGACGACTCTCTCCGGCGAAGACGTCTCTAAGTCCAAGCCTCCGAGGTTTACTCCGGAGCGAGTCGAAGAAGCCATAGCCGAACTGCGCCGGCGCATTATAGCCGGCAATCGCGAATCCCGGTCTCCATACCACGTCACCAGGGCCGTCGCCTTCGGAGAATTCTTGTCCGGCCGTTCCCGAGTGCAGGCCGCTGAGGTCGGCATCCAGTTGTCACGAAGAAAATCGGACGGTGCCGACGGTAACCTGGCGAAAGAGCACAAAGCGCAGAAAACTTTCCTGAAGACCCTCACGCCTAAAGGCGGCGTTTTGCAGATCAGTCCCTACGAAAAGTGGATGAGCGACAGAACGCATCTCGATCTCCTGACTGCCTCGCCCAAATCTCAGCGCTAGTTGGCACCGGTCCTTCATCTCTCAGAGCCACCGCCGCAGTCCGCGGCAGCAGAATTGCTCCAGCGAACGCTATCGCCAACCGTCAGCAGGCTCCGCACTGGGCTGGCGCCAGACGCGGCGAAATCGCGCTACCCTCAAGGGCTAAGAGAAGGTTAGAATCTGCCGCACGAGGAGGAAGGTACGATGCGCTTACAGCGGATTTTATTTCCAGTCTTGGCGTGTGCCGTAGCCGCCTGCGCTAGCTCGTATCTTTCCGCTTCCCAAAGCTCGACGACAAGTGGGCAGACGACGATTCTCAAGGCAGCGGACATTACAAGCAAGATTTTTCCGGAACGCGTGTTTTATCAGGGCAAGACTGCTCCCACCGAACTACGGAACACCGGAGGCGTTCATTTTGCTGACGGCTCATACTTTTTGGCGGGCCTCGTCGATAGTTCCGGCTATTCAACCGCTGTTAAAAGCAAGTACCAGGCCTATTTGCTAACGGAAGTCCCGCTTCGATTCGGCAAATACGAATTGAAGCCCGGAGCCTACGGTGGCGGGTTTGTCTCGCGATCGTTCGTGGTCACGGATCTGGGCGCGCATGACCTGTTCAGCGTTCCGGCCACGCACGACACGGCCATCAGGCGTCCCGTGCCGCTGCAGGTTCTTCCAGCCTCGTCCGAAGGAACCTATCGTCTCTATCGCGGCCGCGATTACGTCGAATTCCGACGAGTCGAATGACGGCGATTCCGCCAGCGGAGCTCTTCGTCCCGATACCTCGCTAAAGCGCGATTCGTCGGTCAACTTGCCCGGCCAAAGTGTCCGCGCCGCCGACCGTGTTCCCCATAGGTGTCACGCGCTCCTGTTGTTCGCGCGGGCGGTGAGCAGACACAAAACGTGATCCCGCCTTCCGGCGCCTCCGCGAACTTCTCACGCATAACTTTTTGGCTACCTTCGTCTCTGCCATCCTTGCGGCCGCTCCGCTACCATGGCAACTTGGTTTAAACATCACGCGAGGAATCTATGAAGCTAGCCCTGTCGCGAACGATCTGCGTCATTGCGCTCACTTCCGCGGTCGCTTTGAACGCGCGCGCGCAAAACGCCGCCGTGCCGCCGGACGTAAAGGTCTTCGCCGCGCAATATGTCGCTGCCTTCAATTCCAAAAATCAGGCGCGGCTACTGGCCTTGAACGTGCCACAGTCACGCGCATGCATTACGCCGCAGAATAAGGACATTTACGACGCGGCGCTGTTCATGCAGATGCGCGACCCGGTTCCGCCCAATTACATGCTCTCGCTGATGCCGGTGAACGAAGGTAACTTGAACGCTCTGGCGGCTGCGGAATACTTTCCAGTGAAGCCCGAACGGGAACTGCACATCGACTATCAATATCCGGAGACCAACGACGGCGGTCAGTTGGTACTTTGGCTCGTACGCCAGAACGGCCGTTGGGTGGGCGACTTTCCCTGCATGACCGCGCAGGGGATCAAGAATTTTCGCGACAACGCTGCCGCCCGCGAACACTACAAAACACTCGCTGCTGGAATCAAAGATCCTCTGCGCTCGCAACTGCTCGCCATGTTGCGCAAGCATGAAGCCGGGGAAGCCGAGGAGCGTTATCAGAAGGCCACCGGAAGCGATATCCGCACGTCCATGCTCGTGATCAACGCCCTCGAAGATCAGATCCGCTAGCGCGTCCTGTTCGCGATGAAAACGAATCACGCGCTGGCGCCCTGCTGCGCCTCTATATATCCACGTGTTTCGTTTCCGGTCCGGACAATGCTCCCGCCAGCAACAGAACGCCGCCCAGCGCAAGAATCACAATTTCCGTGTACGCGTACGGCACTCCGAGGCCCTTCAGCCCCAGCATGTAGAACGATGAAAACGCCGGGATAATTGTCGCTGCGCTGTACCCAACGCCATATCCGGACGCCCGAACCGAAGTGGGGAATCGCTCGGTGATGTACGACGTAATCATCGCCCACACCGGCGTGGCGCACAGATTCACCGCCGTCACCAACACAATCACCTCGACGGCGCTTCTGTATCCCGATTTCACCAGCACAAAATACAAAAATGGACCCAGCGTGCATGACGTCAGCCCAAACGCCGTGAGCAGAACGCGCCGTCCCAGCCTCTGCCCCAGCAGTCCCACCGGAACAAACACTAGGATGAGAACAAGATTCGCGATGAACTGTGCATTCGTTACGACGACGGTGCTCACATGCCTTACCGTCAGCAGCACGCCGGGCATGATCGAAGTGATCGCGTTCAACGTGAACCATATTCCGCTCATCAGCAGGAATACTTGCAACAGACAACGGAAATTCCCGCCTCGAAAAAGCTCCTTCAACGGCCAGCGTGATTTCTCGGCGGAAGCCCAAACTTCGGATTCGGGAACTCTCTTCAGGTAGTAAACGAACACTCCGCTCGCAAGAAGCGCTCCCACAAAGAACGGTATGCGCCAGCCCCAGCGGACGTACGGAGACTCGGTGTTTCCCGCGGGAAAAATCCGCAGGAGCCCGGCGGTCATCAGGGCCATCACAGCCATCGCAACCGGAAACGCTGCCTGGATGATCGCCGACCACGCTCCGCGCGAGTTCTTCGGGGCGTACTCCATTGCGAGTGGATTTGCTCCCGTGTATTCGCCGCCGATAAATATGCCGTCCACCAGCCGCAGGACTATCAGAAGGGTGATGCTTGCAACTCCCCATGTTTGGTAGCCGGGAAGCAGTCCGATCAGCAGCGTAACCATGCCAAATCCGCCGATGGAAAGAAGCGTGACTTTTCTCCGGCCAAGCTTGTCGCCGTAATGACCGAATAACGTCGCTCCGATCGGCCGCCCAACCAGCGACAGCGCAAACACGATGTAGTACAGAGTCGATTGCAGAGCGGGGCTCAGCGTGGCCGGTTGGAAATACGACATCGCAGGCCCCAGCGTCACGATCGGCAGGTAAACGTCGAACATGTCGACGAAGAATCCCATGAACGCGGCGCGCAACGCCCGCTGTCCTGCCTTCATTCTTTCGGCCTCGGAGTGCGGCGCTTGCGCGTCGATGCCGCGATTCACAGAAGCTGCCGATTCAACCATCGGTGCACCCCTCTCACCCGCCTCGATTCGTTCGCATACGCCGCTTCAATTCTTCAGCATGCGGATTCGTTGACGAAGGCCGCCTCGGGAAACTACCATAGCGGCGTGGAAGATTGTGCCGCTGCTCCACCAAACCATCTCGCGATACCGCATCGCTGAACGAATTTACAAGAAAACGCCAGTTCAGGGAGGTTGAATGCGCCTGTTCCACGTGAATCGAACACTGCTGTGTTGCGTTGCCGGGTTTTCGCTCCTTGGTGCCGCGGCTTGGGCTCGAACCCGGTCGAATTCGACGAAATCAGCGCAGCCGCCGAGATCCACCCCATGTCCTGGCGATGCTTCTGGACTGACGTTGCCGGCCGAATTTTGCGCCACCGTATTCGCTCAAGGCATCGGCCACGCGCGCCATCTGGTCGTTGCGTCCGACGGCGTGGTTTACGTCAATACATGGTCGGGCCGGTACTACGGCAATCAGCCGCCCCACGCAGGCGGATTTCTCGTGGCGTTGCAGGACAAGACGGGCTCGGGTAAAGCAGATGTCATCAAGCGCTTTGGCGCAACCGCGCAGACTGGCGGAGCCGGGGGGACCGGAATCGGAATTTATAAAGATTGGCTCTACGCGGAAATTAACGACCGAATCGTCCGTTACAAGTTCACCAGCGGCTCCATTGTTCCGCAGGGCTCTCCCGAAGCAATCGTTTCAGGGCTTCCGCTGACGGGCGATCATCCGATGCATCCGTTTGTCATCGACTCCAATGGTGAAATGTTTGTCGACGTCGCGACGGCAACAAACGCGTGCCAGGCGCAGAATCGCCAGCTTGAATCTCCCGGCAAGAACCCATGTACGGAGCTTGAAACTCGAGGTGGTGTCTGGCGCTTTAGCGCGACTGAACTGAATCAGAAATTTTCGCCGCAAGAGCGGTACGCCACTGGCATACGCAACGCGGAAGGTTTGAGCATCGACTCCGACGGCAGGATGTTCGCCACGCAGCACGGCCGTGATCAGTTGCATTCGAATTGGCCCAAGCTTTACAAGCCCAGCGAAGAGGCCACTCTGCCCGCGGAAGAATTGTTGCGCCTGAAGCAGGGCGGCGACTATGGTTGGCCCAAGTGCTATTACGATGGGATCCAGCGCAAGCTTGTGCTCGGGCCGGAGTACGGCGGAGATGGAGGCAAACGCATTGGCGTGTGTGCGAGCAAACTCGCTCCCGTCGCTGCATTTCCCGCGCACTGGGCGCCCAACGGCCTCGCGCTTTACAACAAAGAACAATTTCCGGCGCGCTACCACGGCGGCGCTTTTATCGCGTTCCACGGTTCGTGGGATCGTGCTCCCTACGCGCAAGGGGGCTACAACATCGTCTTCCAGCCGCTCCGCGACGGTAATGCTTCCGGACGCTGCGAGGTCTTCGCCAGCGGTTTCGCGGGATCTTCGGAAACTCCGGGTGGCGCCTTGCATCGCCCTTCGGGTGTTGCGGTAGGCCCGCACGGCTCGCTCTACGTCGCCGACGACGTTCGCGGCACGATCTACCGCATTGCGTACAGGGGCGGTTCAGCGGACGCCAACGCGGCGGGCGCTCCGTGCCCGAATCCTTCTGACCTGGGTGGTCCCGTCGCCCATCGCGCGGTCCGGCCGCCGGAAGGAACGCACGCGAATGCCGGCGCAACGGGAGCCGCGGCGCTTCCCGTTCCTCCGGGCGCTACGCGATCGATGGTTGTGGAGGGTGACCGCGTTTATCACGGCCGCCTCGGCGGTGCGTCATGCACGGCTTGCCACGGCCAGGAAGGCAAGGGATCGCCCTTGGGTCCGGACCTCACGTCGAAGAAATATTTGTGGAGCGATGGCAGCTATGCCGGAATCATGAAGACAATCAGGGAGGGAGTGCCGCATCCAAAGAAATATCGCAGCC
>DASUJR010000175.1:0-6862 GCA_036279175.1 Candidatus Acidiferrales bacterium | reverse complement strand
GACAATATCGGGGAAGCCGTCGTTATCGAGGTCAACGATGCCCGTTCCCCAGCAGGTGAAGCGCGTATCGACCCCGAGCCGAGTCTCCGCCGTCACGTCATCGAAAAAGCCCTTGCCGTCATTCCGATAGAGAACATTCGTGTCGTCGGCGAAGTGCGTCTTGTAGAGATCGAGATGACCATCGAGGTTGTAATCGCCAATGCCGACGCCCATGCCGGCTTGCTCCATGCCGTCCTCGTTGAGGCCGACGCCTCGCAAGACGCCTTCTTCGCGGAAGGTGCCGTCGTGATTGTTCATGAAGAGCAGGCTGGGCGTGGAATCGCAGGCCACATAAATGTCGGGCCAACCGTCTTCGTCGAAATCGGCGCAGACGGCCGTCATGCCATAATTTTCGTGCGGTTTTGCCACGCCGGATTTCTCGCTCACATCGGTGAAAGTGCCGTCGCCATTGTTGTGATACAGATGCTGTCTCGAGAACGGCAGCCCGCGGGGGCCGCATTCGACGGGAACGCCTCTCCAATTGCAGTTGACGTCGGCGCCGGGCTTCGGAATGTGGGTGAAATCGAACTGAACGTAGTTCGAAACGAATAGGTCCAGGTGCCCGTTGCGATCGTAATCGATGAAGGTGCAGCCGGCTCCCCAGAGGATCGGGCCTTCGCTCCACAGACCGGCTTGCTTCGTCACGTCCGTAAAGGTGCCGTCGCCATTGTTGCGATACAGCGCATTTTGGCCCCAATACGTGCAGAACAGGTCGTCGAAGCCGTCGTTGTTGTAATCGCCGACGCAGACTGACGACGCCCACCCCACACGCTCCAGCCCCGCTTTGGCCGTCACGTCGGTGAATGTGCCGTCGCGGTTGTTGTGGTAGAGCCGGTTCGTCGTCCCGGGGGGCGCCCCGCTGACCCGCGTTCCAGTAAGGAGGAATATGTCGATCCAGCCGTCATTGTCGTAATCGATGAAGGCGCAACCGCAGCCGTCGGATTCGATGATGTAGTCGTCTTGCGTCGACGATCCGTAGATTACGGGTGAGACGAGTCCTGCCTCGCGCGCGACATCCACAAATTGAGCGTTGAAGGGGCGTCCGGATGGCGGCAGTTTTGGTTCTGCCTTGACGCGACGCGAAGCCATGCCCTGAGCCAGCACGTTCCAAGCGGAAGCTCCAAAGGGCAACGACAAAAGAAGGGCTCGGCGCGTGATCTTCACGATAAATGCCTGAGTCTCACGAGTAGTTGTTGATTTGAAATTGTCATGAAACGTTGCCTGGAAGCAGTGACCGCAGCGCACCTACATTAAATTCATTCCCGCAGCTGACGCTGCTCGCGAGCTCCCCGCTTCGAGGAACGCTCCAACGATCAGCGCGGCTGCTCCAACCGCGAAAATGGGCGAATAGGAATGGGCCTCTGCATAGACAAACGACAAGCCCCATGCTCCCGCGGCGTATACGATGGAGAAGCCCATCGTCATCCAGCTCCACGCCCGTTTTTGCCCGGAGACCGGAACGAGTTCGGAAACCCGGCCGGCAGCGAGCGTCACAATCGCCATAGACATCAACCCGACGAGTACCGAAGATATCGCCAAAGATGCTACGGCATGCGAAAAAACAGGCAGCCCCACGCCAACAGCCTCAAACAAAAGCGCGCAGCGTAAACTAAGGGAAAATCCCACACGATCCGCTACCGAGCCGGCAATCGTCGGTCCCGCAGCCGCCGCAAATCCCATCAGAACCCAATACCGGCCTCCGGACGTCAAGCCTCGGTGCAGTCCTCGAGCGATAAAATCTACCCAGAACACAGAGTGGGGCGCAAATCCAGCGGCGGCTCCGCAATAGGCGGCGATGAGAAGCGCAATTGCCAGGCCAAATCGAACCGAGCCGCTATCGGTAAGCTGATCCGCAAGCGGCGCCGCAAGCCGCGGCCAGTACCGCCATACAGCGATCGTCAGCACAAGGCTTGCGATGCCGATGCCCAGCCATGCCCCAGCGAGGCTTGAACGAGCGAGCACCGGAACGAATGCTCCAGCCGCCGCTATTCCAGCACCGATACCCGTAAATATAATGCCGCTGGCGCGTCCTCGTTTTTCGGGCGGGGTGCGAGCAATAATGCCCGGAACAGCCGTTACCATAAGAAATCCCGCGGCGATCCCCGCAAGCAATCGCCAGAGGAAAAACCAACTAAACGATAGCGGTGCCGCGCACGTGACGAAGCTCGCGGAGGCGACAATCATGCTGGTACGTATCGTCACACTCGGTCCGGGTTTCCAGAGCCGGTGACCTGCGAAGAACGCGCCCACCAGGTAGCCTGCCATGGCAGTCGACGCAAGGTAATCCGCCTGGGCCGCCGAGAACCACCGCTCCTTGACCAAAGCCGGAATCAGTGGAGGGTATGCAAATCGGCCGAGCCCAATCCCTACGAGCAGCGCCGCAAAGCCGGCGAACCTGCCGGTCGACGTGCCCGGTAAACGATTCATAGACCAGCCTGGCAGTTTGTGGAGTCCATGGACCACGGAATACTGGAGATTTTCAGCCTGGTAGTGTGTGCGAAGCTCATTATGCTGCTCCTAGGGTGACTTCTTTGCGGAGGACCGCAACCTATTGTGCAAGCGCCTCAACCGAAGGCATCGTTGGCAGGCTTCGAGTAGGTCTTCTCGGCAACACGCATTTGGGATCCACTCACCCATCCCATTCCTTGACAGGCCAAAAGCAGCAGGAGTATATCTAAAATTCCGTGAAAGCGTTTCCCCGAGACCGCGCAATAATGTGCGAAACAGCGGGCCGGGGCCCCCTCAAGCGCATTAAGAACTCGCCTCGGCTACTTGCCGCGGGCGCCGTTTTAGTTTTTCTCAACTGCCTAACCGGCGGTACTGTTCGCGGCGCCAAGCAGTACCGGTCCACCTCTGTTGCTGCAATTGGCGACGCTCTCCGAGCCCGGAATTTCCAGGAGGCGCTTCGCCTGACGCGTTCTGCGATCGCGGACTCTCCAAACGATCCGCAGCTTCTTACAATGCAGGCAATTGCGCTAGCCGGACTGGGGGAAGGTCGCGAAGCCCTGACTGCTTACGATGCCGCTCTGAGGCTTGCTCCGAATTATCTGCCTGCGCTTGAGGGCGCGGCGCAAATCGAATATGACGCCGGTGACGATAGCGCGACAGCTCTCCTGAACCGCATTCTGAAGATCTCGCCAAATGATGCGACCAGTCATGCAATGTTGGGTGTGCTGGCCTATAAGAAGAAAGACTGCAAGGCTGCCATCGGACACTTCCAAGCCGCCGGGGAGATCGCGATGTCCCAGCCTTCGGCGTTGGAGGAATTGGGTTTCTGTCTCGTGCGGACGGGCCGATTGGCAGACGCTGTAAGAGATTATGAAACGCTCGTTTCAATTTCACCGACACCTCGCGCACGGATTCATCTTTCGGCTGCGCAAGTCCTCAACCATCAGCCGAACGACGCGCTAACGACTCTCGCGCCGATCCTGCAGCAAACCCAACCGGATGCGGAAGCCCTCGACATTGCCTCGAAAGCTGCTGAGATGGTCGGTGGCACGCCGCGAGCAGTGCAGTTCATGCGGCGCGCAATCGTCACCGACCCGGGCAATCCTAACTACTATCTCGATTTTGCGACGCTCGCGTTCGATCATTCTTCGTTTCAGGTGGGAATCGACGTGCTGAACGCGGGCATCAGCCGACTGCCCAAGTCCGCGCCACTATACCTGGCTCGCGGAATTCTGCACATCCAGCTGGCGCAATATGAAAAAGGTGAAGCGGACTTCGAAGCCGCAGACCGTTTGGATCCGCGACAGTCGTTTAGCTCTGAATCGGAAAGTCTGGCGAAAATACAGGAAAACGGAGCGGCAGGCGCACTGAACAGCATCACCGCCCAACTCAAAGCGCATCCGCATGACCCGGTGCTTCTTTACCTGTTCGCCGATTCCATGGACCAGAATGGCGCGCAACCGGGAACGCCTGACTTCGAGAGTGCGTTGCGTGCCGCGCAACAGGCCGTCGAGCTTCGGCCCGATCTTCACTTGGCGCGTAACTTGCTTGCCAAGCTGTATTACGAAGACGGGCAGCTTTCGCCCGCGATCGAGCAGTGTCGCATCACATTGCGCTCGAATCCAACCGATCAAGAAGCGCTCTACCGCCTTGTGCAGTCTCTCAGGAAAACGGGGAAGACAAGCGAGATTCCCGACCTGCTGAAGCGACTGGCCACGTTGAGGGAGAAGGAACGCGAGAACGAAGCCAGTAAGAACCGCTACAAGCTTGTGGAGCCGAGCGCGTCAAATCCGGCCCGCGAGTAGGCCTTTTGCGACTGCTGCCCCCGCGGGCATTTCGTTCGCGAGCGGGCACCACCCCCAGATTCAACTGTATACAGTATATCGCCGTTACACTCTGCTTTTCCTCTTGACAATTAAGCCATCCAGAATTTAATTAATCCTCATTAGTTGAAGTAAACGTTTTCTGGCTTTACGTACGCGGAGTCCTGGAGCGTACGAGGTGACTCTTGGGTGGGTCACAATTAGCGCAACGCAAAACCTTTCCGTTGTCCCACATTCAACGGCTCGGATTAGGGCGCGGTTTAGAGCCCGAATCCGGAGGCAGTTTCATAGCTTGGCGCAAAGGGGGGAGCGTCATGTCGAAGCGAGTGTTTGCCGTCGCGCGTGCTTTCGGTTTGCTTTTCGTGATCGGCCTTCTTGCCAACGTCGCATTTGCTCAGTTCAGCGGCAACATCCAAGGGATCGTGCAGGATCCCAGCGGCGCGGGCGTGCCGAACGCGAAAGTGACGCTCGTAAACGTTGCAACGAAGATTTCCGCGACAGCCACTACCGATTCGGCCGGAAACTACCAATTCGTCAGCCTTGCCCCTGGGGCTTACCAAGTCACCGTCGATACTTCAGGTTTTGCGAGCGAACTCATCAACGTGACGCTGGAAACGAACCAGACGAAGAACGTGCCGATCGCCCTGACAGTCAAAGGGGTGGAGGCGACTGTCCAAGTGACGGGCGAAGCGCCGGTGCTGAACACGGCAGACACGCGCAACCAGATGACTCTCGAAAATCAGGGCGTGGCTCAATTGCCTGTGGCAGGACGGAATATGGTGACCCTCGCAATCCTGGCACCCGGAGTTACCGGCTTGGGCACGACCGGAAGCGGCCAACCTGGTTCAACAGGAACGCCTGGTTCGGGCGTCGACAATTACTCGACGGAAACCCAAGTGGACGCCAGCGCCAACGGCGAAGGCCAAATGTCGAACATGTGGGTAGTAGACGGCCTCGACGTCACCAGCGGAATCCGTCAGGGCGTATTGAACTTGACCCCGAACCCTGATTCGGTCCAGGAGATGAGCATTCAGGTGAACACGTACACGGCGGAATATGGCCGCGCCGACGGGCTCCAGGTAATCATGAACACGAAGTCCGGCACAGACCAATTCCACGGGTTCGCCAGCGAATATTTCTTCAATCAGAACATGTTTGCGCGGACGAACTTCAGTCCGGCTAAATACGCGCCGTTTCACAGCAACAATATGTCGGCAGGAATTGGCGGGCCGATTATCCCGCATCATCAGTTTTTCTTCTTCTTCGACGTAGAGCCGCTGCGTTCTGCGTCATCGGCCGGAAGCGAAGTCACCTTTACTGACCCGCAATTCATTTCCTGGGCGCAAACGAATTTTCCGAACACCATCGGAACGGGACTGCTCACGAAGTACGTTCCGGCGAATCTGTCGAATGTGACGGTGGCGCAAAATGCGTCTCCTTATCTCGGCCCCTGTCCGGGTTCGGGTTCATTCACAGTGGGCAGCGCATCCTTGCCATGCACAACACCGATGATCGATAGCGGCGCCTTTAATACAACGGCCGTACGAAACGGGACGCAGTATTTCGGCCGAATCGACAAATATTTTACGAATGACCGCGTATATGGCAGCTTCTATCGCACCGTGTTGAGCTACGGTCAGCCGACTGCGATCCCGGAGTTTTCACCCGGTAACAACCAGAACTGGGAATACGCATTTCAGGGAAGCTGGCTGCACGACTTTGGTCCGGCGACGATCAATCAAGCCACCTTCGGCGTCAGCCGCGTCGAGGGCACGTTGGGTAGCGGTGCTCCCGTCTACAGCGTCCCCGACGTAAGCGTCGCCGGCGTCAATGCGGACGGCGGCATGGCTTTCGGCGTCGGCTTTGCGCAGGGCGATTTCATTCAGAAGAATTACCACTGGCGCGACGTTCTCACGCACATAACCGGCCAGCACACACTCAAGTTCGGCTACGAGGGATGGTATGGGCAGGACGTTGAGCCGTTCGAGGGCCCCAAGTCAACGCCAAGTTTTAATTTCACCGATTTAACGACTCTTGTGCAAGATGCACCTCTCAACGAAGTTCCCGCGACATACGATCCGCAGACCGGGCAACCGGTCTTGTGGTCATGGAATGCGGCATCGCAGACCTGGGGCGTCTTCGCTCAAGATACCTGGAAAGCGAAACCGAATCTGACGCTAACGCTCGGTCTTCGGTATGACGATTCGGGGAATCCGTGGTCGGACAGTCCGACTACGGTCTTCGGGAACTTCTATTTGGGGCCCGGCCCAACATTCCAGGACCAGGTTGCCAACGGCTTCGCGAAAGCTACGCATAACGCCCTCAATCATTCGGTCAACAACCTCATCAGTCCGACGGCTGGATTTGCCTGGGATCCTACGGGCAGCGGTGACTGGGTCGTTCGAGGTGGATTCGGAGTTTTCAATAACTGGCTTACTCAGGCGAACGTTCAGGAAGAGTTCCGTTGGGATCCACCCGGCGCCTTCAATCCCACCTTCTTCTCGACAGGAGCCGTAAAGCCGGTATTCGCCCTCGGCAACGGGAACACGCCC
>DASUJR010000174.1:0-2702 GCA_036279175.1 Candidatus Acidiferrales bacterium | reverse complement strand
CTCAAAACTCATTAGTGGGTAGCCCGTTCCTTACTACTCGCGTTGTCCTGCGCTCGTGTGAGCGAAGAAGCGGCGCCAAATTAAAATCTCTCATTCGGTAAACTTCACACAGATGACCTTCACCTGTAGTTGCGTCATAGGTGAAGTACGCTCGCAGGGGCGGAGCGTTTTTGTAGACCATGAGCTTCGCGCACGAAAAGGGAGTGCCCGGAGCCTTCGGAAAAATCTCAGGGTGTTTTGCAAGCGCGAGGTCCAGGCCAACAATGGCGTCATCAAACCATTGCGGATCAACCCCGAGCTGCTTAATCTGTTCGTCGAATAGCGGCTCGAATCTGACTTCCCTAGCATTGCTGGTGAACCAATCGTCATCCGCCATGCCCGGCTAGGCGAGTTGCTTTGCCAATTCCTTCGCGCGCTCAATGTCGGCCTCGGTCAGCGGTTCATCCGAAACGAAAATGGTCTCATAGGGAATGGTCTCGTTTGTATCGACGATCTTCCTCCGTCCATATGTGATGCCGACTGCTCATAGAAATATCGTCTCTGTTGCTATGACGCACGAGCCTGTGGAAAAGCAACGAAAATCGTATAGACATCGTGTTAAGTTTCAAGCACTTGGGCTGTTTACGTGAAACTTTAACTTTTGTTGAAAACGTCCTTCTGGTTGCCATATCATTAACTTGTACACGAAAATCCAAAGGTTATCCTCAGATTAATCGGCTACAATGCGCGACGCTTTTTCCCGCGCATCGGCTTCCTGTAGGGCATCGTTCACGCCTGCGTTTCGGCCTTCCCGCTCAAAAGGTGGCAATGTCAAGCGCCTGCCCCGCCAAGGTCCAGCTCTGCGCGGCGCGTTTGTTTAAATTTGGACGGATGACGAGCCGAATCGAGATCAATCCAGCCGTGATGCTTGGCAAGCCTGTAGTTCGAAATACGCGCATACCGGTCGAGCTACTCTTGCGCAAGCTTGCAGAAGGCGCCACTATTGCCGATCTGCTGGATGCGTATCCGCGCATCACCGAAGAAGACATCCGGGCTTGCCTGGCTTACGCGCTGCCGATACGATCTCCCACGAAACTGTTTATAGCTTGACCTAAGGACTGGCGCTGGTCATGCGCTTCCTCGCTGACGAGATCTGCGACTTTGCGGTAGCGCGCCGATTACGCTCTGAGGGCCACGATGTGCTCGCCGCCGGCGAGTTCCAGTAGCAATCGGTAGATCGGGAACTCATGGAAATGGCCCATCGTGATAATCGAATTCTGCTGACCGAGGACAAGGACTTCGGCTGGCTCGCTTTTGCGGCTCACGCGCAGAATCCAGGTGTGGTGCTCATCCGATTTCCCGCATCTTCCAGAAATTCGCTGGCTGCGGCTGTGTCGCAGCTCGTGACTCAGTTTGGCTCCGAAATTTACGGAGCCTTCGTCGTCGTCCGTCCCGGCTCCGTTCGAATCTCGAGATGACCGGATTGGGACTGCGCTACGCCGTCTTATCCGGGGCGTAGCAGAGCGGGTTCAAGCCGCATTGGGCGCAGCGGGGATTGCGGGCGATGCACAAGGCCCGGCCGTGGTGGATGATCTGGTGGGCGAAGAGAATCCACTTCTCTTTCGGGATGATCTTCATCAGATCCTTCTCGATTTTCACAGGCTCGGTTTCCTTCGTTAGATCGAGGCGGCGGGCGACGCGCTGCATGTGCGTGTCCACCACGACGCCTGAGGCGATTCCGAACGCGGTGCCCAGGACGACGTTGGCAGTCTTGCGCGCCGCTCCGGGTACCGTGAGGAGCTGGTCCATGTCCCTCGGCACCTCGCCTCCGAAATCCGTCTGGATTTTCCGCGCGGCTCCGATCAGGGATTTCGCTTTATTGTTGAAGAAACCCGTTGAGCGGATGTCCTGAGCCAATTCGTCCTGCTTGGTATTGGCGAAATCGCGGATCGTGGGATATTTGCGGAACAGCCCCGGGGTGACTTCGTTGACCCGCTTATCCGTACACTGCGCCGAAAGAATCGTCGCGGCCAGAAGCTGCCAGGGGTTCTCGTGATGCAACGCGCAGGTCGCGCCGGGATACATCTGATCGAGCTTGGCGAGAATCGCCTTGACGCGGGCGGCGCGGGCCGCGGCGGTTTTGGGCCTGCTGACTTTAATCCTGACGATCGTGGGCATTCCGGGCGGAGCTAGTCGAAGTCGATGTCGCGCTTGGGCGGAGGCTCGTCCGGATTTTCCTTGGCCAGCTTGAGCATCTCGTCGAACTTCTTGCTCAGAACATCCTGGTGCGACTTGTGCTGCTCCACCGACTTCTGAAATGCGCCTTCGCGGCGCTCCGCGGCGCCCTTGAAGTGCTGGACGGCGGTCTCCATGTCGGCGAGCGTAGGAGGTTTTACGTGCTCTTTGTGCCGGATTACGGCCTGCGTCTGCGGATCAATATGCAGTTCCGCCTGGCAGCACGGGCAAGTGACTGTGATAAGCTTCGCCATACCCGCATTTCATGTTAGCAGGTTGGCGAAAGTAGTTTAGTCCTGAGGACGGCGCTTCAGCGTGGGCCGGTCGTCGTCGTCTTTCTTGGTATTGCCGGGTTCGGTCGCCGAGCCTGGGTTACGGCGCAGACGGGGCCGGTTGGAATCCTGATTGTCCACTTTCCGGCGGTCGTGTAAAGCCATCAGCCGGGCTTTGACATTATTGAATTCGGAGGTGTTCTCAACGTACTCCGG
>DASUJR010000173.1:0-13914 GCA_036279175.1 Candidatus Acidiferrales bacterium | reverse complement strand
CTGAGGAGTCTTGTTGCTCGTGGCCGCGACTGGACCCGTCTGTGTTGCGGTCACCGTGTTGTCGATTCTGGCGAACATGGAAACGGGGAAGGATAGCACATATTTTACATCTTGTCAATAGCTAACAACGGTACTAGAACCAGTGTCGGCGTTCCATTTTGAAACTGCTGTGGAAGCCCCTGTCGTGGCCACGAGCGATCATGGAATCGCGACGCTCCTCTGACGGCTAGGTTATGGTCTTACCGTGATCCGAGGACGAGGCGCCGAATCACGGGAGCGAGGCCTAGCCGCTGGAATGCAAAATTGGTCTTATTTGGTCGTTTTGGCGACGGAAAGGGCTTTGGCGAGCAAGGAGGCGATGAATTTTTCGAAATTGAGTTCGGGGGCCGGTTCCTTATACCTTCCCTTCAGACCGCCTTTGGCGTCGGACATCAGGAAGCAAGCCGAATCATACAGCCTTTCGCGCACGAGCTTGGTTAATAGGATTTCGTACCGCTTCGCGTAAGACGCGTTCTTGAATTCAGGGAAAACCTTGAAGTGCGGCTCCTGCGCTCGAACTGGATTGACTGAGCCGGGGGCTTCTTCGAGAAGCATCATGTAACCGAGCCACGGGCGCGCTGATGGCTTAAAGGCGCCCTCTCGATACGCAGCCCACAGGTCAGTGGCGCTGCCTAGCGCTTCTTCGGTTCGGTTGTTGTAATTGTTCCCGAACGAACCGACTTGCGATTTGAATTCGATCCCGGCCATGAACTGTCCGTTTTCGACGATTAGCAGATCCCACTGTTTCTCTGGACGGTACCAACCTGGCAACTCGATGCGCTTGGCGCAATGGACGTGCGATTGTGGGAGGCCTTTGTCGCAGAGGAACTCGCGTACGAGCGAGATGAAGCCGTCCATCTGCCGGCCGCCAGTGACGGCGGTCCTTGCACCTGAGTCGCGCAAACCTGTTTTCCCACCCTGGTTCTTCGACTGACTCGAGCGAGTTTTCCAGAAGTGCTTGACTGCGTCGCGGAGCGCCTTCTCGAGTTCGGGAGTAAGGGCCATGCAGCAGGCTATTCGGAATCACAGACGTGTATCGTGGCAACGCTGAAGAGCGACAAAGTCTCTTGGCGGATTCGCGCGTTGGCGAGTTCCAAGTAGTGCTTGTCGACCTCGAACCCGATGCTGTTGCGGCCCCACTTGGCAGCCGCGACCGTCGTTGTCCCGGTCCCCAAGAATGGGTCGAGAACCGTGTCGCCAGCAAAACTGAACATGCGCACGAGGCGCTCGGCAAGCTCTACAGGGTAGGGTGCCGGGTGATGTTTAGTCGAAGCTCCGGTCAGGCCGGTCCAAATCTGCTGAAACCAGCGTTTGTGGTTTTCGGCGGAGATAAGGCTGAGTACTTTGCATGAAATATCCGGCGTTCGGTACCCGCCAGGCTTGCGCTCCATTAATATGAATTCGATATCGTTCTTGATGACGGCGTTCGGCTCATAAGGTTTTCCCAAAAACCCCGACCCGCCCTCGACCTCGTACGCCGCGTTCGAGATCTTATGCCAAATAATGGGCGCGAGGTTGTCGAAGCCAATTTTCCGGCAGTGCTCCTGTATTGAGGCGTGCAGCGGAACGACCGTATGCCTGCCGCCGTTTTCGCGCCGGGAAAGGCAAACGTCGCCCACAACGCAGATCAGACGCCCACCGGGCACCAGGAGGCGGAAGCAGTGTTGCCAAACTCGATCCAGTTCGGTCAAAAATTCCTCATAGTCCTCAACGTGACCAAGCTGTGCGGGAGAATGCCGGTATTCTTTCAGCGTCCAGTACGGTGGAGACGTGAGAACCAGGTGGACGCTTTCGTCGGGCAGCTTTGATAGATCGCGCGCGTCACCCCGGGAAAGATGATGGACAGTAGGGATCGTGTGGATGGCGTCTTCGATCGAACGAATGACTCGCTCGTCCTTGGCGAGGCGAGGGATGGCGGTCTGCGGGTCAGACAGGTTCTGCAGTTCTTTAGGGACGAAGTCCGAGAGATTGGTGTCGGATTTGGACGCTGTTTGTTCGGTGGGTTCGGCGCGAACGGTCGAATGCATAGTTTTAGGTCGCCATTAGAGTGGACGACGTCAGTATAAGACAGCAAGGCCATGATAGCCGTCAAGCGCGTTGTTCGCCCCCCGGCGGGTGTAGGGGGAACCCGCTCCACAGTTGGACTGCGTCCTTTTCGGGGGGTGGTACGTATAACGGGTATGATGGGCGCGACCGCGACATTGTCGGGGATGACGGGGCTTGGGAGACCAGCGCGGCTGAAGGGGCTGGAGCGGCTTGCGCGGCTAGAAGGGATCGACCACCTAGAGGGGCTGGAGGGGCTAGTGGCCGTGGATACGGATGTGGCCCGGCTTCGCCGAGGGGACGTGAACGCCCTCTCGGAACTGATTGCGCGATACCAGAACCGGCTGTATCGGTACCTGCTGCGGATGGTGCGGCAGCCGGCCGAGGCGGAAGACCTGTTCCAGCAAACATGGCTGAAAGTGGCGGAGAAAATCCGGTCGTTCGATGCGAACCGGAACTTCGACGCGTGGCTATTCACGCTGGCGCGGAATCTGGCGATCGATCATTTGCGACGGATTCGTCCGCAGAGCCTGGACGAGCCGCTGGCGGACAGCGAGCGCGGAGAAACGGCGGCGGACCGGATTCCGTCGGATGAAAGGGCGCCCTTCGACCGGGCGCTGGCGGCGGAACGCCGAACCCAGATCGGAACGGCGATGGCCGGGCTGCCGCTGATTTATCGCGAGGTTCTTGTGCTGCGGTTCGAGGAAGAAATGAAGGTGGAAGAGATCGCGCAGGTGACAGGAGCGCCGCTTTCGACGGTGAAGACGCGGCTGCGGCGGTCGCTCGAACAACTGCGGCAGGCGCTGGAAGCACGGTATCCGGGAGCGGCATGGCAATGAGCGAGCACGACAAAATTCGAGAATTGCTGGCGCTGGCCGCGGCGGGCGCTCTGACGCGGACGGAAGAGGAGCAGGTGGCGGAGCATCTGCGGCGGTGCGCCGACTGCGCGAACGAGCTGGATGCGTGGCGGTCGATTGCAATGGATATCTGCCGGTTGCCGACGCCGCAGCCTTCGACGCAACTGGTGCGAATCACGCTGGCGAAGGCCGAAGAGAAACTGGCGGCGCAAGCCGAACATGACTGGAACCGCCGCGTGATGATTTTTGTGGTGGCGTTTGCGTGGCTATTGACTGCCGCGAGCTGGCCCGTCTTCCACTTCGTCAGCGGCGACTTCGGAAGTTTGCTGGGCCCGCAGTTCGGGCGCGCGTGGATCAATTTCGCCGCATTCACGGCGCTGGCATGGGTTGCGGGAGGCGTGGCGGCAGTGATGCTGGCGCTGCATCAGCGCCGGGAAAGGAGGCTGGCATGAGCCGCTTCATGAAAGAGTTGCGCGTGATTCCAATGCCGGCATGGATCGTCGGCTGGTTCATCTATGCGTGCTTCACGCTGCCGCTGTTCTTCTTCGCGGTTCCCACCGATCCGGACATGAGCAAATGGCCGCGGTGGGGACAAGCGCTATTCGTCTTCGGAATTTTCCTGTTCGCGGTGGCGTTGGTTGCGCTGATCGGGTACGTCTACGGAGACGCGAAGCGACGCAAGATGCGCGCGGTGATGTGGACGCTGCTCGCGATCTTCATTCCGTATGCGATCGGGATCATCTTGTACTTCATTCTGCGCGATCCGCTGCCGAAGCCGTGTCCCGCATGCGGGAACGTGGTGAAATCCAACTTTCCGTTCTGTCCGCATTGCGGGACTTCGCTTCAGCCGACATGCCCAAACTGCGGCAAACCAGCCGATCCGAATTGGTCGAATTGCCCGCATTGCGGACAGCGAATGCCGGCAACGGTACAGCGCACGGCGTAGAATCGTTCCACCCTGCTCTTCAGAAGCGCGGCTTGCCGCAGGACTGAAATCCGACAATAGAAGAGCGCAGAGCCTCACCTCTGGCGAGGTGAGCTACAGGAAATGCAACGGCAAAGCAACGGCAAAGAAACGGCGACGGCAACGGCGACGCGTGCAATGCTAGGGCTTTTCGCCGACGACGAAGACGGAAGATTGGCGAAGTTCGATGTCGCCGCGTGCGTCGCTGGCGCGTGCATCACTGCCGCGTGCATCGGGGGATTCGGGAGATTCGGGCGGCAAGAGCTTCGGGTAAAAGCCGGAGTCCTTGCCGTCGCGGATGGATTTCTCGAGCAATGCTCGCGTCTCTTCGTATGCCGCGTCGCCGCGCTTCCATCCTGCGACGCTGAGCCAGTGATCGAACGACCTCGCCTTCGAATCTTCCTGCGAGACTGTGACGCGCAATCCCGAGGCGCGCAGCATCGCCGCGAGTTCGGAAGCCGGCATCGCGCGGGCGTGCGATGGGTCGCGCGCAACTTCGATCCGATTGCGCAAGTCCGCGGCGGCCGCGTCTTCCGGCACAATCATTTCGAGGACGCCGGCACGCCCGCCTTTCACCAGAACTCGCGCCATCTCGTCGATCACGCGCTGAGGGTCAAGGATGTGATGGAGGCTGTAGCTGGTGACCGCGACGTTGATCGACGCGTCCGCGAACGGCAGTTGCCGCGCGTCGCCGAGAACGACAGCGAGGTTGCGAATGTCTTCCTTTTCCGCCGAGGCTCGGGCGCGACCCAAAATCGCGGGCGTGAAGTCGACTGCCGCGATCCAACGGACATGCCTCGCGAATCGCAGCGCAAGCGTTCCCGGACCGCACGCGAGATCGATCGCGCAATCGCCCGAGCCCGCGCGAGTTAATCGGGCGAGCAGTTCGGCTTCGCGGACGCGCTCCTTGACGGCAAAGTCGCCAAAGACCTGCGCGGTGCGGGTGAACCTGTCGCGAACCAGTTCCGATTGCTGCCGGTCGTCCGTATTCATGTGAGCATTTGAAATTGTGCAGTGAGAATCAGCCCGCCAGAATACAACGCGCCTGGTGGCGGTCGTCAACCGGACGAAATTCCGGGACGGCAGCATCGCAATCGGAGATATGCCGCTCGCAACGCGGACCAAACGAGCATCCGCGCGGCAGAGCATCCAGCGCCGGCACAGAGCCGGGAATCGGCGAGATTTTCGCTTTTTGCAAGCGAGGCGCGGCGCGCAGCAAACCTTCTGTGTACGGGTGGCGCGGATTGCGAAGCACATCGCGTGTCGCACCTTGCTCGACGACACGGCCCGCATACATCACCAGCACGCGTTCGGCGACTTGCGCGACGACGCCGAGATCGTGCGTAATGAAAATGAGGGAGAGACGGAGTTCGCGCTGGAGTTCGGCCAGGAGCTGCAAAATCTGTGACTGCACCGTAACGTCGAGCGCGGTCGTGGGCTCGTCGGCGATGAGCACGCCGGGGCCTGCCGCAAGGGCCATGGCGATCAGCGCACGCTGGCGCAGGCCTCCCGAAAGTTCATGGGGATATTGATGCGCGCGGCGAGCTGCTTCCGGGACAGCGGCCCGCTCGAGCGCATGGATGGCTCGCTGGCGCGTTTCCGCGCGCGAAATCCCCGAAGTGTGCACGCGGATCGCCTCTTCAATCTGGTCGCCAATTCGAAGCACAGGATCGAGCGCCGTCATCGGCTCCTGAAAAATCATTCCAATCTGACCGCCGCGGATCGCGCGCATTTCGCCAGGAGATGCGGTGACGAGATCAACCGTGCGATCCTGCGCAGTCGTGCCGTTCCCGTGGGAATTAACGCTTGCGGGCGCCGCCGCGTGCAGCTGCGCGCAGCCTTTTATTCGGGCGCCGGGCGGAGTAAGGCCCATCAGCGAGAGCGAGAGCATCGTCTTGCCGGAGCCGGATTCGCCGACGATGCCCAGCGATTCGCCGCGGCCGAGAGCGAACGAGACGCCGTTAACGGGCCGCACCCAGCCCGTCGTGGTGGGCAGTTCGACGGTTAGTTCGCTGACTTCCAGCGTTGCCTGCATGGGAACATGATAGTTCTTCGCGACGAAACGCGCGCGAATTTGCGCTATCGCCGTTTCAGGCTCGCACTTGCAACCGATAACGCCGGACTTCTGCCTTCCGGCACTGTGGCACTGTGTTACCATCCGCGGCCAGCGAAGAAGCCGGAATCCCGTTGCATAACGATCCCCATTCCGAAAAATTGTCGCCAACGCTGCGGGCCGTTCTGATCCTGCTGACGCTGTCGATCTTCATCAACTATATCGATCGAGGCAATCTGTCGGTGGCGGCGCCTCTGCTGAAGGATGAGCTTCGGCTCTCGCCCTCGGAACTGGGCATCTTGCTGTCGGCGTTTTTTTGGAGCTACACCGCGTTCCAGATCCCTTCCGGCTGGCTGATCGACCGGCTCGATGTGACGAAGGTGCTGGCTTTCGGATTTTTCATCTGGTCGTGCGCGACCAGCATCACAGGGCTAATGCACGGGTTCGCGGCCCTGCTGGTCGTGCGGCTCGTGCTAGGGGTGGGTGAAGCGGTCGCCTACCCTTCGTACGCGAAGATTCTGGCGCGTGATTTTTCGGTTCGTCATCGCGGCCTTGGCAACGGCGCAATTGCCGCGGGCCAGTTTACCGGACCGGCCGTCGCCACGTTTGCCGGGGGGATCCTGATGGCGGACTTTGGATGGCGTCCATTCTTCATCGTTCTCGGCCTGATCAGCCTGGCATGGGTAATTCCCTGGGTGATTTATTCGCGGCCACTGCGTACCACGCCGATTTCTGATGCGAGCACGGCGTCCCAATCACAAAACGATGCGCGGCTTGAGACGGCTGGCGCTGGGCCGACCCGACTTGAAGCAGGCAGCAGTCGGATCGACGACCGAGAGCCGCCTCCATTGACCACTATTCTCCGCGACCGGTCGTTCAGCGGCGCCTGCATCGCGCACTTCGCTTGCAATTACCTAACTTACTTCCTACTGACATGGCTTCCCTACTACCTCGTGCGCCAGCGCCACTTTTCGATGGAAGGCATGGCAAAGATCGGCGGCATGGTGTTTCTGATGTCCGCGCTTTCTTCCGCGCTGTCGGGCTGGCTTTCCGATCACTGGGTGGAGAGCGGTCCATCAGGGTCGGGCGTTCGCAAATTGATGTTCATCGTCGGACTGACTGGTTCAGGCGTGTCGCTGATGGCCGCGATGATCGTGCCGTCCGGGCTTTCGGTCGTGCTGCTGATCGCAGCGGGCGCCCTTTACGGCATAGCGAATCCGCTTCTATTCGCCGGTGCGCAGACTCTTGCGGGCCCCAGCGCCGCGGGACAGTGGATGGGGGCTCAAAATTTCGCGGGGAACCTGGCGGGGATCATCGCGCCGGCGCTTACCGGTTTTCTCGTCGACATCACGGGAAATTTCATTTGGGCTGTGGCGGTACTTGGATGTCTGACTGTGGTCGGGTCGCTCGCATGGCTGTTTGTAGTGGGCCGGATCGCTCCCGTGAGTTGGCCGGCTCGGCGGACTGCCGCGGCTGAACGTACGCTTGCCTGAGGCAGTTGCAGTTTCGGTTGCACGGCCGCTGGCGACAGCGGGATTAGGAGAGCCATGGACGCGAATGAGGAGCCCAACCTGCTAGTTGTGTCGCAAGGGCCATAAGTGCGTTACAATTCGGAATCGCGGCTGGTGCCGTATGCCGCTGGCTTTGTTTGGCGTCGCCACTCGGGAGACAGCGGGGGCGAGTTACGCGCGAAGCCGGTGCAGAAGCAAGGTATCTCGCAAGAGACTGCCGGTTCGGGGCCGGCGGTAAGGGTTCAACATTTCCTCACGAAAGGACGTGACCATGAAGAAAGCCTTCACGACTGTTGGCTTGTTTGCAATGCTATTCGCCACGCTCTGCTTGGCCGTACCGACCCGCGCGAGCGGGAACGAAACAGCCAAAGCAATGACCTACACCGGCTGGATCAGCGACAGCAACTGTGGCGCGAAGGGTATGAGCGCCAGTCACAAAGCCTGCACTACGAAGTGCGTCAAAATGGGCGCGAAGTATGTTTTCGTCGATTCGAAGACGAAAGCGGTGGACAAGATCAGCAACCAGAAGGCAATTACGGATGCCGATCTTGGTCATGAAGTGAGCGTGACGGGTTACAAAACGAAGGCCGGCATGCTTCACGTCGACAGCGTTAAAGAAGCTTCGATGTCGATGTAACAAGGATGCAGCGCGGATCCGGGCGCGGGCATCGGCCTGCGCCCTGCCGCGTCTTCTGCCCTACGATCAGTCCTGCGTCGAATCTCCGTCCATGGTGGGCACCGGATTGGGCTTCGGGCCCTTCTTCCGCGTAAATTTCGGCACCACAAATTCCTGCAAGATGTTTTCTCCGGCGGTAGCGCCGATGCCGATTGCGGTGCCCTCGAACGTTACGGCCAGATCGCTGCGGTCTTGGTTTGGATAGTAAAGATTGGAAATTCCGCCAGCCGCGAGACTTCCCAGAAGCCCGGAATAATTCGGCTCCCAGTGTCCGCTGTCGCTTTTACACATGATGGACGCCGCAATGGCGTATAGGATTCGCTGTTTTTTTGTGCCGTCCTCTTTGAAGAAGAAGCGCGGATCCTGTTTGAACAACGATGGCAGCACGGCCCCGCCCAGGAATGTGCTTATGGCCACATCTCCGTAGGCTGCTCCGAACCGCTTTCCGTATCCCTCGCCGCCCTGTCCATAGTCGCTATATTGATTGAACGCCTGTTGGATTCCTGCCGTGCCTGCCACTATCCCGAACGTGACAGGATCGATGCTGGAGTGCCACGCCAATTGGAATTTTTGTTGCATGTTGAGTGGCGCAGCGTCGCTAACGTAGCTGACATAGAAGTTGGGCACGCCGAGCACGCGTTGCTTCTCCTGCTGTTTAATTTGACCTTCCGCTATCTGAGCCGTGGGCATCACTTTCACTTGTGTGGTAACGCCGGCTACGGCGAGCGAAATGGCAGGGACAGCATACGATTCACCGGCACGCACGGTTCCAGAGACCGTCTGCGTGACGAAGCCGCGCGCGGAGACAGTGAGCCGAAACGAGCCAGGCGCGACGTTGACGAAGAAGAATTGGCCCGCCTCGTCGGAGGTGGCTACGTGGCCGGCGGAATTGTCGTCTCGCGTGAGAACGAGATGCGCACCCGAAAGTGCGGTGCCCGTTTGATCGACGATCGTTCCGGTGATGCTGCCGGTGGCTGGCTGTGGCTGGGTCTGGCCGTTGATCTGAGCGGCGGCAGAAACTGCCGGGGAGGCGCTCGTGGGCGCCTGTTGCGATTGCGCCGGAGCAGGAACAGCGCAAAGCAGCACACCCAGGCTGATCCAAGCCAATGGGCGCGCGCCCAGCCGCAGGATTTCCGTTTCCGGGCGCAGTGCGTTCCGCGAATGCACGAGTCGGCCTTTCACGGCAAATGTACGGATCCGCTTTTCACGCTATCAGTTTAGACCGACCATCTTATCGTGTCAGACCGAGATTCCCTGCAGTTGCCAGGGCATCGACCTGTACGGCGGTCAGGGGATTCCTGATATGCCTGGGAAAAGTTCCGCAATAGACGCGGAACCTGACAGGCTTTAGGCCCGCTTTTTTGGAGAGTTCGTGACGCTAAATGGTTGGTTTGGGCGGCTCGATCTTATCGACACCCATGTAGGAACGAAGAGCTTCGGGAATGACGATCGAGCCATCGGGCTGCTGATAATTTTCAGCGATAGCGATCCATGTGCGGCCCACCGCGAGTCCTGATCCGTTGAGGGTATGAACGAATTCGCTTTTGCCGCCTTTCGGCTTGAATCGAATGCCGGAACGCCGCGCTTGAAAAGCTTCGGTATTCGAGCAGGAGGAAATCTCCATGAATTCGTTTGCCGACGGGAGCCAGACCTCGATGTCGTACGTCTTCGCGGATGCGAATCCCATGTCGCCGGTGCAGAGCAGGACGACGCGATAGGGCAGGCCAAGTTTTTGCAGCAAGTCCTCGGCGTTGCGCACGAGCGACTCAAGCTCGTCATAGCTCTGTTCCGGGCGCGTGAATTTGAACATCTCGACTTTCTGAAACTGGTGCTGGCGCTTGATGCCGCGCGTATCTTTACCAGCGGCGCCCGCTTCGGAACGAAAGCACGCGGTCCAGGCGCAAACCTTGAGCGGCAGTTCGTCCACATCGAGCGTTTCATCGCGGTGCAGGCTGGTCAATTCGACTTCCGACGTCGGAGTCAGCCACAAGTCCGTGCCTTCCAGATGGAACATGTCGGCGGCGAACTTCGGCAACTGGCCGACGCCGGTGAGCGAAGCTGTATTCACAATGAAAGGCGGCAAAATTTCCATGTAGCCATGTCCCGATGGCTCGGGACGCGTGTGCTGATCCAGGAAGAAATTGGCGATCGCACGTTCGAGGCGCGCCCCGAGGCCTTTGTAAACCGCAAAGCGCGCGGCGGCGATCTTCACCGCCGATTCGAAATCGAGAATCCCGAGCCGTTCTCCGAGTTCGTAGTGCGGTCGCGGCTGAAAATCGAACTTTGGCACTTTCCAGGGATCGGGCCAGCGGCGGACTTCGACGTTGCCGGTCGCGCCTTTGCCCACCGGCACGCTGGCGTGTGGAACGTTGGGAACGGTGAGCAGAAAATCCTTCAGCTGTCCATCCAACTCAGCGACGCGTTCGTCATCGCGTTTGATCTGCTCGGAAACTTCCTTCATGCGCGCGAGGATCGGCGCAGCATCCTGGCCGGATTTCTTCAACCGCGCGATCTCCTCACTGGCTTTGTTGCGGTCGGCCTTCAAACGCTCGACGGACGTGATGCACTGCCGGCGCTCCGCATCAACTCGGCGAAAATAGTCGAGATCGAGCGACACGCTGCGATCGCGCATCATTTTTTCGATCACGTCGAGGTGTTCGCGGACGTAGCCGAGATCGAGCATAGGTTCACAAGAATACATGAAGCTGAAGCGAACGAGAAAGTGAAGCACTCGAAGATCAGCAGGTCTTAGGACAGGACGAATCAGCGGACGAACGAGTAAAATGCATGTCGTTGAGAACAGCGAGGGTGACCTTCGCGCTTGCGAGGCTCTGTGGCAAATCATCGTTTGCAAAGAAAAGGAATTGTGGTGTTTTCGATCACTGCGATCGCCGGCATAGTTTGTCTGCTTGTGCTCCCCGCCTTGACCAGCCGAGCAAGCCAATCCGCGCCGTCTCACGATTCCGCTGCCCCCTGGACTTCTGACGAAACGATTGAACCCGCCGCGCTGGCTAAAAAAGTGTCCGAGCACGGCCCGCGTCCCGCGATCGTCTGCGTTGGGTTCCATACATTGTTTGAAGGCGCGCACGTTCCGGGCGCTTCGTTTCACGGTCCGGCACTGGAGGCAAAGGGACTGGCCGACCTGAAAAAATTCGCTGAGCCGCTTCCTCGGTCTACCGACTTGGTCGTGTATTGCGGCTGTTGTCCGCTTGCGCATTGCCCGAATATCCGGCCGGCGTTCGAGGCTCTTCGCGCGATGGGTTTCACGCATTTGAAGGTGTTAGTGCTGCCGCACGAT
Source organism: Candidatus Acidiferrales bacterium (assembly GCA_036279175.1). GTDB lineage: Bacteria > Acidobacteriota > Terriglobia > Acidiferrales > UBA7541 > Palsa-295. Next base: position 2,473 of record DASUJR010000173.1, on the reverse strand, counting down.
TTCGCCCACGACTGGGTGCAAGCCGGTTATCCGGTGGCGAAGGGCAAATAAGAGACCCGAGGTCGCGTAGGACGCTAGCCTACGGAACGCCGGATGTGCTTGTAGAGACGCGGGGAATCGCTCTAAATCCTCTCATTCGTTCGAGATACAATTCCGAGCCGGCGCGAACGGGTCTGACGTGGTGCCATTTTTCCCCGCGGTGGGCGCTTTCCAGGTTGTCTGTAGTTGCTTCTTTCGGCTTTTGCCCGAACGAAGCGTAGAATTAACGAAACATGAGTTCAGGCACAAATCCTTCGGTCTGGCCCGAGGCCCGGCGCGGCGTTGACCTGCGATTTGTCGAGCTGCTGGACAAGGTGCGCCGCAACCGCCCGGGCGACGATCTGGATCTGCTGCGTCGCGCCTACGACTTCGCCGCCGAACAGCACAAGACGCAAACGCGCGTCTCGGGGGAGCCGTTCCTTTCGCATCCGGTGGAAGTGGCCCACCTTCTTGCGGACATGAAGCTGGATGTAACGTCGCTGTGCGCGGCTCTTCTGCACGATGTGGTGGAAGACACGAAAATTCCTCTCGAGGAAATTTCGAAAGAGTTTGGCGCGGACGTTGAGCGCCTGGTCGAAGGGGCGACGAAGATCAGCCGCCTGGATTTGCTGGCGCCGGAAGCACGGCAGGCAGAAAACGTGCGCAAGATGCTTCTGGCGATGGTCAACGACGTTCGCGTGGTTATGGTGAAGCTTGCGGACCGCTTGCACAACATGCGCACGCTCGAATACCTGGACCACGAACGCCAGCAGCGCATCGCGCGCGAGACGCTCGACATCTACGCTCCGGTGGCAAACCGCCTCGGCATGGGCCTGATCCGGGGCGAGCTGGAAGATTTGTCGTTTCGCTATCTGGAACCCGAGGCGTTTTTCGAGCTGCAAAAGAAAATCGAATCGAAGCGCAGTCCCTTCCAGCGTTTCCTGCAAGAAGTGCAGGAAAACATCCGCGACAACATGATCGAAAGCGGGATTCCCGCGGAAGTGCAAGGACGCGTTAAGCGCCTGTATTCGTTGCACCTGAAAATTCAGAAACAGCAGCGAACTCTCGATCAAGTTTACGACTTGCTTGCAATTCGCGTGGTTACCGACACGATCAAGAACTGCTACGCAGCGCTCGGCGTGATTCACCAGATCTGGCGGCCGGTCCCGGGCCGTTTCAAGGACTACATCGCCATGCCGCGGCCGAACCTGTATCAGTCGCTGCACACGACTTTGATTCATACGGGGCAACCGTTCGAAGTGCAGATCCGCACGCAAGAGATGCACCGCATCGCCGAGCAAGGTGTCGCCGCGCACTGGAAATACAAGGACGGTTTAGGCCAAAGTTCCGCCGACGATCAGAGGATCGTCTGGATGCGCCAACTGATCGAGTGGGTGCAAGACATGCAGGAGCCGAGCGAATTTCTTTCGACTCTGCGCGTCGATCTGTATCCGGAAGAGGTTTACACCTTCACGCCGAAGGGGCGGGTGGTGGTGCTGCCGCGGGGCGCAACACCTGTCGATTTTGCGTACGCGGTTCACACGGAAGTTGGGCATCAATGCGCGGGGGCAAAAGTGAACGGCGCGATGGTGCCATTGCGGCACACGCTGAGCAATGGCGACGTGGTCGAGGTTATCACGCAGAAGGGGCACGGCCCGTCGCGCGACTGGCTGTCGTTCGTGCACACGTCGCGCGCGCGCAGCAAAGTGCGGCAGTGGATCAATCTTCACGAGCGCGAAGAGGCGAAAGACGTCGGCCGCCGGCTGCTGGAGAAAGAGGCGCGTCATGCCGGCGTCAACATGAAGAAGATTACGACGGAAGCCTGGCAGCGCGTTGCGTCGGAATACGGGTGTGGTCGAGCGGAGGATTTGTTCGCGGAACTCGGCTACGGAAAATGGTCGGCGCGGCAGGTGCTGTCGAAAGCGACGGGAACAGAAATCGCAGGGCCCGGCGACGACACCGCGCAGCCTAAGATCGTTTCGACTGTAAAACGGATGCTCGGGATGCACGAAGCCGCGATTCTGGTTCGCGGGCACGACGATCTGATGGTCTATCGGTCGAAGTGCTGCAATCCGATTCCGGGAGACGATATCGTCGGCTACGTAACACGTGGGCGCGGCATCGCGGTTCACAGCAAGACGTGCCCAAATGTCGAAAACCTGCTGTATGAGGCCGAGCGGCGCATCCCAGTCCAATGGGCGGATGCGACGCAAGCGACGTTCTCCGTTCGGCTGCGCATTTTCACGGAAGACCGCCCGGGGATGATTGCCGCGATCACAGCTGTTATCAGCGACGCGGGAGCGAATATCCGCACGTTCGAGAGCGGGGGTGCGGACGGCCTGCGGGCTCGAATTGAAGTGGCGATCGATGTGGCGGATCGAAAACAACTCGAGCGAATCATCGGCGGCGTGAAGCGGATTCCCGGCGTATTCGATATCGAACGCGTCTACAACGT
>DASUJR010000172.1:0-24398 GCA_036279175.1 Candidatus Acidiferrales bacterium | reverse complement strand
TACTTTGGCCGAGAATTTCTCGTCGATCCCGATTTGTGGTGGCACGCCAAGACGGGCCAGCTGATTCTAGCGACGCATCATTTGCCGACGACCGATCCTTGGTCGTTCACGGTGCATGGACAGCCGTGGATCGCATACGAGTGGGGCGGCGAGGTCCTGATTGGCTGGGTTTCGCGGATTGGCGGCGTGCGGGGGCTGGACTTTCTGCTGATTGCCTTGGGCGCGGCCATAATGATCGCGCTTTATGTATTCGGGACGTTGCGATCGGGAAAGTCGAAAGCAGGATTCCTGGCCGCAGCGCTTCTGCTCCCGCTGGCGACTCCATCGTTTACGCTTCGGCCCCAAATGCTCGGCTATTTATTTCTGGTTCTCACGCTGATTGCGCTGGAGCTTTTCCGCCAGGGAAAACAATGGGCAGTGTGGACCTTGCCCGTGCTGATGCTGGCGTGGGTGAACGCCCATGGATCGTTCATTGTGGGACTCGGCGTGATTTTTCTGTACTGGATTTCCGGGCTGGTGGAATTCCGCAAGGGCGGGATCGAAGCCAAGCGGTGGACGCCAAAGGAGCGGCGATCGTTGTCGCTGGCTTTTCTTCTTTGTACGGCCGTGCTGCCGATCACACCATATGGGACACGCCTGGCTGCGTATCCATTCAACATGGCCTTTCTGCAGCCCTTGAACGTGGCGAATATTCAGGAATGGCAGTCGATGCCGTTTCAAACGGCGGGCGCCAAGATGTTCCTCGCGATCGTTCTCGGGTTTTTCCTGTTGCAGATGGTGTTCGATTTCAGGTGGCGGATTGAAGAGCTGATACTTTTCGTCGGTTCAGTGGCGCTGGCATGCGTGCACAGGCGGTTCGTCCTGGTGTTTGTCCCGTTCACTGTTCCGCTGCTGGCTACGGTCGCGGCGCGCTGGCTCCACGCCTATCATCGCGAGAAAGATAAGCATTTGCTGAACGCGTTCTTGATGGTCGGAGTCGTGGCGGCTATGCTGCATTATTTCCCTACGCGAACGGCACTAACGGCGAGTATGGCGGAGAGGTTTCCCGTCCATGCGGTCGAGTATCTGCGGCAGCACCCAGTGCCCGGCCCGATGTTTGATAACTACAACTTCGGGGGCTATCTCGTTGATGCGGGATATAAGACATTCATCGACGGACGTGGAGACCTGTTCGAACGCGGAGGTGTTTTTGCGGATTACATGCGGCTCGTCGACCTGAAACCGGGTGGCCTCGACGCTTTGCGCCGGTATCAAATCCAATCCTGTTTGATTAAGCGGGATGAGCCGCTGGCGACGGCGCTGCTGGCCTCACCTGATTGGAAACGGGTTTATGCAGACAACGTGAGCGCATTATTCGTTCGCACCAGTTCGGAGGAAAGGCCTGCGGCGACCGGAACGACCTCACTTCTAACGAGGTGAGCTGCATGGGTGACATCGGGTGTCACTAGTTCAGCGGGTTCGCCGGCAGCATGTGTTCACGATGGGTGACGGTATTGCCTGCGGGCTGTGTATCCCGGGCAGCTTCGAGCTAGTCCGGTGTATGTCTGCTGAAACGCACGGCTTGGACAAGACGATCGGGCGGCGAATGGCTTTAGGAGTGCAAGGAAGAATCTGACGTGGCTTGTTGACGGGCCAATCAAACAACCTTGAGGGGGAGAGATGAAGAACCTCTTGATACGGCTGTGGAAGGAAGAAGAAGGGCAGGACCTGACCGAATACGCATTGTTGTTGGTTGGGGTCACCCTGCTTTCCGTCGCTTCGATAGGAAAGCTCGCTAACCTGGTTAACAGTCTGTTCGGCAACGCATATCTCCAGCTTAGCACTGCCGCAGGCGGCGGCGCGGCTACCCAATAGTAACGGCCATCTCATCCAGGCGTTTGCATCCCAGTCCGCGCCGACTATGCACGAAGAAAACTGCACCCGGCTGAGTGAGTTGGTCGGTGGGGCGGGGTACGTTGGCGGCAGTGACTCATATGAATTCGGGGCAAATCATCTGGCTGTTGGTGATCGGGCTCGCGCTGCTAGCGGGGTGGACGGATTGGCGCAGCCGCAAGATCCCCAACTGGTTGACCGTTTCCGGGATGTTGGCGGGCATCGCGGTGAATTCCTACGCCCACGGTTGGCACGGCACAAAAAGCTCCCTTGAGGGAGCATCACTGGCTTTAGTTGCGCTGCTACCGATCGTGCTGTTGCGGGGCTTGGGCGCCGGCGATTGGAAGTTGATGGGCGCCGTCGGAGCTTTCCTCGGACCGGCGGCGTTCCTGGTCGTCTTGACAGTGAGCCTTTTAGTGGCAGGAGTGATGGCGATCGTTCAGATGATCCGGGCACGGCGGGTGGTCAGGACGCTAAAGAATCTGGTTGTGCTGGTGCACGGATTCATCATTTTTGGGTTGCGGCCGAACCCGAATGTTTCGCTGGACGATCCTGATTCGCTGAAGTTGCCGTTCGGCATTGCGGCCGCAATCGGAACGCTGCTGTGCGGGTGCGCGGCTCTGTGGCGAGTGCACCCATGAAGTTGGCGAGCAAATTAGCACTGGGAGATCGGCGATATGAACCGTAACCGGCTGATTATCGGAATGGCAGCCGCGGTGGTGGTGGCTTTTTTTATCAGCATGTTCGTCTACCGTGAGTTGCAGAGAGCGAATCTGGCGCGCCCCGTCGCGACGCAGCAGATCGTTGTGGCTGCTCAGCCGTTGCAGATTGGCACGCGGATCGATGCCTCGAATCTCCGAACGATCAGTTGGCCGGCAGGCGATCCGATCGGCGGAATGTTCACGAAAGTTTCCGATTGCGCCGGACGCGCTGTGATCACGGCGGTCGCGCAAAACGAACCAGTTCTGGAAGCCAACCTGGCGCCGACAGGCGCAGGAGCCGGATTGCCGGCCACGATCCCCGAAGGAATGCGCGCGGTGTCGGTTGCGGTGAACGACGTGGTGGGAGTTGCAGGATTCGTTGTTCCGGGAACGACTGTCGATGTGTTGGTGACAGGAGCTGTGGGCGAAGGGCGCGGCGGGAATATCACGCGGACGATTCTGGAAGGTGTTCCGGTGCTCGCTGCAGGCCAGAAGATCGAGCAGGACCGGGACGGAAAGCCGCAAACAGTGCCGGTAGTTACGCTGCTCGTATCGCCTGAAGATGCGGACAAGCTTACGATGGCCAGCACCGAAGGAAAGATTCAGCTTGCGCTGCGCAACACGATCGACAGGACGACAATGGATCCGCCGCCCGTGTTGCAGAACGTGCTTTTCTCCGGCCCCCAGGCGCCGCCATCGGTGAAAACGAGAGTGCGCCACGCCGTTGCGAAGCCGCCCGCGCCGTATGAGGTGGAAGTGATCACAGGAACGAAAAAGGTGACCCGCACGTTCCAAAATCAATCTGGCACATCTCAAAACCAATAACGTGAACCGATAATGCACAAAGCGAACGCACTCCATCACGCGGCGATCGTAGCGGTCTTGACCTTCGCTGCGAGCTTTTTTGCACCCGGAGCAATGGCGCGGCAGCAAAGCGCAGCTCCGGCGAGTGAAGCACAAGTTCCGGCGCAGCAAGCGGCGGCTATCCCAGCCCAGCCGCCGCAAGCCGGTGCAGCACAGGCCGGCCAGCAGGCGCAGGAGCCCCAGGTGCTGCATCTGCTGGTAGGGCGTTCGTTGGTGATTACGTCGCCAACGCGAATCAAGCGCGTGTCGTTGGCTGATCCGGACATTGCCGACGTCGACGTAGTCACGCCATATCAGGTTGTGGTCAACGGGAAAAAGCCGGGTGGCGTTTCTCTGATTTTGTGGGACGAAGCGGGTCAGAGCCAATCGTTCGAGGTTTCAGTCGATATCGACGTGCTAGGACTGGCGCAGAAGATTCACGAAGTGTTTCCTTCGGAGCCCGTGCAGATCGAAACCTCGGGCGACATGGTGATGCTGTCCGGCAAGATTTCGTCTCCTGCCGTAGCCGACAAGATCCTGGAAGTGGTGAAGAACAGCGTGCCCAAGGTGACGAGCCTGATGGAGGTGCCGTCAGCTCCCGAAGCGGAAGTGATGCTGCAAGTGCGCTTCGCGGAAGTGAACCGGCAGGCCATTCAGGAATTGGGTGCAAATTTTCTGCGCACGTTCACATCGAACATGCCGATGTCGGTTTCGACGCAACAGTTCGCGCCACCACAGCTCGGAAGCCTGACGACCACGACGACGACGGGAGCGACAACGAGCACGTCAACGTCGGGGCAGAACACGTTTCTGCTGAGCGATCTGCTGAATATCTTCATCTACCGGCCGGACATCAATCTCGGTGCGACGATCAGGGCGTTGCAGGAGAGCAATCTGCTGCAAATCCTGGCAGAGCCGAATTTGATCACGCAGTCCGGCAAAGAGGCGAGCTTCCTGGCCGGTGGACAGTTTCCGTATCCGGTCGTGCAGTCGGTTGCCGCGGGGAGTTCGGGAGCGATTACGATCCAGTTCAAAGACTACGGAATCCGGCTGAACTTCACGCCCACGGTAACGGCAGACGGGCTGATCCATCTGAAGGTCGAGCCGGAGGTCAGCTCGCTGGATTACGCGAATGCCGTAACGTTGCAGGGGTTTACGATCCCCGCGCTGCAAACGGACAAAGTGGAGTCCGACATGGATTTGACAGACGGGCAGAGTTTCGCGATAGCCGGCCTGCTCGACAACCGTGTGATCAAGCAGCTCGAGAAGATTCCCGGAATCGGCGACATTCCGATCCTCGGAAAACTCTTCCAAAGCTGGACGCTGAACAAATCGGATAACGAACTGCTGATTGTCGTAACTCCGCACATCGTGCATCCGCTCTCGCCGAGCGAAATACCGCAGGGGCCGTCGTTCCCGGTGCCATTCATGCGTCCGGTGGTTCCTCCTGGGCAAAAGTCATCTCCGCGCTAAGCGGTTGAGTGCGCGAAGCGAAGTACAAGGATCGAGCGTTAAACGATGCTAACGGTAGCAATAGCAAGCGGGGATGCGGCGAGCTCAGCGCAATTATTCGCGAGCTTGGAACAGACGGGAATGGTGCGCGCCATCCGGCAATGGTCCATCCCTGCCGAGCGCATTCCTGACGCGAACGACAGCATGCCCGACGTCGTGTTTCTGGATTTAACGCGCGACTCGGAGCCTTATTTTGCATTCGCGTCGTTGCTCCGGCGCGCCCATCCGGCAACGAAACTCATCGCATGTTCGGCCAGCACGCCACAGAATCACCAAATTCTGCTCGAAGCGATGAGGAGCGGCGTTCAGGATTTCATTTCGAAGCCCGTCAGCCCGGAGTCACTGAAGCCGATGCTCGCGCGTTTGGCCGATGAACTGGCGATCAAAGCGTCGTCGTCCGCCAGCAAGCTGATCGTCGTGATGGGATCGAAGGGCGGAGTTGGAACGACGACCGTAGCGGTGAATCTGGGCGTTCAGCTTTCGATTTTCGCGCGGAAAAAAGTCGTCGTGCTCGACTTTGCGCGGCCGCTCGGCAACGTCCACTTGTTGCTCGATCTGCATCCACGGTTCGGAATTCGGGACGCGATCGAGAGCCTGGATCGACTGGACAGTCACTTCTTCAGCGACTTGCTGACCACTCATAAGACGAACTTGCAGGTGCTCGGCGGGGCCACGCAGCCTGAGGAATGGCAGCGGATTCCCGTGCCGATGCTCGAGCGGGTTGTCAATGTGGCACAGAACAGTTTCGACGTCGTCCTCCTGGACATGGGCGCGCAGTTTTCGTCGGAATGGAGTTCGATCCTGGGGATGGCTCGAATGATCATGATCATCGCGGAAGCGAACGTCCCCTCGCTCTGGACATTGGATCGGCGCCTCAACGCCATGAGTGGCTTCGGCGTGGACCCCGAACGCGCGCGGATCGTCATCAACCGGTGGCACAAGGGCGATGAAGAAGTGCTCAAGAGCATTCAGAAGAACATCAATCGCCCGCTTTTCGCGTGCATTCCAAACGATTTTCGCAAAGCAAGCGAAGCCGTGAACTTGGGAACACCAATTCTGGACAACCACAACAACACGCTGAGCGACCGATACCGGCAAATAGCGGCTCAGCTTGTGGGGATGGACGTCAATGGCGCTCCCAAGAAGGGACCGCTCGGCGGCTTCTTCTCGTTCCCGACGAGGAGGTAACGGACAATGCCGATCACTTCGGCGGTGCCAGCACGAATGGATTTCGGAGCGGTAAAAGCCGCGATCCATCGAAAGCTGATCCAAAAACTAAATCTGGACAAGTTGGGCGAAGTAAACCGGGACGAGGTTCGCCGCGAAGTGGGCCAAATTCTGGAAGCGCTGGTCATCGGAGAATCCACGCCGATGAACCTGCAGGAGCGCGAGCGATTAGCGCAGGAAGTTCTGGACGAAGTATTCGGGCTGGGCCCGCTCGAACCGCTGCTGGCGGATCCGACCATCGCCGACATTCTGGTCAACACGAGTAAGCAGGTATACATCGAGCGCCACGGCGTGCTCGAGAGGACGAATATTCAGTTTCGGGACGATGCCCATTTGATGAGCATCATCGACCGGATCGTTTCCGCGATTGGACGCCGCGTGGACGAATCATCACCCATGGTGGACGCGCGTCTGGCAGATGGCTCGCGCGTGAACGCAATCATTCCTCCGCTTGCGATCGACGGGCCGTGCCTGTCGATCCGGCGATTCGGACGAGATCCGCTGACGGCTGAGGACTTGCTGGCGAACCATACTCTGACCTCGCCAATGTTCGAGTTGCTGCAAGGCTGCGTCAGGGCGCGCCTGAATGTTCTGATTTCCGGCGGCACCGGCGCGGGCAAGACGACGCTCCTCAATGTTTTGTCCGGATGTATCTCAAACCGCGAGCGAATCGTGACAATCGAAGACGCGGCGGAACTACAGCTGCACCAGGACCATGTAGTGCGGCTCGAAACGCGGCCGGCGAACATCGAAGGCAAGGGCGCCATCCATCAACGACAACTTGTGATCAATTCCCTGCGCATGCGTCCCGACCGAATCATCGTGGGTGAGGTTCGCGGCGAAGAGGCGCTGGATATGTTGCAGGCGATGAACACCGGCCACGACGGGTCGCTGACCACGATTCACGCAAATACCCCGCGCGACGCTCTCAGCCGGCTGGAAACCATGGTTGCGATGGCTAACCTGAACCTTCCTGAAAACGCGATCCGGCGCCAGATCGCGTCGGCTATCGACGTGGTGATTCAGATTAGCCGCATGAGCGACGGGACGAGAAAGATCGTCAGCATCGCCGAGATCACCGGCATGGAAGAGGAAATCGTCACCATGCAGGATGTGTTCGCATTCCGCAAACACGGAATAAAGGAAACTGGCGAGGTGATCGGTGAATTTCTACCCAGCGGTATTCGGCCGAAATTCGCCGAGCGGATGCTGGTGACCGGCATTCGCCTGCCGGTGGCGATGTTCGAATAACAGCGGCACGGCTTAGGATAAGGAAAAATGCCTTTACTGGTTTCCATTTTGACGTTCGCGGTTGTCGCGCTGGCTTTCCTGTTCGTGTGGATGTTTTTCGAGAAGGGGAACACCCAGGAAATGGTTCGCCGGCGGCTGGAAGCAGTGCAAAAAACGGAACAGCGTGGCGAGCAGTCGCTTGCGATCGATTTGCTGCGCGACGAAATGTTGAGCGGCGTTCCCGCGATTCATCGCGTGCTACTGCATTGGGCATGGCCCAGTCGGCTGCGCGACTTTTTGAGTCAGGCGGGCTTGGAGATGAAGCCGGCAAAGTTACTCACAATCTCCGGTTTCGTTGCGGTTTTTTCCGCGTTAATCGTCAGCATCTTTCTGCCCCATCTTTCTGTCGTGCTGCTGATCGGGATTCTGGCGGGATTCACGCCGATGGGGATCGTGGCATTCATGCGTCAACGGCGCCTGCGGGCATTCGAAGAGCGTTTCCCGGAAGCGCTGGATCTGTTGGGTCGTGCGGTTCGCGCCGGGCACGCATTCACAACAGGATTGGAGATGATTGCCAAGGAGTCAGCGGAGCCTATCGCGGGCGAATTTCGGACGGCTTTTGACGAGCAAAATTTCGGACTTCCGCTCCGCGACGCGTTGATGAACTTGACTGACCGCGTGCCGTTGATCGACGTGCGGTTCTTCGTCACGGCGCTGCTGATCCAGAAGGAAACAGGCGGAAATCTGGCCGAGATTTTAGATAGTCTCGCGCACGTGATTCGCGACCGATTTCGTATCTACCGCGAGGTGCGCACCAGAACTGCCCAGGGGCGTCTGACGGCCGGAATCCTGATTGCTTTGCCGCCCCTCATGATGGTGGCGCTCAGTGTTTTGAATCCCGGGTACGTTGGCGTTCTTTTTACGGATCCGAAGGGTGTGACTTTTTTAACGATTGCGGGCGTGCTTCAGGTAGTTGGGAGCGCCATCTTATGGAAGATCATTCATATAGAAGTCTGAGGCGGTGAGATCGAGATGGTTTGGCAGATTACGGCAATCACATTTCTGGGCAGCCTCGCGGTGATTACCGCGTTGCTGTTGGCGTTCATGCCCGGAGAGATCGGCATTGGAGCCCGGCTCTCCCGATTGTTGAACAGCGCGCCGGTGGCTGAGGAAACAACCTTCGCCGAAAAACAGAGGCACAAAGCGCGGGACACTCTGGCGGCTTTCGGGCAGATGATGCCCGGGGGGGCGACGACGGGATCGGGGAACGAATTGGTCCTGCTGAGGGCTGGTTACCGCAGCCCAAACGCGGTGCTGGCGCTGCGCGGCGCACGAATCCTGGTGCCTGCTGCGTTGGCCATTTTGGTTTATGCAACCGGGGTTTATCGTTCGAACCCGTTTCTGATGTTTGGCTTGGCCCTGATCATCGGCTATATGTTGCCGGAAGGGTGGTTACTATGGCGAGTCCACGCCCGGCAGCATCGGCTGAGACTGTCGCTCCCGGATGGACTAGACCTGCTCGTAATCTGCGTCGAAGCCGGGCTGGGGCTCGATCAGTCCTTCATACGAGTTTCGGAGGAATTACGGATCGCGCACCCCGAGCTAAGTGAAGAGCTCCATCTCGTGAATCTGGAAATGCGCGTCGGCAAAACGCGCCTGGAGGCGCTTCGCGAACTGGCACGAAGGACCGGCCTCGAAGACATCAAGTCACTGGTGGCGATGCTGATTCAGACCGAGCGTTTTGGCACCAGTGTTGCTCAGTCCTTGCGTATCCATTCGGACGATTTGCGGACGAAGCGGCGCCAGCGCGCGGAAGAGATGGCTGCGAAGACGACGGTGAAAATGGTGCCCGCGCTCGTGTTTTTCATTTTCCCGGCCTTGATGGTCGTGATTTTGGGCCCTGCACTCATCGCGTTGATGAAACAGTTTTCACCGGTTTTGCAGCGATAAAGAATTTGGGCCCGGATTGTTCGCAACCGAACAAAGCGGGCAGATCAACTAAGCGAGGAACGTATGGACAACGTAACGATGATCCGAGTCGTGGCCGCCGTGCTGGCCGTGGTGGTTCTCTTTATCATCATGTGGAGACGGAAGCGCAAAGCAGCCGAGTAGTTCGAATCGGGCACAGTTCGACGCGCGCACTGAAGGTCGTGCCGGCGTCGATCAGGGGACGGCAAGCCATGGCTCAAGATAGTAGTGACTGCGCGGTGTATGTCTACAACAAGACTAAGGAGACGTTTGTCGCCACCGAAGCCACCGTCGCCGATTCATATTTCCCGCGATTGATCGGCCTGCTCGGCAAGACGAAGCGCTGGGCGCAGCATGGCAAGGGGCTATGGATCGTCCCATCGCGCGGAGTGCACACGCTCGGAATGCTGTTCCCGATCGATCTGATCTTCCTGAGTAAGGATAAGGAAGTGGTGCATCTCGAGGAGTACGTGCGCCCCTTCCGAATTTCTAAGGTATCGCTGAAGGCTACGAGCGTTCTTGAACTGCCGGCCCACACCATTTACCGGTCGAGAACGCAAGTTGGCGATAAATTGGAAATCGCGCGCCTCCACAAAAAGCAACAGCAAGAACTTCGGCTTGAACCCTCGTTCGCTGCAGCGCCTCGCGCCGAAGGCTCCGAGGCGAAAACGTAACACGAATGCCTTGTCCGATTTGTGAAAAGCGTCCACCGAAGCGGTTCTGCCCGGCAAGAGGCGAGAGAATATGCGCTATTTGCTGCGGCTCCGGACGTGAGGTCACAATCGACTGCCCGATCGATTGCACGTATTTGATTGCGGCGCATCGTTATGAAGCGGAGCATCGCGAACCACTGTCTGCGAAGGACTTCCCTTATAAGGATGTCGAATCCCCTGTTCAGTTCGTATATGAACGATGGCCGGTTGTCGCCGGCATCGCCGGAACGATCCTGCGGTTTCAAACCGAACACCGCGATGCCAACGACCATGGCGCGCAACTCGCGCTTGAGGCACTCACCGAAACCTACCGGACCCTCGGCACGGGCATCCTCTACGAACGGCCGCCCGACGCGCCGCTCGCGCGAAATCTGTACTCGCACATTGCTGATTTCCTGAACGAATTCCGCAAGCATGAAGCAGAACGCGCTGGTTTCCCGGTGCTGAAAGATTCCGACATTTTTCAGCTGCTGGTTTTTCTGCTGCGTATCCTGAAACAGGAGACCAACGGACGCCCACTCGCGCGCTCCTTCCTCGGCTTCCTTCGCGAGCGCTTTCCGTTGCCTTCCGCCGAGAAGGAACCGTCGCGCATCATCGTGCCCTGAGCGAATCCGATCGCGAGAAACATGCGCGGCACTCAGTTTCCTGCGTTATCTCTCGCGCGCGGCGGCGACGACCTCCGAAGCAACGCAATCGATGTCTGAGTCCGTTGTGCGGTGATTCGTAATGCATGCTCGCAGGCAGAATCTACCATGCAGGGTAGCGTTCGACAGGTAAATCCGTCCCCGCGCGTTGACTCGCCGCAGAATTTCGAAATTCAGTTCATCCAGCTTCGTTTCCGGCAGGTCGTCCTTCCCGATGTAACGGAAGCAAACAGCGCTCAACTGGATTGGCGCCATCAACTGGAGCTCATTTTCGTTTGCGATCAGCGTGCCGAGCCGGCGGGCCTGAGCGAGATCCTTTTCGATCGATTTCCGGAACGCGGCCAATCCGTGATAGCGCAGCGAAAACCATAACTTCAGCGCCCGGAATCTACGAGAGAGTTCCAGTGACTCTTCAAAGAACGCGACACTTTCGAACGGGTCGGTATTAAGCGATCGCGCGTAATCACCGCTTTGCGAGAACGTCCGCTGCGCCGCGGCGGAATCGCGATAGAGCAGGCAGCCACAGTCAATCGGCTGATAGAGCCACTTGTGGGGATCGAGCGAAATCGAATTTGCCCGGCTGAGCCCGTCGAACGCGTCGCGAATAGCGATCGACGCGAGCGCGCCATAGGCCCCGTCGACATGCAGCCATGCGCCATACGTGCCGGCGATCGCGGCAATTTTGGCGAGCGGATCGATCGCTCCCGTATTGACGGTGCCTGCCGTGGCGACAATCGCCATGGCGGGGATGCCACGATCCTTGTCTGCGCGCATAGCCTCATCGAGCCGGTCGGGAATCATGCGGAACGAATCATCCACCGGAATCAGACGAAGATTATTTCTGCCGATGCCCAGCAGCGATATCGCTTTCACGATAGACATGTGCACTTCCGTCGACGCGTAGACCGCTAGCGCGCCACCCGCGTGCACTCCCGCTTCGTTCGAAGGCGATGCCGTCTCCCTCGCCATCGCCAAAGCCATCAGATTGGCCGGCGAGCCTCCCCCAGTCAGTGAACCGCGAAATTCAGGGCAGCCGATCGCCTGCGCCAGCCAGCCGACGACCGTTCTCTCTAACGTGACGCCGCTCGGAGCCGACCGCCACGCCGTCACATTCTGATTGATCACGCTGCACAGCAGATCGGCTGCTGCAGCGACCGGCTCTCCTGAACCCATCACGTATCCAAAGAAACGCCCATTCTGTGCGCGCGACTGCTTCACAACTTCTGCCAGCCCGGCCAGTGCCTGTTCCCGCAGTCCCGTTTCCGGTACAGGAGTGTTGTAGATCCGCTCCAGGGTCGCCCCGTTTTCCGCGGGTGGGATCGCGCGTTCCTCCATGCTTTCCAGAAATTCAGTGGCTATCTCGACGATGTGTTCAGATACACGGCGGAACTCTTCAGGGGACACGTCGATTGGGTTCATCGCGCAATTCTACATGAGACCTAACGAGTGCCATTGCTTGCTTTCGCCCACAATCCGATCGCAACATTCCTCGGGGCAATGCTGGGGTTGCGATTCCTGTAGCGGGGCCGCCTAATGACCGCTGGCTTGGCGTTCGACTCACTTTTCTGCATCAAGCGCGAGCGCCAATTGCGGTGAGTGCCACGATTTCAGCGAAGCTGGAACCGGTCGCGAGCCCAATCCGTACTTGCGGCGCAATCCGTCGACGAGTTCCTTGATCCGTTTTCGGTACTCCTCGGGCGCGTCGCCGTAGCCGCGGTAAAAATCGCGGTAACGGCCCGCCAGGCGCGGGAATTTCGCTTCTACGAACGCCATGAAGGTTTTCCAGGACGATGGCATCAGGAACAGCACGTTCGCCGCTAGCCACTGCGCACCGGCGTCCCGTGCTGCCCGGACCAGCGCGTCGAGATCGTCTTCGCGATCTGTGAGGCCGGGCACAATCGGCATCGCGTTCACGCCAACGTTAATTCCTGCCTCTCGCAGCTTGCGAATGGCTTCCAGCCGCAAGTCCGGTCTGGGTGCGCGCGGCTCGAGCGCACGCGCCAGCCGCGTGCGGAGCGTGGTCACCGTCATGTGAATCGTGATTGACGACCGTTCCGAAATCCGCTGCAGCACGTCGATGTCGCGGACTACCTGGTTCGACTTCGTTGTGATGGAAAGACTCAAGCCCCGGCGCTCCGCCATCTTTTCCAGAATCGCCCTTGTCGTCCCAAACTCCCTCTCTGCGGGTTGATATGGATCGGTAGCGGTCCCAATAGCGATGTGTTCGCCCCAGACCTTCTCGGACGAAAGATCGCGTTCCGCGAGTACGCCCGCGTCCTTCTTCACGTAAATCTTCGACTCGAACTCGTTGCCGTCCAGCTCCATGTATTCGTGCGTGTAGCGCGCGTAGCAATATCGACAGCCAAACTCGCACCCTCGATAGGGGTTCACCGTCCACCGAAACGGAACCCGTTCCGAATTGCACTGATTCAGAATCGATTTTACCGGGAGCAGAAAGTACTCCGTCCCGCGCTTGGCATTTGCGCAAGGGGAGGATGCGGCGAGGCGCGCAATGCCGACCAGTTCCGAACCGGGCTTCACACTCCGGTGGGTGGCCGGAGGGGGCGCGGAAGCGTCGTTCGGGGGCTCACAGGTGCCGTGGCGAGCGGCTGTGGGGAAGAGGGTGAGACTGGTCTGCTTCGCACCGCTCCGGCGGCGACGAATCGTCGCTGGTTCGGGTCGAAGAAGTGGAAAAGTGGCCATTGAAAGCCTCGCCGCACAGCAACAATGGTATTCGCTTTTTATTCGCCTTGTCAATCACAAATTATTCGTTGTTTGTTCGCCTGTCTGGTCGGACAGAGTATGCCGTGGAAACTTACATCGGGGTCGAGCATCGGCGCCCGCGTCCTGCGCGTATCATGTGAGCCAGCCTCAGGGAGACCGTAAAGTGGCGGAAATCAGCATCTTGGTCGTGGAGGACGATACCCCCAGCCAGCGCGCGATACGAGACGTGCTTGATGCGGAAGGCTGCCACGTTCGGATCGTGTCCACCCAGCAGGTGCTGCCCGAACTGGCGCGCGGCGGCTGGAACTTGGTGATTGTCAACGCCGCTCTCACTGACCCTCGCGGCCCGCTTTTTGCGATTCTGCGTGACCTGACATTAGCGGACTCAGAACCGGGAGCCGACGACGTAGCCGATGAAGAAATTGCCGACATCTCTGGTGCTGACCGGGTGATTGTGGAGCGGTCAGCCGCTCCCAAACGCGCTGGGCAAGGCATACGAGTGCTCTTTCTCGTTCCCTCATCGGTCTCAAAACACATGCAGCCGGTCCTGGAGCGCGAAGGCCTTCCGTATGCCCTCAAACCATATAACCTGCATGATTTCCTCGAGAAGGTAAGCGATCTGCTCCTGGAGGCCGGCGCAATCGATGCACCGATTCGCTCGATTCGAGACCTCGCTCCGCGCAAGCGTCCCACGATCCGCAAGGTTCGCCGCTCTGACCGCAATACCGGCATGTTTGCTCCGCGCGAGGACTACCAGATGACCGAAGAAGAGATGGCCGAGTGGGAGCGCCAGGACGAGACAGAGATCAAGAAGCGCCGCAAGGAACAGGAAGATCGCGAACATCTCGGCTGATGTTCGCAAGTGGCGATTGCCCTTTGGCCTCGCGCGCCGAACCAAGAAGAATATTCATTCGCTCGTTGTGCAGTCACGGTGCTGAGTGCCTCACGCTGGCGCGTCACCTGCCGGATCTTTAATCCGGAACGCGCCGAACTTCACTGCAATCGTTCGTTTCCGTCAGAAGCTGGGCAATCGTCTTTTCCAGCGCGGGGTGAACGACGTTCGAAGCGATCTCCGCCATCGGAACGAGCACGAATCGCCGTCCCGACATACGCGGGTGCGGCACCTCCAGCTCCGGCGTGCGAATCACCAGGTCATCGTAGAACAGAATATCGATATCGATCACGCGCGGACCCTTGGGTAGCCGCCGCTCGCGACCCATGCTTTTCTCAATTTGCAGCGCCGTCTTGATGAGTTCCTTCGGCTCCAAATCGGTTTCCGCCTCGATCGCGCTATTTAGGAACCACGGCTGATCGGCGAATTCGACCGGCTCGGTTTCATAGAGCGACGATTGCCGCGTGACACGCACGTCGCGTTTGAGCAGCTCCTCGATCGCGCGCGCAATATTCGCCGCGCGGTCTCCCATATTCGACCCGAGCGACAGGTAAACCTTGTGCACGGTCCTATCGTGCCAGAAAACGCGCTTCTCGCGACGAAACTCACGCTCTCGGGCCAATCGCGCGGTCACCGAGTACGTTCCTTGCGGCTGAACGGATGCTATGTTGAAATGGCGCCATGAATTCCGACGCAGACCGCGCCGCCCGCATGCAAAAAGAAGCATTGGAGCAGCCATCATCCAAACCATCGGACTCGCGTTCAGATTCCCTGCGCGAGGTGCACTTGCGCCAAATCCCCTCCGTTGATGAACTCCTCTCGCGCCCGCGTCTGCGTTCGCTTTGTGAAACGGCTGGCCGCGCATTGGTCACCGAAGCGACCCGAACTGTTCTGGCGGACATTCGCTCGTATCTGCTGCGCGAAACGCCTGCCGCACGCCCCGAAGCGCTCCAAAGCCCTGCGTCAGCAAATTCAGGCCAGGCGGCAACCCCCACAGCAGATGCGCTCGAAATTCGGATCGCCGAGGAAGTACGTAATTGGCTCGCGCCATCCCTGCGCCGCGCGATCAATGCCACCGGCGTGATTCTCCACACGAATCTCGGACGCGCGCCAATTTCTATTGCGGCGATGGCCGCATTCGAAGAAACGGCGACACGGTACTCGAATCTCGAATACGACATCGCCACGGGTCAGCGCGGCAAACGCGACGTGCACACCTCAAGGCTGTTGATTTCGCTTACCGGCGCGGAAGCCGCCATCGTGGTGAATAACAACGCAGCCGCGGTTTTCCTTATTCTGAACACGCTCGCAAAGGGCGCGGAGGTGGTCGTTTCGCGCGGCGAACTGATCGAGATCGGCGACGGTTTTCGCATTCCCGATATCATGTCCGAAAGCGGCGCCGTTCTGCACGAAGTGGGAACCACAAACCGCACACGCATCCGCGATTACGAGCGCGCAATCAACGAACGCACGCGCCTGTTGCTGCGGGTGCATCCCTCCAATTTCCGAATCACAGGCTTTACGGAGCGTCCCAGCTTGGAAGAACTCGTTCTTCTTGGCCAACGCAGTCAAATTCCCGTTTACGAAGACCTCGGTTCCGGCTGCCTGGCCGACCTGAGCGCCTCAGGAATTTGCGAGCCACTCGTGAGAGCAAGCTGCGAGGCGGGTGCTTCCGTTGTTTCCTTCAGCGGAGACAAGTTGCTCGGAGGGCCGCAAGCTGGAATCATCGCGGGCAAAAAGGAGATCGTGGAACGCATCCGGCGCAACCCCTTGTTTCGAGCGTTGCGCGTCGACAAGCTGTCCGTCGCCGCACTCGAAGCCACATTGAAGGCTTACTATCGCGGCGCGCTCGACGAAGTTCCCGCCCTGCGTATGATCCGAGCTTCGCGCGAGGAAATCGACCGGCGCGCATCGCAATTCGCCGAACACCTGCGCGCCGCAGTGCCCGCGGATATTTTAATCGAGTTGACGGAGGGATTCTCGGTCATCGGCGGGGGATCGACACCCGACCAGCAACTGCCCACCACACTGCTTGCGCTCCGCAGCAGCCGCCATTCGCCATCTGCTCTCGATGAGCTTCTGCGCAACCCCGCGCACGGTATTCCAGTTATCGCGCGCGTGGCGGACGACCGGCTGACTCTCGACCTTCGGACGGTTTTTGCAGACGAGGAACCCGCGCTGAGTGCCGCTCTTGTCTCCGCGCTCGTTTAGACAAGAATATCAAAGGGAGATGGGACAACCGACAGCGACGTCTGCCTGCGGCTAGGCAGCGCTTCGTTTCTTCGAAGAAAGCTCGACAGAATCGAGCGTGAAAATTACTCGCCGGCTGCGGCTTTCGTTGAGGAGATGTCGCAGGTAAGCCGTCTTCTTTTCGATTGCATTTTGCAGAAACGGGACCAGATGTGTCTGCGCCGTGAAATCCAACGCCGCCTGGCACGCGCGTTCTGCATGTTCCATGTTGAACGCGCGTCTTGATGGATCTTCCGAAGTCTCCGCCGCGCGAAAGAAACTGATCCCTGCGGTCAGCTCCGTATCGATCAGTCGGTATTGAAAAACCTGGTGTGACCTCATGGGTGACTCCAGCCGTGCTCGATTGGGACCATAGTCGACTACATATTTGGGAATCGCAAGTTCAAAGCAAATACACACACCATATTTTTCTGGATCTACTAAGAACGTCTGCGCCGGCTTTAGAGATGCCGTTTTCTGACCTGCCATGCGAAGGTCACCGCCCCACTCCATGGTTGGTGCGGTGCCGGCCGTTCGTCCCAGCTTCCTGTTTGAGTCATTTCGCGCGCTGGCTTATAATTCGTAGTTTCTGAGGGTAGCGAGAGGGCGCGTAGAGACATGTTAAAAAGCATTCAGCAGCGCGATTTGGACCGCAATCGTTGGATCAAGATTTCTATGGGAGTCATCCTGGTTCTGATCTGCGTCAGCATGGTCATCACGTTGATCCCCGGGTTGTTCATGGGCGGGGCCAGTGCCAACAACCCCGATGTTGCGGCCGTGATCGGCAATCAGACCGTGAACGCGGATGAGGTGCAGCAGCAGTTGGATCAGATGACCCGCGGCCAGCAGGTCCCTCCCATGATGCGCCCCCTCTACGCCCATCAGGTTCTCGACTCTATGATTTTTCAGCGCGCTATGGACTTCGAGGCGCAGCGACTCTCGATGGATGTCACTCCGGATGAGGAGCGGACCCGAATCGAGCAGGTCCTTCCGGCCGCCTTCAAGAACGGTGTTTGGCAGAAGGATGCTTACCCCAACCTGGTCTATTCGCAAACGGGCATGACGGTCGCTCAGTTCGAGGATGCCCTTCGGCAAAGCATGATCGCCGACCGCTTCCGCCATCTGGTTACCGATGGGATTTCCGTGACTCCCGCGGAGATCGAGCAGGAATTCCGTCGCCGGAATGAGAAGGTGACCATCCAATACGCCTTGGTCAAGCCGGCGGAGCTTGCAGCTACTATTCAGCCCACCGACACGCAGCTCGCCACTTATTTCAACCAGAACCTTGCTAAGTATCAGATTTCCGAAAAGCGCGCCGCCCAATATGCGCTTTTGGATATGGCCACTCTGCGCTCCCAAACTCAAGTGAGCGACCAGGCGCTTCAGGACTATTACAACCAGCACTTGGCGGACTATAAGGTCCCCAATACGGTTCACGTAGAGCACATTCTTTTCAAGACGATGGGCAAAACGGATGCCGAAGCCGCCGAAATCAAGAAGAAGGCCGAAGATGTGCTCAAGCAGGCGAAGGCGGGCGCCAATTTTGAGGCTCTTGCGAAAAAATACTCGGAAGATGACGGATCCAAGGCCAAAGGCGGCGACCTGGGCTGGATCGTCGAGGGGCAGACGGTTCCCGAATTCCAGAACGTGGCGTTTAGTCTGCCGGTAGGCAAGATTTCTGACCTGGTCAAGACCCAGTACGGCTTCCATATCATCAAGGTCCTTGGCCACCAGACGGCCCATACCAAGAGCTTCGAGGAAGTCCGCAGCTCGATTCTGCCTATCCTGCTGGATCAAAAAGTGAACGCAGAGGCTGACAGCGTCGCCAGCCAAATGGCCGACGCGGTCCGCCAGTCCGATCGCCAGCCAATCGCCGGCATAGCCAAGAATCTGAACCTCCAGCTCGGCACTGTGCCGCCGGTATCGATTAACGATCCGCTAGGCGCTTTGGGAACCTCCCAGGACGTCAGCCAGATGCTCTTCGAGCTCCATGTCGGCGAAGTCAGCTCACCGCTCCACGTCGACAAGGGTTACGTCATCATCGCACCTACACAAATTGTTCCCGCGCATCAGGCCTCGCTGGCCGAAGTCAGGCAGAAGGTTCTCAGCGACTACCAACAGGAAAAATCGGCCGATCTTGCGCATGCCAAGGCAGAGCAGCTGGCCAAGGACGTACAGGGCGGCCAATCCATCGAGAAGGCAGGCAAGTCGCTCGGACTTCAGGTGAAGACCTCGGATGCCTTTTCGAGAACCGGTTCCGTCCCCGATATCGGCACCGCCGATCAGATCGATGCCGCCTTTAGCATGAAAGTCGGCCAGGTGTCTGCGCCCAAGAGCGTTGGCGGGAACTGGCTCGTTTATGACGTTGTCGCGCACCAATCCGCGAATCCAGACGATCTCGCCAAACAAAAGCCGGACATCCAGCAGCAGCTTCTGCAGAGCAAGCAGGATGCGGCGTTCGACGCGTTTAAGACTGCCCTCGAGGACCGGTTGAAGCA
The DNA here is from genome assembly GCA_036279175.1 of Candidatus Acidiferrales bacterium. Classification (GTDB taxonomy): domain Bacteria; phylum Acidobacteriota; class Terriglobia; order Acidiferrales; family UBA7541; genus Palsa-295. The sequence goes on along the minus strand of DASUJR010000172.1, from coordinate 5,345 downwards.
GGAAGGCAAGCTCACCATCAACTCTGAGGTCGTTCAGCGTCTCACGCAACAGGGCCAGAGCTAACGCGACCGGTCCAAAAGTAAAAATTAACGACGCTTTCACGCCCATTGCGTCCCATTTTCGGCGCGAAGGGCTTTAGCCGCTTAACCCCTTCGCGGCCCGCAAAACCCATTTTAAACTCCGCAAGCTTTCGGTCGTTCTTAGTGTATCTTCCTTAATATCAACAACATAACATGAATCGCGGTACCCCCTTGCCCGCGCTCTTACGCTTCGCTACAATCTTTCCCGTCCGCAGTTCGTCGCGTTCGCCAGCGCGACGAGACCCAGCCCCGGGTTCCTCCAAGGGTTCCGTGGCGACTCAACTCTTTTCTGAGGCCGGCCTCATCCAGTAGCTCGACGAACAAGTTCAAGCGAAATAGGGAGTTTGTTATGGCACTCAACAGCACAAGGTCAGGGAAAATCCGTCTCAGTACGGACCGAAGGCGAAACCGCACGCGTTCCGGGAGCGCGAAGCAGTTCGGGGTGATCTCCGGAGGCAAGCAGAGGGCTAATATGCGTTCGAACCAGTATCTCTGCACGATCGAGCGAAATCAGAACGGGAAATACAACGTCCGGATCCGAGCCCAGTTCGGCAACGGGAGCTCTCAGGGCTGGGTGTTGCCCCTGTACTTCCTGGCGTCGTCGTTTAACGCCGCCATGAAGAAACTGGAGGAGTCTTTGCAGCTGCTCCAGAAGAGCGAGGAAAAGCTGCGATTCTGGGCTGTCGATCGGACCGACGATCCAAACTTGGCGGGCGATCTTTTGCAGGATTTTGGCCTCCGGGTGGACCGGCGGCGCGATTTCCCGCGCCGGACTGGCGAAATTGCTGTTCCTCGCGAGCGGCCTGTTCCGGCAGCCGTATTGGCGCCTCTGCGCCGAATCCTGGCGGACGCAGTAGCGCAGGAACGCGTTCCATTGACCGCCGGCGACTAGAACAGACCGGGGCTCCAATCAAACATATGCGGCGTCCCTCCCGTGGGGGAAGGAGGGCTGTGAGAGCGATTGTGGGCCTCCCCTCGTTTCGTAGCCTATTTTTCGCGCAGGAATACCTCCGGGTGACCAACCACTACGTCGTTCACCGAGAGTTTATATTTGTAGGATCCTGGTTTCGATCCGGGGCGTGTAGGGCCACTTGAGAGCCTTACACCCGTCGGCGCCTGAAATACGTTCGACGAGAACGGGCATCGCTGGGGGTCGAATTCGATCTTGACGCTACCTGCGTTCGAGAACCAGGTTACCTGATCCCCCAGATCGAGGGCCACGACCTCCGGCACAATTCCGATCAATGTGAATCGCTCTGCCACGCCCAACCCCTCTCATCTGTTCGGTGTTTCCGAACTTAGTTCCGCCATTTAGTTTCGATCCTGCATGCAGGACCAGAAACATATCACACCTGAATGCGGCTCACGCGACATTGTCCGCTAGCCGGGAAAATCGCGAGAACGGCCCATTGACACGGAACTTCCACGAGCGTAGCTTTACGTCCACTTCTCTTTGTTGCAACCTAACCGTTCCCGGCGCGGGATCGGGCGTCATCTCCGGCGCCACGTGGGCGGAACGATAGCGGGAGAATCCAGCAATGATGCTTCGGAAGCGAATCGTTGTCGCTGTCGCAATATTTTGTGCCGTGTCGCTGCTGCATGCGCGCCGTGCCGCCGCACAGAACGACGCCAATAATTGGCGCCCGATCGACCCGGCCGACCTTGCCCTGAAAGATAATCCCGTACAGCCGGGCGCAGACGCGATGATCTTGTATCGCGCGAGCACCGTTGACGCCAAAGACCTGGTGAGCCGCGGCGATTCCGATACCGAGTATGTCCGCATCAAAATTTTCACCAAGGCCGGCCTCGATTACGCGGACGTGAAAGTCCCCTATGCGACCGGAAACGGCAGTCAATGGGTACCCATGGGAATGGACTCGAACGATGTTCAAATCGTAGGGATTCGCGCGCGGACGATCCATCCAGGCGGCTCGATTACCAATTTCGACGGCAAAGTGCTCGATAAGGTGGTCGAGTCCGGATTCGGCTACAAGGTCCGGGCCGCCACCTTCAGCCTGCCGGACGTGCAGCCGGGTTGCATTATCGAGTACCAGTACACCAAGGTTGGGGAGCCTAACTGGATGCATAGCGAGATCTGGGACGTCTCCCGGGAGATCTTCACCCGCGATGCGCACTTCACGTTTATTCCATACATGGGCTACAGCGGGTACGTGCCGTACTACCGCTTTTCGAACATGCCCATGGCCGCGAAGCCCAAGTGCGACGTTGGCGTCGAACATATGTGCGTTATGGATGTGCAGAATGTCCCGGCGGTCATATCCGAACCTTTCATGCCGCCGCGCAGTGCCATCAGCGCTTACGTCGAATGGTACTACCGCAAAGTCGGCGACCCCTACGACGAAACGCCGCAACACTTTTGGAATCGCAACGCAAAGAAATGGGCCGGTCAACTGGACAAATTCGTCGGCAAACAGGACGTGCTGCGGCAGGAGCTTGCCCGTATCACGAGTCCCGGCGATTCGCCCGAAGTGCAGCTGCGGAAGATGTACGCTCGCGTCCAACAGCTTCGCAATTTGGACTTTGAGCCTTCCAAAACGAGCCGCGAACAAAAAGCTGAGGAACTGAAGAAGAATTCCAACGTCAAGGATGTGCTGGAACACGGCTACGGCGATGGATGGCAACTGAACGCGCTCTTTATCGGTCTGGCGCGAGCCGCCGGATTCGATGCGGCGCAAGTGATGGTAGCGCCGCGCAGCGTCGAGTTTTTCCATCCGCGGCTCGAAGATTCCGACGAGCTCACGGCGCAAATTGCTTGGGCGCGCGCCGGGGGCAAGGAGTACTGGCTTGATCCGGCTTCGTCATGCTATCCGTTTGGCTTGCTGCCTTGGCAGGAGGCCGGTACCGGCGGGTTACGCATTAGCAAACAGGGCGCGGAAATGGTGAACACGCCAAGCCCCGACAATACCACTGCCGTCGTAACTCGCACGGGTGATTTTCAGATCGATCCGGATGGCGGCATTCACGGCGCATTGGAAATCAGGTTTGCTGGGCAGGAAGGTGCATTGCGCCGCGAACAGGGCCTCCAGAAGGACGATGCTGGCCGCAAGAAACAGATCGAGGACGAAATTCGCGAATGGCTCCCCGTCGGAGCGTCATTCCAGTTGACAAAACTTTCGAATTGGCCCGACAACGATAAGCCCCTGGTCGCCGATGGCACGCTGCGCCTCCCGTCCTTCGGCAGCGAGATCGCTCACAGGATCATGTTTCCGGCTGAGATTTTTTCAGTTCCTCAAGCGTCCCGACTCACTGCACAAACGCGGTATAACGCGATCTATTTTTCATATCCCTACGAGCGCGACGACGACTTGAGATTCCAACTGCCTGCCGGCTACAAGGTCGAGGGCCTGCCCAAAGACCGGAAGCTGGATTTGAAGGCCGCGCTCTACCAGATTTCCTACACGCAGACCGCGACCACCGTCGAGGTAAAACGGGATCTCGTCATGAACGCCTTACTCCTCGACAAAAAATTCTATCCGACCGTCCGAGCTTTTTTCGGAACGGCCAAATCCACAGATGCCGAACAGGCGGTGCTCGAAAATGTTCAGAGTGCCAGTACGCCGTGACGCGCGCGGTAGCGCCGGAAAGATTCAAATCGAAAGCGGACACCGAGAAGTTATTCATTTTTGGCTAGTTACTCTTTTTATCATTTGCACAGTCGCGTCCGGGCCTGCGGTACGCGCGGACAATAACACGGCTCCGGACTGGCTCCATGCCGCCGCGCGAGAAAAGATACCCGATTACCCGCACCGCGCCGACGCCCCGCCTGATGTGGTCTTGCTGCTGGATGAGGCGCAGATCAACGTCAAGGATGACGGCGAGATCGAAACGCGCTTTCGCCGCGCATTCCGCATTCTGCGCCCCCAAGCGCAGACCGAACCCGAGTGGAGCAATCGCGAAGTCGAGTTTGGCAAGGACGAAAAAGTTTCAGGTTTACGCGCGTGGACGATTACGGCCGATGGCCGCGAGTTGGCAACGGGAAAGAACGATGTCGTGCGGCAAGGATTTCTTTACGACGTTATGTACACCGACGCGCAAGCAGAGAGCGTAAAATTCCTCGAACCAAAGATCGGCAGCGTTATCGGTTATGAATACGTCTTCAAAAGCCGTCCCTATATGTTCGAGGACGATTGGTATTTTCAAGATACCGTCCCGGTGCACACATCGCGCGTGAGCCTGCAACTTCCGCCAGGTTGGGAATTCTCCGCCCATTTCTTCAACATGGCGGAGCACAAACCCGCCAATCCTTCTGCGGGCCAATATGTATGGGAACTCCACGATTTTCCGGGCGTCGAAAGCGAGCCACAGATGCCGTCGTGGCGTTCTGTAGCTGAATGGATGGGTCTGAAATACTTTCCACGCAATCCCGCGCTGCGCATGAAAACGACGGGCACCTGGCAGGATATCGGAATCTGGTACAACGGCCTGATCGTGCACCGCCGCGACTCGTCGCCACAAATTCAGCAGAAAGTCGCGGCCCTCACTTCCGGGAAGCCCGATACTTCGGGCAAGATTCGCGCGATCGCCGATTACATGCGCAACATACGCTACTTCGGCGTCGAGATTGGCATCGGAGGCTTGCAGCCGCACACAGCAGCGGAAGTCTTTTCGCGCGGATGGGGCGATTGCAAGGACAAAGTGACGCTGCTTAGCGCGATGCTCTCGCAGATCGGGGTGGAGTCGTATTACACGATGGTGGATACCGATCGAGGCTTCGTCCGCCCTGACTACCCGTCACTCGAAGGCGATCACATGATTATCGCCATTCGTTTGCCGACGGAACTAGCTGAAGAATCGTTCTACGCCACGGTAAACGACCCGAAGTTAGGCCGCCTTCTCTTCTTCGATCCGACGAACCCATACGTCCCGCTCGGATATTTGCCCTGGTATTTGCAGGACGGATACGGCCTGGTTATCGCTCCTGATGGCGGCCACATCATTAAGCTGCCATTGCTTCCTCCGCTGTCAAACCGGGTCCTGCGTGAAGTCAAGCTCTCGCTCGATACCACCGGAAATCTAACCGGAAGCGTGGACGAACTCCGATGGGGCACACCGGCATCGATCGAACGCGAAGAATTGCTCGAAACAGTGCCAGCCAAGCGCGCGGAAATTTTCGAGCGATTTCTCGGCGCATCTCTCGAAGAGTTTGTACTCAGCAAGGCCGGCATTGGTGAGCTTGATCAATACGACCAGACTTTGTCGCTCACGTACCAGTTCGCGGCATATGGATACGCAAAATCGGCGGG
>DASUJR010000171.1:0-5657 GCA_036279175.1 Candidatus Acidiferrales bacterium | reverse complement strand
CCACCTTGTAGTTTGAGACGTGAACCCGAAAGAGAGATTCTCTGTTGAATTTTTCTATCTGGACTGCATTTTCTGTGAAACGAACGCATCCGCAGCACGCTATCGCTTTCAGCACGACCGAGAGTAGAATGGTACTTGAGTCCTATTCACCCAGCCCCTGTTCACTAGTACTAAGGTATGAGCGGTAGTTCTCCCCTTTTTCAAAGGGGCAAACTTCAAGAGTAGGGGCAAGAACAAATGAACGGGGCAAATCGGCCTGTTTTCAACGACGCTATTTTGCCGGAACGAAAGACCCGATGGGACTTGTTTGGCTTCAGTTTTATTGTCGAGTGCGTTGTCGTGGCTACTCTGGTCGTTATCCCGATACTGATGCCGCAGCGGATGGACCAGGTTAGGCGCTACGTTATCACTCCGATGATTGAGGCGCCGCACATCAGCGTCTTCAAACCGAAGCCCAAAGTGGTTCCTGTCGCGAAGCGGGAAATCGTCAAGGAAATTCCCAAGCCCGTGCGCGAGGCGGTAGTCGTTCCGAAACCGAAGTTCATCGATCCGGTAATCGCCGCCCCGATCCAGCGGCGTGCGACAGCGCGAAAGAATTCGCCTCTGCCGACCATTGAAGTCGCCAAGCTAATGAATGATCCCAATCCGGTCGTGTCGACCGGCAGCTCGGCGATTCCAACTCTCCGGCGGCCTCGTGAGCAGGTGCAGACCGGCGGATTCGGCGATCCAAATGGGGTACCCACGACCACGAAGGTAAGGCAGGCGCCGAACATCAATATGGCCGGCAGTTTCGATTTGCCCGCAGGGCCGGGCTACGGCAATGGAACCGGTGGCGCCAAAGGCGCGCGCGGAATCGTCGCCAGCTCAGGCTTCGGCAACGGCGTGGCGAAGGGTGGAACTGGGCGCGACAATCGCGGAGGAGTTCAGCAGGGTGGTTTCGCCGATGCGGCAGCCGCTCCAGTCGCTCCCGCGGCCCGAAAAACGCGGGCGGTTTCGAACGACAAACCCGTCGAAGTTACGTATAAGCCGCGTCCGGAATACACGGCCGAGGCGAAGGCAAACAAAGTTCAGGGTGACGTTCTGTTACAGGTAGTTTTCACGGCTTCCGGCAGCGTGCAAGTTCAAAAGGTGATCAGGGGCTTAGGCTACGGTCTGGATGCGTCGGCGGAACAGGCCGCCCGCGAAATCCGCTTCCATCCGGCGGAACGCAACGGCGAGGCGATCGACTTTCCAGCAGTGGTCCACATTGAGTTCGCACTAGCTTACTGATTTTTTCTTGGGTCAAAGCGCGGCGTTGTACGCGGTTTTCCCCGGGGGAGTAGGACCTGCGACGCTTAACGCGTGACGCGTTTTGCGTCTTCGAACCATTATCCCGTATCCCGCTCGAACGATAGTTCGTTTCGACTGGCGCCCTGCCTTCCCGGCAGGCAGTCGGGAAGCGGGGCGACCGAAAGGGAGAAAAGCGGCATGGGCATTTGGAAGAATTTGTGTTTTCCGATTTTGATCGCCGGTGTTCTGGCGGGAACACCCGGTGCGCGCGCGCAGTCGAATGAACCTCCAAGCACCGGACCCGTCACGACAGTCAATCAAGCCATCGATCGCATCATTGCGCGCGAGCACGAAGAAGACACGATCATCCGGCATTACAAGCCGCTTATCGAAACCTACGTCCAGGATATGAAGCCGGACCCGCAGCTGGGTACCGTGCCCGTGCACGATCATTATTTCCTCGGCCAGGCCGATCTCGCGCAAGGGGTGGTCGACAACTCCATACTTTCGAACCATAAGAGCGGCTGGAGCACCTACAATCCTCTCTATCACATCACGGAACTGTTCAAGGGCGGCTTCGTCCCCGATGGTTTCCTCCAGATGGTCTATCTGGACCCGGTCGAATTTAATCGCCAGCACTACCACTTTGACTACGTCCGCCAGGAATTTCTGGGCGACGTGAAGACTCTGGTGTTCGACGTGACACCGCTCCCGAAATCGGGGCGCGGCCGCTTCGACGGCCGGATCTGGGTGGAAAACCAGGACTACACGATCGTGCGTTTCAATGGCGTGTATACGCCCGTCGGCGGAATCAACGGCTACAACCTCCATTTCGACAGTTGGCGCGTGAACATGCAGCCCGGACTCTGGCTTCCGGCATACATCTTCAGCCAGGAATCGAATATGAAGGACGTTTTTGGCGCCCATATCCACTTCCGCGCCCAAACGCGTTTGTGGGGCTACGACCTCGGGAACGGCTCTCGTGAAACCCTCTTCACGCAAATGACGATTGAGTCGCCCTCCGTGCAGGACCAAGCGGCCGCGCAACAGCAGGACCGCAGTCCGGTGGAAGCGGAGCGCGCCTGGCAGCATGAAGCCGAAGAGAACGTGCTCGATCGTCTGCAGAAAGTCGGATTGCTTGCGCCTCCAGGACAGGTCGACAAAGTGCTGGACACGGTCGAGAACAACCTCGAAGTTTCCAATAACCTCGACATCGAGCCCCAGGTCCACTGCCGCGTTCTATTGACCGGCACTCTCGAATCGTTCGCGATTGGCCACACCATCGTGCTGAGCCGCGGGTTGATCGACGTCCTGCCGGACGAAGCCAGCTTGGCCACAGTCATCGCCGAGGACCTCGCTGACCTGATCATCACGCAGCCCTCAACCGACATGTACGGCTTCAACGACGTGACGAACGTTTCCGCCCTCGACGTGCTGAATCGATTTTCATTCCGCGAGAATCCCGAACAGGTGCAGCAGTCGAACCAAAAAGCGATTCAACTGCTCAAGAAATCCCCGTATAAGGACAAATTGGGAAATGCGGGACTGTTCATGAAGCAGCTTGCCGCTGAGCAGAGTGCGCTCTCCGCACTGATCAATCCGCGCCTCGGTAACGGTGTCTATCTCGCGCAGACGCTCGTGGAATCCGCTCCGCAGTTGCAGCCGGAAAAGATCGACCAGATCGCCGCGCTGCCCATCGGTGCGCGCATCAAAGTCGATCCCTGGGACGACGAGGTCTCGTTGCTGAAGTCGAAGCCCGTGCCTCTGTATTCAGCGCGTGAGAAGATGCCGTTCGAGGTCACCCCGTTCATGCCTTACCTGACGCGGTATCAGAAACCGGCGGCGGCAACGAATCCGGCAGGCTCAAACAAATCCGACGCAACGACGCAGCACCAGTAACTTCATCCGCGACAGGGCATGAGTTGTGCCGGTTTGGGCAGTCGTTTTCGCGCCACTTTGTTCGCAACGATCCCCAAGGCGAGCGTCCAATCTAGCCCGATCATTGGACAGCGAGCGCAACGGTAGTCGAATGCGTGACTTCCTGGCTCGCTGCGCTGACATTGATTGTATAAGTGCCGGCGGGCGTGCCACCGACGCAGGAAGGCGTCTTTTGACTCGGCATCGAACTTGCATTGCAGCCACCGATCGCGAGGCCGGCTAAGGCCACGGCAGCCCACGGCAAGAGTCGCCGCCTGCGTGAAACGTGATCGCCCAGGCGCGCTTTTCGGCGCTGCGGGATGATCGCCGTCCACATCAGTATCAGCGCCAGCGCGAACCACGCGAATAATGTCCATCGCTCAGCGAGCAGCCGCAAAAACGGCGGCGATGTGGGAAGTGCGCCAGCTGTCGTACAGGCCTGGGTCGCGATCGTCAGCGGGAAAGATCCGGTGGACGAGGGGACGATCGCGCCTTGGGGGAGCGAGACATTGCACGTCACCGTGGCGGGACAGCCCGTAACCGCCAGGGAAACGCCGCCGCCGAGAAATCCGTTGATCGACGCGATCTGAATGTTGTCTGTGGCCGTGGCGCCGGGTGTGACAGACACGGATGCATTCGCTGGTGCAATCGTAAAATCGGGCGACTGCGCGGGAGGCGGCGTTTGCGTGAGGACCGAGATTTCGTAACCGGCAGCGCCATAATTGAAAATATCGCCTGTAACGAAATCCAGCTTGCCATCGCTGTTTAGGTCATCCGCATAGAGACCCATGGTTCCATCTCCTCCCGACAGCGAAGGGCTCGAGGGCAGAAGCATGGAATAGTCCGTGGACTGGAACGTGCCGTCGCCCTTTCCAAGGAACACCTGGATGTAAACGGGAGGGGCTCCTTCGAGGGCTGCTTGGAACGACCCGGGATTATTCGCGATGGAGATCGCCAAATCGAGTTTGCCGTCATTATTCAGGTCGGCGGCGAGCACGTTGTGCGCCTGGAGCCCCGGCGTGCCGCAGCAGTTCGGAACGCGAGTGAACATGCCATCACCGTTGCCAAGGAAAACGGCAACCGGCGGGCTATCCACTCCGCCGCTGTTCGTAGGCGCGCCATTCACTCCATCCGGAATAGCGAGGTCGAGCTTTCCGTCTCCATTGAAGTCGGCGACTGCCAATGGGTTCGCTGTCGCGCACGCAGCGACAGTCACAGGTGAGCCGGCAGTGGGACTGAAGGTCCCATTCCCATTGCCCAGCCACACCACGAACTGACATCCTGACGTTGTCACCGAGGCAACTTATTCGAGGAGCACGTCCGGTCGTCCATCGCCGTTGAAATCGGCGCTTCCCTCGACGTCAAATCCCTGCGGCAGAATTGCTGTGGGCCCGGCGGTGAATCTGCCATCACCATTGCCAAGTAAGGTCTGTACCTGTCCGGTTTTCGCGTTCTCCAACAGCAGATCCAAGTTTCCGTCGCGATTGAAGTCCAATGCCGACATTCCCGAAATTCCGTTACTGCCGTGATTGCCTATGAGGCCCCAACCCGCGGGAGCCGTCACCACAGGCCCGAGACTAAACGTTCCGTCACCATTCCCCCAGAAGACCTGTTGGGAGCCGGACACCGGTGCTGCTATTAGATCGAGCCTGCCGTCGTCGTTAAAGTCGCCCACGAACCACGCTGTGTACGCGGTAGGCAGAGGAGCTGTGAGTGCGCCGAACGTAGCGTCGCCAGCGCCGGGCATAAGTCCACTGTACTGAGGTACGAGCGAGAGCACCAATAAGTCGAGTTTTCTGTCGCCGGTGAAGTTCCAGAGACCCTCCGGTGAAAGATAATTCCCGTACGGCGAATTTGGCGCGTTCACGTAGAACATGCTGGGACCCGCGGCCGCGACCAGAAACTGGATCATATTAGAAGTCGCGCCGGTTCCTGGATTCGTCACGGTGATTTCGGCGCTTCCCGCGTTCTGCGTGTCGGCAGCGGGAACGGCGGCGGTGAGTTTCGTATTCGATACGAAGGTGGTTGCCAGCGGCGTCCCGTTCCAGTTGACGGTCGCGCCACTTACAAAGCCGCCGCCATTCACGGTTAGCGTCAGTGCGCCGTTCCCAGGGGCAACGCCCGTTGGCACGAGTGGATCATTGACGAACGGCACAGGATTGCCGGCACGTGCCCCGCTGACGGCAAGCATCACAACAAGAAAGCAGAAGGTCGCTTGAGCGGTGCGTCTCGCTCGTGTCATCTGTGTGCGTCCTACTTCGATCTCGACGGCTTCCCGGATAGTCCCGACGGCGGGTTTTGTCCGGCAAGTCCCTTCAGGTCCGAGAGCAGTGTCTGCATGCTCTTGTTCCAGTTCTTCTCGACCGAGCGCTCAGATGAGGAGCCCCGAACGTATATGCTGATCGTCCAGAGAATGGTCCTGGATCTGGCGTCTCGGATCACTAGGCTCAAACGGGGATCTGGCGCCGGGC
>DASUJR010000170.1:0-6778 GCA_036279175.1 Candidatus Acidiferrales bacterium | reverse complement strand
AATTGACTGCTTGGATCTGCGCGAAAAGATAATCGCCAGGCTGGCAACCTGGGAGGGAATGCGACCGGGCGAGATCCTTGCCCTGCAAACTTCGGATCTGGACGGCGATTCGCTCTGGGTGAAGAGACGCCTTTATAAGGGTGCGCTTGGCGAGCCGAAGAGTCGGCGCTCAGCTCGCCAGGTCGCGTTGACGACTGGGACAAAGCTGCTGTTGGAGTTCTGGGTCGAGCGATTGAACAACGGCTCTGAAACTGATTGGTTATTTCCCTCGGAGAAAGGGACCCCCATGAGTCGAGAAAATATCTGGACCCGCAACATGCTGCCGAAGCTTGAACCTGCGGGACTGAATTGGGCGACGTTTCAAGTCATGCGCCGGAGCTTTGCGACGTGGGCAAAGAAAGCCGGCGTAAACGCTCACACGCGTTCTGCGCAGATGGGAAACACTGTGGATGTGAACGAAAATGAATACGCGGTAGCGACCTTCGAGGAGAAGCTAGCGGCCGTCCGGAAGTTGGAAAAAGATGTCATCCAATGACGTCGCAGGGAGCAGCACGATGAGGCTCTTTGAGGTGGAGGCTACGCGAGTGATTTTGGAATTGGTCAGAGGGTGTTGCAGCACCCTCTAACCGGGCTCCGCGAGGTGATCGGGAGCTTAAAGCATTAATCGCATTAAACCTGAGAACATGGAAGCTTCCCAAGTTATTGAAAACATGGAGCGGGAGACGGGGATCGAACCCGCGACGTCCAGCTTGGGAAGCTGGCATTCTACCGCTGAATTACTCCCGCTCGCCTTGGATTCAGCTACTTAATTCACTCCAGGCGACTTGCCGGTTTCCCGCACCGGTCTATTCCGTCTCTGGTGTCTACTGAATCTCTCTTCCGACTCGAAAATAGACACCAAATCGGGCCTGAGAATCCTGCTTCCTGCGGCTCCGTTCGGTATCCTTTCCGTGGTGTCCATCTTGGTGTACAAATCGTTTCAGCCCACACTATATCACGGATTCGAAGCCTCTCCCTTGACATTGCCCTGTGCTCCACCGGAGAGCGACTATGACTTCGAGAGACGCGGTCCAGGGTTTTTTCACACGCCAGACACCAGTAGAACACCTTCGCGCTCGCGAGGGGTAAGGAGCTATGCCTGCCGCAGACGAAGCGCTATCACTTCTTACCCGCGGACGACCGACTCTTGCTGCGCCGTGGCCGTGGCACGCCGCGCGAAGAGCTTGGGGTTTGGGACAAGCTGGCGTCTCCCCGCAGGCAGTTTACGATTCGAGAGAAAATCGATGTGAGGCGGTTACTCAGCCGTGCGAACACGACAGACGAATTGGTGTCGGAGGTAGCGGCAATGCTGAATGTGGAGAAAAGAGAGGCCCTTCGCTGACCGCTTCTCTGGGCGAACAGATCGTCGCGGAGTACGTGTAGCCCCGCCGCGACACGAACGTTTCGGAGATCAATGCACTTCACGACGAAGTGCGTGCGCAAGCGGGCAGGAACCCACCGTAGTCAATTTGCAGATAGATACACCGGAACCGGCCAGCGCCGGACACTTGAATGCCGGGCAATACTCCCTTTCATCCAAGTTCTTAGGTTTAGCGACGCCGCTATTTCAAACGATTACCGCAACCTCGTAGTCCGTTATTTTCGGTATCGTCAGTTCAATTCTGCCGCCCGACTTATTGAAGGGAACTTCAATTCCCGAGCGAAGCAATTTCACTTTGGATGGGGTTTCACCGGCGGCCAGAGTGACCGTAACCTTCTGCGGTCCCAGCGGATAAGCTTCGCTGAACCAGCCTTTCAACATCGCCGGATTCGTGTAATTCAGAATATGAACGGCAATGCCAGTTTCTGTCCTCCAGGCAAACACTTCTGCCACCCCCGGGCCGTTAACAGCAACGGGGCTGGTTTGCGTAAGCCAACGAATCGAATTGATTAGCAATCGCTCGAGATCGGTGTTTTGCGATCGCCAATACGAACGACCTATATCTCCTGGCCAATAGACCCTGCGGCTGCCGCCATCTTCGACAAGAACGACGGCAGGCTGGTTCGTGTGCGTCGTTCGAGGATAGACCATCTCGGGCGGGTAGGCCGGAAAGGGTGGCAAAACTGTGAGCACAGGATTGGGCACGGCTCGCAGCGGCCTGTAATGTTCAGCGAATGGCAACAGCTTTGTGCCCGAGAAGCCGTCCAGGATCGCGTGGTTGCGCTCGATCTGCGCGTAGGCGGAGTTGCCGTTCGGCCCTACCATTTTCCCGTTCTGCTCGACCGAAAAAATGTCGGCGAGACCGGACTCAGTGCGCTCTTTTCCGTTCTCATCGTAGAAACCCGATTCAAAGGTGGCCAGCAAAGATCCGCCCCGGCGAACAAACGCCCGCAACTGCTCACATTGTTGATGGCTGAGCAGCGCAGCGTTGGCCAAGATCAGCGCCTTGTACCTGGAGAGCGATTCCGGGGACAGGTCATCCTCATGGACAAAATCAAAAACAAACCGCCCCTTCAGCAAAGCTTGATAGATGCCTTGTAAGTAGTCCGTTACCTCTCCTCGCCCGGGGACCTTATAGAATGCGTTTGTCCGCTGGGAAAACACCACCGCCATGGCGGACATCGACTCCCGATTCACGAAATGCTCTTGGTTCCGTGCAATCCAGCGATAAAAATCTCTTCCCGGAGCCTGCCAGCGCACGTCCTTCGGCTTGCCGCCCAGCCAGTGAAACCACGGAACCATACCGCTCGCCGTGGTCTGCGATAACCACATCGTCATCTCCAGCGGAGTCTTGCTCGTGTGCCGCCATAATGGCTGCGTATTCGCGTACGCAACAGTTACATTCGTGATTGTCCGGCCCTTCATCACAGCTTGCGCTACACGCCCCTGCTGTGCGCAGTCCCAAATCGGTGTATCGCCCGACCTTCCCTGGTGATCGGCGTTGAACCAGCCGGCTACGCCCGCGATCCCCATCAGGTTCGTAACCGCATGGATCCCGCCGCCTAGATTCCCCACGTAAACGCTATCCCACTTCTTCTCCTTTGCGGTGTTGTCCCACAATCGCCAGATTCTGAGAACTTCAGAAAGATGTTGCTGGAACCCCTCCGGCGAATCCGGGGTTGCGAGGTTCAGGCTCTTGCAAGCGTCGCAGCGGCAGACGCGAGGCCGGCCCGTACTTGGCCAACCGTTCGTGAAGAATCCGTCGACATCATACATCGAGTTGATTTCCCGGATAATTGCGGGCATCTGCTCGGTGAAGTACGTCGAATACATGCACGTCCGATACAGCCAAGGAGATTCGCTGTTTGTGACGGGATCGCCATTCTCGAGCCGCTCGATCCACTCCGGATGCGCCTTAAAAGCCTCTTCGTACACATAGTTGCAATCGAGCCGCGCGACTACCCGAATGCCTTTGGATTTGGCGGCTTTCGCAAAGTCGCCGAACAAATCGTGACCGTCCAAATAGGCACTGCGATGCTGGTAGGGAATCTTGGTTGGGTAGAATGCCATGATTCCGCCTGCGTTGAGCAACAGCGCGTCCAGTTCGAGGCTGGTCCAATAATCGATCCACCGCGGAATATTTAATTCGATAGGGTCTTTCTCATTGAAATTAATTTGACCGCAGCGCCGCATCTTGGCATACCACGGAGTCCGGCCGGACTCCGGCGGCCTCGAACCCAGAACATTCGAAGCGAGGGCGGCTCCGGAAAAGACTTTCATCGCGTCACGGCGTGTCATAGTTTTAGAAATTCAGCATCCTATGCTTGGAAATCAAGAGCAATCACCTCATGAAGGCCAACGGAAGGAACTTCCACTTGGATCGCCCCCTGCTGCCGTCGAAAGGGCAGTTCTTTGTTCGCAACAAGGAGTTGTACTCTGCCGACGTGCTTGCCCTGCGGTATTTCAATTCGAACGGCCTGAGCGGGTGCCGGAATAATCTCCCGGACAGGACCTTTCATCATCATGGGATTCGTCAGATTTACGAGATGAACCGTCATCGAATTTGCCTGCCGCCAGATCGCAACGTCCAGAATTCCCGGTCCCTGCACCGTTGCGGGTAACGGCTCGTGAGTAACCCAATGGGTCGCATTCACTAATAGCCGTTTGTGATCGACATTCAATATCTCCCAGAAAGTACGGCCGATGTCCCACGGGAAATAAACAATACGGCCCTTTCCCACCTCCCGAATCAATACGCCAGGTTCTCTGCTTTTAACCGGCCGGGGAAACACTTCCTCCATCGGAAGGTCGGGATAGCTGGGCACCACCAACAGCGGAGATGGCTCCGATTGCCCAATCGGCTTCACTCTCACCCGGTTCACGCCATTAATAATCCGCGTCGCATCTTCGAGGCCGGTCAACAGAGGATGAAAGCGGCCTGTTGACGGATCCCTCTGGAGGTTCAGGTAAGAGTTCTTCATCGGCCCCTCCACGCGACCCGCAAAAGACGCGCCAAAGAGAGATGCAAGTCCGAAATCCTGGCGACGTACGCCCCACTCATCGTAGAGCGACGTTTCAAACGTGGCGATCAGGCTGCCGCCTGCATTTACAAAGGCTCGAAGTTGATCGCATTGATGATCGGATAGAGCGGCGATGTTGGGTAGTATGAGCGTGCGAAATGGTGCGAGGTGTCCGGCATCAAGCAAGCCATCATGAACCATCTCGAATGGAATGCGAGCTTCGACGAGCGCCTGATAGAAGCCCAGGGCTGGATCTTCCACCTTTGAGCGAGCATTCTCGCCTCCATAGAACGTTGCTGTCTGCTGTGAATAGACAATGGCAACGCGAGCCAGCGGCGCCTCGTTTCTCAGATAGCGCTCATTATGGTAATGCCAGCCGTAGATCTCCTCCACAACAGGAAGCCAGCGGCGATCAATCGGCTTCGCATTAAACTTCACGAACCAGGGCCGCAGGCCTTGTGCGATCCCATCGGCCACCCACATTCGAATTTCGTTTGGGCTCTGCACGGAATCCTTCCATCGGTGCTTATCTTCAATACCGACACTGAAGATTCCGACAATCGCTTTACGACCCAGAGTGGCTCGATATTCCTTGCCATTCTTGCCATTTGCCCAGGGAGGCATAACTCCGCTGCGGCCTTGCCTGTCGGCGAACAGGGTCGGCGCAATCTCCCCGATCGTTTTCATATCGAGCGAACTGAGCGCGCCACCCCCAGCGTTGGCGATGTAGCTTGCCTCCGGGTTAATTGCTTTAATCCTTGAATCCCATAACCGCCACAGCTCA
Organism: Candidatus Acidiferrales bacterium; assembly: GCA_036279175.1. Taxonomy (GTDB): domain Bacteria; phylum Acidobacteriota; class Terriglobia; order Acidiferrales; family UBA7541; genus Palsa-295. The sequence goes on along the minus strand of DASUJR010000170.1, from coordinate 1,554 downwards.
AAAAGCCGTTGCTCGCGCCAGACGATGTACTTCTTTCGAGCAGGGTTTTGCGGATCCTTCGCGCGCGGCAGCTCCATCCCCGAAAACGCGCGAAAATTTTGCTGGCAATGCACGCAGTAGCATATCCCGGAACCCGACCATCGGTTCGTGAAAATCCCATCCGGTCGGTACAGTCTCATGACCTCTTCGGTAACCGAGGTCATGAACTGGAAGTTGTAGGGGCCGAGCGCGCAGGTTAACCAGAAATCGCGGTCGGAGGGATGACGTAGCTTCTCGCCATCCGCATTCACCATAATCCAATCCGGATGCGCATCATATACATCCTGGTGAGCCGCGTGTGAATCTGTGCGAGCAATCACGTTCATTCCCAAAGCGCGGCATCCCTTCAGCATGTCTCCAAACGGATCGCGGTCGCCAAGCCATTTACTCCGGTAATGCAGAGGAATCTTTGTCGGATAGAATGCTACACAACCTCCGGCGCTTAAACACGCTCCGTCGGCATGAATGCGCTGGAAATAGTCCAGCCAGAATGTCGGATTGTAATTTCCGGGATCGTTTTCAACAAAAGCAAGCTGCGCCCATCGCATGGGGCGGTCGTACCATCCTCCTGACGATTCGGCGCGCCGTGGTCCGGCGTCGCCTCGACTGTTCGCGCTGAGCAATACTCCGCTTCCGGAAGCCTGCAGAAACTCGCGGCGGTTCATTATATGAACTCCTCGGAATGCCGGTATGTCCAATGGTATTTAAGAAGGTTCACGGCCCAAAGGCCAGCAAATGTGGATTTCAGAAAAGCCTGGCGATGCATAATCGGACCAAGACTACAATAACCCAAATCAGACGGTCTAGCTTTCTTGTCGCCTTGTTGCAATCGCGACGGGCTGATGATTCCTCGGCCGAAACCCAACTTCAGCAGGAAAACGTGTGGGAAAGTAGTAATCTGCTTCGATGAGGGACTAATTTGACCGACAAGAAACGCTCGCACCTTATGCTTGCACTGGCTCTCACACTTATGGGTGCCACATGTACGATGGCGCAACAGCGCGCGGCGGGATCCAATGATCCTCCGCCCAGGCCGAAAGGCCCATGCGATATCTACGGTGCCGCCGGCGACCCCTGCGTAGCCGCACACAGCACCACGCGCGCGCTGTATGCCTCCTATAATGGTCCGCTCTATCGGGTCAAGCGCCAGTCGGACGGCAAGACGCTGGATATCGGCGTCGTCCAACCCGTCGCGTCGCCGGTGCCGGATGCGGGCGGATACGCCGACGCGGCCGCGCAGGACAAATTCTGCGCCAACACGTACTGCTGGATCACCAAAATCTACGATCAATCTCCCAAGCACAACGACCTCACGCAAGCGCCCCGCGGGGGATTCAGCGGCCCGGCGATGGGTGGGTTCAACAATCTCCCAATTGCCGACATGGCGCCGATTACGATCAGGGGCCACAAGGTCTACGGTGTCTTCATTGAGCCGGGCATGGGCCTCCGCAACGACGACCCGAAAGGCACCGCGGTCGATGACCAGGCCGAGGGGCAGTACTGGGTCGTGAACGG
>DASUJR010000169.1:0-16833 GCA_036279175.1 Candidatus Acidiferrales bacterium | reverse complement strand
CAAACTCGAATGTCGCAACAGCCATCCGCGAGTATGGCTTGCCGACCAGGTCCCCGATGCGATCCGCAATCTCTCGACTGCTGTTCGCCAGCGCATCGTTGAACTGAAGGCTCTGTATCACCGGCATGCTGTATCCCGCCGCCTTGAAAACCATCACCTGCCGATCGTTCCAGGGAAGAGTCGCCAGTTCGTGCGACACGTTTGCCGTAATCGTGCGCGTTTGCAGATCTTCCTGCAGCGCATTCGAGATCTGATCGAGAATCTTGCCGCTTTTCGGAGTTGTCCCATCGAAGAGGGGCACGGAGGTCTTTATGAATGCGATCAGTTGCGCGTCGGTGAACCATGGAAAATCGTCGAAAAACGCGGGAACAGTCGGAGCGTCAGTGACCTGGTACTTAACCTGAACGCCCAGCACTCCTGTAAAGAAGTCGAATCGCACGTTTGAAAACGGGCCGAGCTCCGCCAGGGCATTCGCGCCGTCTTGGATATCCTGCCGCGTGACGACCTGTCCGACGTGAAGTCCGGTTACGGGAACGATCTGATCCGACTGATACTTCGTCGAGCCGGCGACGCTCAGCACCTGGATGCGAGCCGACCCGGAATTCTGTTGCGCTTGCCGAGCGAACGCGGCCGGCGAGCCGGCGATCAGCGCCAGGAGAAACGTCAAAACGGTCAAGCGCACGAGGAGGACGCGCGTTAAGAGAATTTTTGGAAACGTCATAACGCGCTATTTTAAGCCACTGTCCGGGGTGGGAGCAAAACGGAGAAGCTATTCAACCGTTACGGACTTTGCCAGATTCCGCGGCTGGTCGACGTCACAACCGCGGCGCACCGCGATGTGGTACGCGAGTAGCTGCAAGGGAACGATCTCGAGAATGGGAGCGGTCAAATCGAGCGCCGGCGGAATCTCGAAAACATGGTCCGCTGTTTCGCGCGCCAGCCGGTCGCCTTCCGTGACAATCGCAATCACGATCCCGTCGCGCGCCTTCACTTCCTGCAGATTCGATATGGTCTTTTCGTAGCGCGTCATCGAACCGGGGTCCGATTCGTCGCGTGTGGCGATCACCACCACGGGCAGATTCTCGTCGATCAGTGCGTTTGGCCCGTGTTTCATCTCGCCTGCGGGATAGCCCTCGGCGTGAATGTATGAAATTTCCTTGAGCTTCAACGCGCCTTCAAGCGCGATCGGATAGTGAATGCCGCGTCCGAGATACAGAAAATCGGTCGTCCGGAAAAACCGCCGCGCCAGGTCCTCGATTTCCGCATCACGTTGCAGAATGCTCTCGATCTTGTGCGGAATCTTTGTGAGTTCCTGCATCAGTTGCTGCGAACCGGCCGGGCAAAGCGCGCCGCGCGCCTGCCCGAGATGCAGCGCGGTCAACAACAAAGCCGTAAGCTGCCCGGTAAAAGCCTTCGTTGAGGCGACACCGATCTCCGGTCCCGCGTGCGTGTAGATGGTTCCGTTGGCCTCGCGCGTCAGCATGGATCCGACCACGTTGCAGATCGCGATCATCTTCGCGCCCTTTTGCCGGGCTTCGCGCTCCGCTGCCAGCGTGTCTGCCGTTTCGCCCGACTGGCTGATCGCAATTACCAGCGAACGCTCGTCGACAATCGGATCGCGATAACGAAACTCGCTGCCGTAATCCACTTCCACCGGCATTTTTGCTAGCTTCTCAATCATGAACTTTCCGGCCAGGCCTGCGTGCCAACTGGTACCACACGCGACGATCTTTACGTCCCGAAAATTGCGGAACTGATCGTCCGTAATGTCCATGTCGTCCAGGAAAACCTTGCCCGAAACCTGCGAAATGCGCCCGAGCAGTGTGTCGCGCACGGCCCGCGGCTGCTCAAAAATCTCTTTTTGCATGAAATGCTTGAACCCGCCCTTTTCCGCCATGATCGGGTCCCAGGAAATGTGCTGCGGTGACCGCTTGATTTCGCGGCTCTCGAAATCCGTCAGGCGGACACCATGCGGCGTCAGTACCGCCATTTCGCCGTCGTTGAGGAAAAACACGCGGCGTGTGTGCTCGAGCAGCGCGGGAATGTCGCTTGCCACAAACGATTCCTGCTCTCCCAACCCAACTACAATCGGCGGCCCCATGCGCGCCGCGACAATCTTCTGCGGATCGCGCGCGGACACAGCCACGAGGGCATACGCGCCACCCATCAGTTTTACGGCCTTCAAAACGGCGTCTTCGAGCGGACCGTCCTTCGAATACTTCTCGATCAGGTGAGCGATGATCTCGGTATCCGTCTCCGTCTGGAACTTGTGCCCTTCCTGGGCAAGCTGCGTTTTCAATTCGAGGTAGTTCTCGATGATTCCGTTGTGGACCACCACGATCTCGCCCGTGCAGTCGCGATGCGGATGCGCGTTTTCCTCGGTAGGACGTCCATGCGTCGCCCAGCGCGTATGGCCTACGCCATACAAACCATCCAACGGCGTCGAGCGAATCGATTCCTCGAGATTGCGAAGCTTTCCAGCGGCCCGGCGAATTTCCAGTTTTCCGTTCTGGCTGACCACGGCGATGCCGGCCGAATCGTATCCGCGATACTCAAGTTTTCGCAGCCCGTCGAGAATCAACGGCACCACTTTCTTAGGTCCGATGTAGCCGACAATGCCGCACATTGCACACCGCTCCTCTATTCAGTTTCCCGGGAGGTTCCAGCAACACGCTCAGGTTAGCATAATCGCGCTGCGCGACCGCAACGCGAGTACGAGAACTGGTCCAAAGATGCATTCATTCGAGGATTTCGAAGCGGAACTCTTCAATGATGGGATTCGTCAAAACGTCTTTCGCAATTTGCTCCACTTCCTTTTTCGCTGTCTCGCGGTTCGTGCTATCCAACTCGAGCACGAAGAACTTACCCTGACGGACACCCTTCACGTTCGAGTGCCCCAGTGAAGCGAGAGCGCGCTGAATCGTTTGCCCCTGCGGGTCGAGAACCGTCGTTTTGAGCATGACCCAAACGTGAGCTTTCATCGTTGTCCTTGTCGCGACGAATTATACCAGCGGGACTGATTTCGCCGCCGCGCGAAATTGCTGTAGGTACACGTGCTTCTCCGACTCGGGGAGAAACGACGCATGGAGACTTTGCTCGGCCAGTGCGACCAATTGCGCATCCGACAATCCCAGCGACGCGGCCTTCGAATATTCGGACAGCAGATCCGTATGAAACATCGCCGGATCGTCCGTGGAAAGCGCTACCGGGACTCCGCGATTCAGGAAACCCCGCAATGGATGGTCGCCGATGGCCGCCTTCGGCTTGCCAATTTGTTTGGCCAACGCACCTGTGCACAGATTGCTCGTGATGCAATTTTCGAGGACGATTCCGCGCTCGATGCAGGTTTCGGCGAGCGCGCCATCATGCATCACGCCGATGCCGTGCCCGATTCTTTCCGCTCCCAGAACCTCAATCGCGTCGCGGACTGATTGTGGTCCCCCCGTTTCGCCCGCGTGACAAACGATCCGCAATCTTTCGCTTCGCGCACGATCAAACATCGGGCGGAAATCCGATGCTGGAAAGGCCAACTCGTCTCCGCCCATACCGAATGCGACGACGCCGCGATTTCGAAGTGTCGTGGCAATGAGCGCCACTTCCATCGCGGCAGCAGCGCCAAATTGCCGCGCGGCGTCGAAAATCCAAGCGATCCGCAGCCCGCGTGAGGCAAAATTGTCGGCAGCGTCGCCGATTGCCGCGAAATTCCTTTCTACATCCTGTTTTCTTAGCCGCATAACCCCGGCGGAAATTGTAATCTCCGCATAGACGACCCGCTGGCGGATCAGTTCCTCAGCAAGCGCATTCACGATCACGGTGTAATCGTCCGGCTCGCGCAAGTACGACGTCACCCACTTGAATGCCTCGATGAATCCGGCGAAATCCGCGTATTGATAACGACGGGCCACGTCTTCCACGGTGATTCTTTCACCGTGGCGGGCGGCCAATTCAACGGCCGTTTTTGGCCGGATCGATCCTTCGAGATGTAGATGGATTTCGGCCTTGGGAAGAGCGTCGACGACCGTCGGCTTCCGGTCCGCGTCTGCCGTGTAGTGGGACGTCATTGCGACGGCAACTGCGGGCGTCCCGCGTTGATCCACGCGGTCATCCAGTAGGAGCCGATGTCTGTGGCCGCGTCGGACAGCTGTCGCACGAGCACCGCCCCCGCCTGCGCGTAGAACCGGTCGTAATACGCGTCGTTATATGCGCTGGTTTCCTGGAATGCGCGCCGGTCGGCCAGCAGAACGTTCTCGAGCCAGGAATGCGCGCTCAGCGCCATTTCGAACGCGTGGTCTGTGGGATCGGAAATGAAAGTGGCCTCGTTGGGCTTGATGAAGAAAAAGAGCTGATAACGGTTGACCAGCGCCGTATCAAATCGCTGCCTCACGTCCGGTTGATTCGACTGCGTGCCCTCAGCGTTTATCGTCGTATTGAACGGATCGTGTGCCGCAGCCACATAATGCGCCAGCGCAGCCGCGGAGACTTTCGCATCGGACCAGTCCTGCGCGTGGAGCGCATCCGTCAGTTTCTTGCTGTACAACCCGATCTGCCAGGGCAGCAAGCCGTATTTATCGATGGTGCGGCGCCCATATTTCTTAACGGCCGCGTTGTACGAACGCGGAAGCGCCGAAAATGGGAACTGGCCGTAATGGTCGAGTTGGATGTAGCTCTTGTGCTCGTCTGCCGCTATCTTGGCGTCGAGTTCAGCCGCATCCATCACATGCTGGACTAGAAACTGGCGATTCGATTGGAAAAACGTGCCCATTTCCACCGGCAACGTGTCCACGGCTTTATTGGTCACCAGCCGTTCGCCGTTCGCTCCCCAGCCGTACGTGCACGTAAGCGCCAAGGCGAGAAGCGCCACAATCGACGCCAGACCCGCGCCGATCCGCCGAAACATCAATCGGCTTCTCCTTTTGCGCCGGTTGGTTGCAGAGGCGCCGAAGCGAGTTCGCTGTGATGTCGCCCGTAAAGAGCGTAGAACACCAGCCCAATCACCAGCCAACCGAAAAACCGGATCCAGTTCATGATGGGCAGGCCGGCCATCAGCAGCAGGCACGTCAGAATCGTTGCAATCGGAGCGAGCAAACCGCCGGGCGCCTTGAACGCGCGCGGCCGATCCGGCTCGCGGTAGCGCAGAATCAATACGCCGCCCGCTACGAGCGCAAACGCGAAAAGCGTGCCGATATTCGACAGATCTGCGAGGGTGCCGATGTCAAGCAGTCCCGCCGGGACTCCCACCACGATCCCCGCGATCCAGGTAGAGAAATCGGGCGTGCGATATTTCTTATGTACGCGGCTGAAGACCGCGGGCAGCAGTCCGTCGCGCGACATGGCAAACCAGATACGCGCTTGCCCGAGCTGAAAAACCAGCAGCGAGGAAACCATCCCTAGCAGCGCGCCGAACAGCACCGCCAACTCGACGCTCCCAAAGTGCAGCCGCCGCATCGTGTTCACCACAGGCGCCGCATCGTCCACCAGCGTTTGCCACGGGACGATTCCGGTGAGCACCACGACGACGGAGATGTAGAGGATCGTGCAGGCCGCTAGCGTAAGCAGGATGCCGATCGGCAAGTCGCGCTGCGGATTCTTACACTCCTCCGCCGCAGTCGACACCGCGTCGAATCCGATGTAGGTAAAAAAGATGATCGATCCGCCCGTCAGGATTCCGGCCCAGCCATTCGGATCGAACGGATGCCAGTATTTCGGATGGATCACGGGAATCGCGAAACCGACGAACAGCACGATAGCCACGATCTTCAGCAGCACCATCACGTTGTTCGCCTCAGCCGACTCGCGGATCCCGCGCACCAGAATCACGGTCAGCAGCATCACGATGATGAACGCGGGCCAGTTGAAGCCGAAATGCCAGCCGGGAGCGTATAGGACGTTGCCCTGCAAATCGGTCAAGCCGCCGGGAAGGTAAGCAGGGGTAATCCAGCGCAAATTCGGATGCCAGTTAAACCAGGCGAACAGATCGACCATATGCGCGGAGAATCCCACGCTGACAGCCATGTTCGAAACGGCGTATTCGAGGATCAGGTCCCAGCCGATAATCCAGGCGATCAGCTCGCCCATCGTCGCGTAGGTGTACGTGTACGCGCTGCCAGCGATGGGAATCATCGCAGCAAGCTCCGCATAGCAGAGCGCCGCGAATCCGCATACGATCGCGACCAATACAAACGAAAGAGCAATAGCCGGTCCCGCGCCGGGACGCCCGAACGAGCCGGAATGGTGGATCAGGTATTCGAGCAGAGGCGCGTTCAGGATCGACTTCACATTGAAGTGCTGGCCCGCGATCGCGGTTCCGATTACGGTGAAGATCCCGGCACCAACTACCGCGCCGATGCCTAGCGACGTCAGACTCAACCAGCCAAGAGTTTTCTTAAGCCGCTTTTCGGGGTTCTCCGAATCGGCGATCAACTGGTCGATGCTTTTTCGCCGCAAGAACTGCTGCGAATTCAAAGGCCACCTTCCAAAAAGAGTCGCCCTATATCACGGCGTCAAAGGTCGAATCGCCTCGGTTGGCAAGCCACAAACTCTAACCCGCACCGCTCCTGCGCGCAATGCTTCTTCCCTTCTCTGATAAGCACCGGTCCCAGTCCGTCGAAGAATTCTCAAGCCGCGCCTAGATCACCTGCAAATTCGCGTAACGCTCCACCAGCTTCTTCGCGCCATAATCCTGGAAGCTGACCGTCAGCTTCCGGTCATCCCCTTCTCCTTCGACGCCGATAATTGTCCCAATGCCGTATTTCGAATGACGCACCCTCGTGCCAACAAGCGGATCGCTCGAGGCTCGCGCCGGACGCGACGGCCGCCCGTACGACGGCCTTGGCGCCGGCCTTCGCCGGTAGAAATAATCCTGCGAATAGGAGTACTCAGGATCGGCCTCGTACCGCCGCGTTTCGCCGGGCTCCGAAAGCGACCCTCCGATCGTCTCGATCAGCTCGCCCGGAATTTCCGCCAGGAAACGCGATGGCAACGAAGCACGCATTCGCTCCTCGCCGTAGTTGCGGCGGTAAACGGCGCGCGTCAGCACCAAAGACTTCTTGGCACGCGTCATACCGACGTAAAACAGCCGCCGCTCCTCTTCAGGACCGTCCGGCACATCGAGTGACCGGCTGTGCGGCAACAAGCCTTCTTCGAGGCCCGCCAGAAATACCGCATCAAATTCGAGACCTTTTGCGCTGTGCAGCGTCATCAGCGAAACGGTCGCGCCTTCATCATATTCATCCGTATCGGCCACCAGCGCCGCGCGGTCCAGGATGTCTTCCAGTGTTTGGCCTTGTTCCGTAGCCTCGGCGACGGCATTCGACAACTCGCGCAGGTTTTCCGCGCGCGACGTATGCTCCAGCTCATCCTGTTGCTCGACGTATTCGAGATACTTTGTCCGCCCGAGCACGCGCTCGATCAATTGCGCCGGCGGCAGATCTTTGCAGTCCTCCTGCAGCCCTTCAATCATTTCGCGAAACGCATTTAGCGAGCCCGCTTTGCGCCCTGCGGTCGACTCGCCTTCGCGAATAACGTCCCATAGTGACCGCCCCGTCGCGCGCGCTCGCGTTTCGAGCGCAGCAATCGTCGCTGCACCGATCCCACGCGGCGGCACATTCAACACGCGCAGCAGCGCAACATCGTCTTCCGGATGAAACACAAGCCGCAGGAACGCCAACGCTGTCCGCACTTCCGCCCGCTGATAGAAACTGAATCCGCCCACAACGCGATGCCGGATTCCAAGCCGGCGCAGCATCTCTTCAAACGAGCGCGATTGCGCGCCGGTGCGATACAACACGGCGACATGCGCGTTCGGATCGCGTCGCACCAACGACGCAACTTCGCCAGAAATGAACTCCGCCTCGCTGGTCGAATCTTGTGCTTCGAAGAACCGCAGCGCCTGTCCGGCGCCAAGCGTGGCGCGCAAATTCTTCCCTAGCCGGTCCTTGTTGTGATCCACAACAGCCGCCGCCGCATCCAGGATGATTTGTGTCGACCGATAATTCTCCTCCAGGCGAATCGTCTTCGCCGCCGGGAAATCGTCCAGGAAGCGCTTCAGGTTCCCCGCTCGCGCACCGCGCCAACCGTAGATCGACTGATCCTCATCGCCGACCACGCACACATTTCGCCGCGTTCCGGCCAGCAGGCGAACCAGCTCTTCCTGCCACCGATTCGTGTCCTGGAATTCGTCGACCATGACGTACTGAAACCGGCTATTCCATGCGGCTCGCGCCTCGGCATGCTCGCGGAGAATCTCCACCGACTTCAGCAGCAGATCGTCGAAATCCACGGCCCCTGCTTTGCGAAGGATCCCGTCGTACAGGCGGAAAACTGCCGCGACCTGCTCCCGAATGTCGTTTCTCGCGCCGGTTGCCTCCACTTCCATTTCGTCCGGCGTGATGCCGTGGTTTTTCGCGTGGCTGATCTGGGCTCGAATGCTGCGCGGCGGGTACTTGTCCGTTGGAAGATCGAGCTGCAGCATGGCGCGTTTGATCGCCGCTGCCTGGTCATCATCATCGTAGATAGCGAAATCGCGAGGCAGCCCGAGGCGTCCGGCTTCGCGCCGAAGCAGTCGCGCGCAGAATGAATGAAAAGTAGAGACCCACATGCCCCGCGCATCGCGCCCCACCGATTGCAGCAGGTCGCTAACACGCTCCTTCATCACGTCCGCGGCCTTGTTCGTGAACGTGACCGCCAGGATCGCGCTCGGCGGCACGCCCTGCTCGATCAGTTGGGCCACACGATATGTGATGACGCGCGTCTTGCCCGTGCCCGCGCCCGCCAGCACAAGCAGCGGTCCTTCGGTCGTGAGAACAGCTTCCCTCTGCTGTTCATTCAAACCGCTGAGAAAATCCGGAGTTTGTGGAGAGGAAGTCAAAGAGCAAGTTTATCCGAGCGACACGCATTCAGCAATTTGCGACTCGAACTCGCGCAGATCACCCGCCTGTATGCTATGTTTCTCGACGGATTTGCTGCAAATCCGGCATCGAGTCCCGTCGTTGTGGCGCGGGCGCCTGCCTGCCGCAGGCAGGTCTCGCCCGCGGAATCGGCATGGGTCTGGACAGACTAGATTATGAGAATGCTCCTCGGGTTTGAGCTTTGCCTGGTGTTTTTCGTCGCGATCACATGGGCATCGCCTCGTTCCGCGGCGCCAACCGCGCACGAAATCGGCGCGATCTTCTCTGAGGCCACCCAGCCCAGCGCTCCTGGCCTAGCCGTGCTCGTCCGCAAGGATGGTCGCACGCTCTTCGAACGGGGCTACGGCCTGCGCGACCTCCGCACGCGCACGAACATCGATTCCGCGACCAATTTCCGCCTCGCCTCCTGCACGAAGCAATTCACCGCGATGGCGATCATGCTTCTGGTCCACGATCGCAAGCTCACCTACGACACCCGAATCACCGATGTCTTTCCCAATTTCCCCGCGTACGGAAAGACGATCAGCATCCGCAATCTTCTGAATCACACTTCGGGTCTGCTCGATTACGAAGATCTGATGCAACAGCCGCCGCCGAACACGCCGCCCGATCGGCAGCCGCAGATCAACGACGACGGCGTCGTCGCGCTGCTCGAAAAGCAGACCACCACGAAATTTCCTCCTGGCACAAAGTGGGCGTACAGCAATTCCGGCTATGTGCTATTGGGAGAAATCGTCGCGAAAGTCTCCGGCGAATCCTTTCCGCAATTCCTTCACAACCGCATCTTTGCCCCGCTCGGCATGAGCAATACGCTCGCTTTCGTGAAGGGCGAGAACGAAGTCCCCCATCGCGCCTTCGGCTATTCGAAAACCGCGGCGGGCTGGCAGGAAACCGATCAGGATGCCACGTCAGCCACGCTCGGCGATGGCGGCGTCTACTCCTCTCTCGACGATCTTGCCAAATGGGACGACGCGCTCGCCCATCACACTCTTCTGAGCGCGACAGAAATGCAGCCAGCGCTCACGCCTGTCGCCGTCCCGAGCGGCGGGCCGGTCGGCCCGGACAACGAGCCAACTGCCTACGGCTTTGGCTGGTTCTTGAATCCGTACCAAGGCCACACGCGAATGTGGCATTACGGCGAAACAATCGGTTTCCGTACGGGCATTCAACGCTTCACCCGCGACCATCTGACGATCATCGTCCTCTGTAATCGCTCCGACTTGATTCCCGGTCACCTGGCCGAACGCGTCGCTGATCTTTTCTTCGCCACCGGAACACAATCCCAGTGAAACCGCAACCGGCACCGCATCTTCCTGCGTGGCTCGTCAGATTTGTTGCAGCAATGGGAGGCGGCGGGCTCTTCGTCGTCACGTTTCTCGACTCTTTCATTCTGTCGTTCCCATTCGTCACCGACGCGCTGATCATCGAACTTTCGAGCCAGCACCCCGCGCGCATGCCGTACTACGTGGCGATGTCCACCTTGGGCTCGGTGGGCGGGTCCGTTTTGCTCTTCGTGCTTGCAAGAAAAGGAGGAGAAGCCTACTTCCATCGCCACGCCGGCCGCGGTGCACTGAAAGCCCAACGATGGGTTCAGCGGCACGCGTTCTTGAGCATCTTCGTTCCCGCGCTGCTGCCGCCCCCATTCCAGTACAAAATCTTCGTCCTGGCAGAGGGAGTGTTTGAGGCGCCGCTTCGCACTTTCGTTTTAGGTGTCTTGTTTGGCCGCGGAATCCGCTATTTCGCCGAGGCTATCTTCGGCATCAAATATGGCCGGCAAACTCTCGTCTTCCTGATGGCTCACGGAATCGCGTTTGCGATTGGCGCCGTCGCCGCGATCATCGTCCTGTGGATCGTCGCCCGCTTCTTCTTCCGCGATTCCGAACTAGCGTAACCTTTTGATTCGAAGATGTGGATCTCTCCGGGAAGTCCTGCCTTGAATCGAACTGTTTCCCGCCCGACGGTACTCTGTTGACTGTGGACTGCTTCACGGTCCCGGCGATGCCGCAAAAAAAATGCCCTGCCGCACGACCTGCAACCTGCTATTGAGGTCCACGCGCACGAACGTGTTCTCGATACTAAGATCTCCACCCGCGAACTGCAGGTCGTGCACTTCGAAGCGATACCCGTCTTCGAGCTGGCTCACCTTCGCGAGTGGAAAGCGTGCGTACTTCAAATACAGTTGCGTATCCGCAGCCGCCTCTCCTGCGCGCACGGCCGGGGAATCCTGTGGTTTGTAAATCGTACGGCTTCGCTCCGGATTGAAGTGCGCTCCCGGCGCAAGCGAAACCCGAATCTCTTCAAGCGTCGCATCTGTCGCCGCTACTCCGTCCCAGTCAAGCGGAGCACTGTTTACCGGAAACGCGTCGGCAGTCAACGGCGTGCGGAGTTGATAATCGCTGGACATCACGAGATCAATTGCGCGGCCGTGCAGCAACGCTCGCGCCCCGACGTACGCTGCGAAGATCACCAGCGCGAGAATCGCCGCGAATCGGCCGCGAACGCGCTTGCGTCGCTCGCCGATTTCGTCGCTCACCAGCCGCAGCAATTCCGGGATCAGCAGCCCGGCTGCCAGCACAACCAAGATCCATATATCGACGTTCGTCAGCAGGTACCACGCGTAGCGCTCGACGCGAAATGGCCACAGCAAAACCACCCCAACTCCGCTCGCCACATCCAGAAGCTCGTGCGCGACAACGCCCACCGCTGCCGCAATCAGCGCCGCCCAAAATCTTAACGGTGGTTTCGCACCCGGCCGATTATTCCCGCGGCTTCGCCGCCTATCGATCGCCAAAAAAACAACTGCAGTCACTACAGCAACGAACGCTGCTCCCACAACGGAGTGCAGCACCGCCCGATGGAATCTAAGGAACGCGGCCGGCCCACCAAAATAACTCACGTAGTCGAGATCCGGCGCCACGCTCGCAACCACCAGGATCGCCATCCCGTAGCGAGGCAGACGGGTCTGCCCTGCTCGAGCCAGCGCCAACGACGTCAGAGCGTTCGTGACCGGTCCCACATCGTTTCCTTTGCAATGAATGGTTTGGTCGAGCTCTTACCTACGCTCTTGCAGCAGGCACCAGTATCGACAGCGCGTCCGGCACGATTCGGAATGCCAGCGGCAGCGCTCCAATCGGCTCGCCATCCACCTGCGCGAAAATCATCCGCTCGTCCGCCGATTCGCAGACCACTTCCGTATCTTTCCACGCGTCGATGCCGCTCACCTTTCGAAGTGTGCCCATCCATAACGGAGGCAGGCAGCGAAGGTATTGAAACCGGCTGGTGGCAGAATTTGTGAGCATTTCGAACGAATCCTCGAACAGGCTCGCGCCCGTAGTGATCTTGAACGGCCCTCCATAATGCGCCGTCCGCCCTACGATAATGATCGTCGCGCGCCGCTCCTTCCCTCCCGACCGCACTTTCATCTCCGGAAAATCGTAGCGAAAGAGCTGTTTCGCCCCCTCCGCCCAGTACGCCAGAATCCCCGCATTCTTCTTCAAAATTTCATCCACGCCGTTGACGATCGCCCCGTCCGGCCCCGCTCCCCCAACGCACAAAAAATATCGTCCCACCAGTTCGCGTGGCGCTGCGCCGTTGCCGTTCGCGCCTGGCGGGCTGGCAATGCCGAGCGCGATCCGCCGCACGGTCGCGCTCGAAATCAGCCGCGCTGCATGAGGAATGTCCCACGGCACGCCCAGCTCCTTTGCCAAAATGTTCGCAGTCCCGGCCGGCAACAGCGCCATCGGCACCCTGCTACACGCGAGGCCGTTGACCACTTCATTCACCGTCCCGTCGCCGCCGCACGCAATCACCAACCCGCGCCGCTGCCCTACCGCAAGCTGAGCCAATCCCCGCGCCGTTCCCGGAGCCGTCGTTGCGGCAATTTCCACCGTAATGCCGGCGTCCGTCAGGATCGCCGCCGCCTTCTCGATCTCCTCGAAACGACGGTGCCGCCGGCGCCCGCTCGCCGGGTTATAAATCAAGATCGCGTCTTTGATTCCTTCCGCCATTCGCTCCCGTCCTACCAGACCATCCGCGCTAGAGTTGTGGTTCTGAGCCCGTTTTCCGATGAAGAATCTCTCTTGTGCTGTCTGCCGCAGTTTCCACGTGCACGCAATCGCGCATTGTATAATACCGACTTGTTTTGACCCGCTACATCCTTACGAATCATGCCCAAGAACAACAAAACCGCCGCCGAAATCGAACGGCTTCGTGACCGCATCCGCCATCATGAATACCTTTACTATGTAGAGGACAACCCTGAAATCTCAGATGCGGCGTTCGATCGCATGATGAGCCAGCTCAAGGCGCTCGAAGCCGAGCATCCCGACCTGATCACGCCGGATTCGCCCACGCAGCGCGTCGGCGGGCAGCCGCGGGAGGGTTTGCAGCCCGTCCGGCATAGCACGCCGATGATCTCCCTCGACAACTGTTTTTCGATCGAGGATCTCCGCGCCTTCGACCGCCGCGTCCGCGAAACGACGGGCCGCGAGAAGATCGACTACGTCGGCGAGCACAAATTCGACGGGTTCAGCCTTTCGTTGACTTATGAAGGCGGCAGGCTCGTCCGAGGCGTCACACGCGGCGACGGCACGACAGGCGAAGACGTCACTCCCAACGTGAAAACGATCCGCTCGATTCCGCTGAGCGTCGAGCCTGCCCTGCTCAAAAAAGCCGGTCTGCCCACGAGCTTCGAAGTTCGCGGCGAAGTCATTATGACGCGCAAGGCTTTTCAGGCAATGAACGAACAGCAGCAGGAACTGGGCCTGAAAGTCTTCGCCAATCCCCGCAACGCGGCGGCGGGCAGCGTGCGTGTCCTCGATCCGAAGATCACCGCTTCGCGTCGTCTCGATTTCTTCGCCTACTACCTGCTCGCGAATGGACGCGTTCCGAAGAAACGCCTCTCCGAAGCGCTGGAAACACTTTCCACTTTGCATTTCAAGGCGAGCGACGACTGGCAGCTCTGCCACTCTCTCACGGACGTCGAGCGCTACATCAACGAATGGGAATCAAGACGCGAAAAGCTCGCCTATGAAATCGACGGCATCGTGATCAAAGTCGACGAAATCAGTCTGCAGAACGAGCTCGGTTTCACGTCGAAAGCGCCGCGCTGGGCCATCGCCTACAAGTATCCCGCGCATCAGGAAACCACGGTCGTAAAGGAAATTCTCGTCAGCGTTGGCCGCACGGGAGTGCTCACTCCATTCGCCGTCTTCGAGCCCGTGCAGATCGGCGGCGTCACCGTGGTGAAATCCACTCTGCACAACGCCGACGAGGTCGAGCGCCTGAACGTCCATGCTGGAGATACGGTCCTGGTGGAGCGCGCGGGCGAAGTGATCCCGCACGTTCTGAAAGTGGTCAAGCACGGCAAGGAAGAAAGGCCCTTCAAAATGCCGGAAAAGTGCCCGGTCTGCGGCACGCGTGTCCACAGACGCGAAGGCGAAGTGGCCTATCGGTGCGTCAACGTGTCCTGTCCGGCGCGAATGCGCGAATCGATGATTCATTACGCCGGGCGGCACGCGATGAATATCGACGGCCTGGGTGAAAAAATCGTCGAGCAGCTTTTGGAACGCGGCCTGGTGAAGGATTACGCCGATCTCTACAAGCTCGACGTGCCCACGCTGGCGAATCTGGAACGCATGGCGGAAAAATCAGCGGAGAATCTCGTCGGCGAAATTCAGGCCAGCAAGAAGAATTCTCTCGACCGGCTGATCTACGCGATCGGCATTCCGTTCGTCGGCGAACGCACCGCCCAGCTTCTTGCATCGCATTTCGGCTCGATGGACAAAATTGCGGACGCGTCGGCGGAAGAGCTGATGGAAGTGGGTGAGATAGGCCCGAAAATCGCAGAAGGCGTGCGCGAGTTTTTCTCCGAGGGCCCGAACCGCAAGCTTATCGAGCGCCTGAAGCAGGCCGGCGTCAATATGAAGGCTGAGCGCAAGGCCCAAGTCAGCGCGAAATTCGCGGGCAAGACGTTCGTCTTCACCGGGACGCTCGCCAACCGCACGCGCGAAGAGGCCGAGGCCCTGGTCGCATCGCACGGCGGCAAGGCCGGGGGCTCAGTCAGCAAGAAAACCAGCTACGTTGTCGTCGGCACCGACCCAGGGTCCAAATTCGACAAAGCCAAATCGCTCGGCGTCCCCATCGTCACCGAAGCCCAATTCGAAAAGCTCCTCGCCGCGGATTGAGCGCGAGATAACCGCTTCCCGGTTCAAACCACCGGGCGCAGTAGCTTAAAAACTTTAAGACGTTCCGCACGTAGGTCGAACTGATGGAGATCCGGATTCGGTGCGCTGAAAACGCCAGTCTACAAGCGGAAGCGGATGGTGACGAGAATCTGTACCGCGGCAGGCTTTCCGTCCAGTTCGGACGGCTGATATTTCCAGCGGCGAAGAGCGTCGACCGCAGCCTGCCGCAACATGGTTGGACCGGAGATCACTTTCATGTTCGCCACTGAACCGTTGGGACCGATGCGCGTGTCGATCACGACGTCGCCCTGAATGTTTGCCTGGCGGGCTGCAAATGGATATACGGGCAAGACGCTATGTATCAGTTTCGGCTGTTTGATCGCGCCGCCGATGTGAACCGGCGTTTGTGCTTTGGGCGTCGCCGCTGCCGGCGGAGGAGGCACCGCGATACGGGGCGAACCGATCGAAGCCAGGCCGCGCGCGTCATGCGAGGAGCCAGTTTCAATGCTCAGAACAGGCGCGTCGCCGGGCGAACTGATGCCGCGCTGCGATGACAGCGGATGCGCTTTCATGGCCGCATCGCTCAGCAGCGAGCCTGCGGAGTTTGGCGCAGGCCTTGATTCCGCGACGGTCGACGTGGCCGCAACCGATGATTCGACGGCCGGATGAGACTGTTCCGCTGATTTGTTTGCCGGATCAGACGCGGCGTTTGCCGGTGAGTGTGTTCCGTCGCCAGAGTCTCGAATGTCGGATTTAGCAGCGGTGTTCAGACTGCCATTTGCCGGATTGGAAGCGGCATAGCCCGAGGGCGACTGCGTGGAGGCGTCCTGCCGAATTGCCGGCGCGGCAGGCAACTGTCCGTTTTGGACTGCGTTTTGGACGGTTTGACCGGCAGAGCCGGCTGACGCGGGAACGACGGGCTTCGCGAAATTTGAATGGAAATACCATGCTCCGCCTGCAGCCGCCGCGAGAAGAACGGCGATGGAAGCGGCAATCAAAAACCAATTTGGGCGCGGCTCCGCGGATGGAGATCCCAGGCTGGAATCGAGGCGGATGCCAAAAGAATCGCTCGAAGGCGCGGCTTTAGCTGCCGCCGCAACGTCGTCCAGATCGGCCAGCAAGTTGACGTTGGCTACGGAGCCGGCGGGAACGCGTTCGGATACCGAGACAGGAGCAGGTTTTGTCGCGATGCTCTCTTCGGCGATCGATGGCACAGCAGGCTTCGAAGTCGCCATGTGCGTGACAGTCGCTGCTGCCGAAGGCTGAACCCTTTCCTGACTCCCAATCGATACGAACGGGGACGCCGATTTCGGGGGCGCGGGCAACGGCAAAGGAGCATGCTTCGTTTCATGCAAGTCGGCGATGTTTTCGATGAGTTCCGGCGCCGGTGGTTCCGCGGGTGCTGCCGTGTGGCCGCCAGGTAAGGGATCGGAGACCGCCTTGGGCGAGGGACGAGTTGCCGCAATTAAGTCGCTCGGCTGACTTTGAGAAGCGAAAGATACGCCCCAATAAGCCGGCTGAGGCCGCGTGAATTCCACCTCGACGTAGCTCTGCGAGGCTGAGAATGTGCGCACCTTCACGACGCGGCAGATGGCATCCTGTCGCGATTTCTGATTCGTCAGCACGAGCATCTGTCCCGGAGCGACAGAGGTGGCCATGCGCAGGACGCCACCTTCCGGAAAGACGATCATCGTGGTGGTCTGCTCTTCGAAGCGCTCGCTTTGGGAATTTGCTCCTGAACC
>DASUJR010000168.1:0-6330 GCA_036279175.1 Candidatus Acidiferrales bacterium | reverse complement strand
AACAATCCCTTGCTTTACCTAACATTGCTGCTGTCAATTATTTCCGTTCTAATCGAAATGGCCGCGATGACAATGCTGTTGCCGCTCACCTCACTGGTGGCGGGAATTGCAATTGACAAAAACAGCAAAGTAATCGGTTTGATTGAAGCCATTCACCTTGCCCCTAGCGGTCAAGTTTTGCTTCTTCTCTTTTTGGCGTTGTTTTCGTTGCGCGTTGTTACGCAGTTCTGCTCCCAATCCCTTATTGTCTATCTCGGGAAAAGAATATTACTGCAACTGACGACCCGCGCGTTCCATGCGCTCATTAAAAATGCGCCCATGCAGGTTCTGGAGGCACACAATATCGGCTATTTCATTACCTTAGCCGGCGACGAATCGAGCCGATCAAGCACTCTGATAGTGACGTGCAGCCAATTTATTTCGCAGTTGCTGCTTGGGGCACTCTATTTTCTGGCGATTGCTTTCTATTCACCAAATGCCGCGGTAGCGGTTACGGCGTTCCTGTTTGTAACCTTCTTTGCCTTATTAAGTTCATTCCGTGCCTCTCATCGCCTTGGGGTGAGGCAAATCGCTGAAGCCCAGCGGTCCCATTCCGTACTCATCGATTCGCTCAATGGATTACGTTCTGTTCGAGCGTTTTCTGCTGAGGACTACGTTACAGAGAACTATTTTTGGAATTCACAGCGGTATTTTCGGACGCAAGGGATCGTAGAAATCATTTCGCTGGCTGCACGTTTCGGTCCTGCACTCATTTTGTTGGTTGCCGCAGGCGCCGTCGCGTCTTTGCCTTCGATACGAAGCCAATTCTCGCTGGACATTGCCTATATAGTCACGCTCGTCATTCTCTTGATGCGTTTCTTTCCTATTGTTGGGCAGACGTTGAACTTGGCATTACGAGCAATTGCCGATGCGCGCGCCGGCCGCGACGTTACGAATGTCATCACCGAATATCAAACGTCGACCGAATCGGCCAACACCGGCTTTCCTGCAGAGTCGCTCGGCAGGATTGGCAATATAGAATTTTCGAATGTCTCGTTCTCCCACGCGCGAGGGCGGATCGTTCTATCCGATCTAAATCTGACTCTGCGACGCGGCATGAGTTACGCTCTTGTCGGACTATCCGGCAGCGGTAAATCCACTTTACTTGACTTATTGCTTGGATTTTATTCACCGCAGAAGGGATGCATCCGGCTCAATGGAATAGATTCCACAAAGCTTAGAGTCGAAGATATCCGTAAAAAGATTGCCTTGGTCACACAGGACGCAACAATATTTAATGATACTGTGGAAAATAATTTGCGTCTCGGGCTCGATGTTTCAAACGAACAGGTGGAGCATTCGTGTAGGATCGCGCATATACACGAGTTTATTACATCTTTGCCAAATGGCTACAAAACCATGCTGAGTTACCGTGGTGCTAACTTGTCTGGCGGTCAAAGGCAGCGGCTCGGTCTTGCGAGAGCGGTGTTGCGGAAGCCGGACGTGCTATTGCTCGATGAGAGTACAGCTGCGCTCGACGCTGAGACGCGTGAGCAGGTGGTAAGTCAATTGCTTGCTGAATTTGAGCAGCGGATCATTTTGTTCGTAACGCATGATAAATTTGTCGTGTCGAAGGCTGCTATGGTGCTCGACATGTCTCAGTTGAACGGCATCGAATGTGAGAATTCCTCTGTTGTTGGAGCAAGTTGTTTCTTCCGTGGGTGTCGAACGATTTGATCCCCAGACGCTGAAGTCAAACGGTGCGCTGTTGCTGGGAAACGCGATGCATAAACATTGGCGAATTGTCCGCCGGCCGGTGGCCAAAGCCGTTAATACAGTCATTTACGCTGAATCTGCGTCAACTTAATCACGATGCCAGCGTACGCGCCCGTCGTTCTCTTCGTCTACAATCGCCCGGAGCATACTGCACGCACGCTGGCGTCGTTAGCGGCGAATGTGTTGGCTGACCAAAGCGAATTGATCATCTACGCCGATGGGCCCAAGAATCCGGAGCACGAAGGCGCGGTGCGTGCTGCGCGCGAGGTCGCGCGGCAGGCGCGTGGGTTCAAATCCGTGCGCATGATCGAGCGTGATCGCAATCTCGGTCTGGCGAACTCGGTCATTACGGGTATCACCGAAACTTGCGAGACATACGGTCGTGCCATCGTCGTCGAAGACGATTTGCTGCTGTCGCCAGATTTCCTTGCTTTTATGAATGCGGGGCTTGCCCGCTTTATTGATGAAGACCGCGTTTATCAGGTGTCAGGCTACATGTTTCCGGGTGTCTGCAAGGGAAGTCGGGCGAGATTTCTGCCGCTGACAACGACGTGGGGATGGGGCACATGGCAGCGAGCTTGGCGGCACCTTGATCAAAATCTGTCCGAACTTCCGGCGCTTCGGGCAAACGCAGGCTTGCGCCGGCGTTTCGATCTCAATGGATCTTATGATTATTTTGAAATGGCTTGCCGGCAGAAAAGCGGTCAGATCGATTCCTGGGGCATTGCCTGGTACCTGACCGTGTTCTTAAGAGGCGGCTTCATCCTTTATCCCGCCCGCTCGCTAGTGGTGAATGTTGGCATCGAGGGGTCTGGTACGCACGGAAGGGGATCGCCTGCGTTGCAAGGAAAAATTACGGAGTTGAATTGGGATGTTGCGGCCGATCTCATTCCGGATGATCTCGCGATCGACAACGAATGTCTTGCGTCAGTCGAAGCTTTGCTTCGCTCGAAAAAGTCGACGTTCTTGGGAAGAATGAAAGCATGGTTCGTACAATGAGGGCGCTGGCGCGCGATCTATGTCCGCCGTTGTTATGGCGTGCTTTGGCATCGGCGCGAGGGCGACTTGCCCCGCGTCACCTGCCGGATCAGCAAAATGGTCAGGACCTGGAACTTTACTGGGATGAGGAGATGGCCGCGGTCTTGGAAAGGTGGGGTGAGGGAACGACCTGGACTGAGATCCAACTGCTGATGGCGGAGCGCCGTGGTCGCGCACTCGATATCGCCTGCGGCACGGGCAAGGTGATGGCACTCCTGAGAGAGCAGGCGGCCTTGGAACTACACGGTTGTGATATTTCGGACATGCTAATCGCCAAAGCAGTCGCACGTGGAATAAATGCTACGCGGTTGCTGATATGCGATGCCACCAAACTGCCGTACCAAAACGAAGAGTTCGACTACTCTTATTCGATAGGCTCGTTCGAACATTTCACAGTGGATGGAATCGAGAGAGTGCTGGCCGAAGCGGCACGGGTTACCAAAACCGCTTCCTTTCATATGGTACCAACCGCCCGGTCCGGCCGCGATGAAGGCTGGCTGAAGACCTATCAGAGCTTTTATAACTGTTCCGAGGAGTGGTGGTTTCAGCGCTTCAAAAGATACTTTCCCGTCGTGGGAGTTATTAATTCGAGGTGGGAAGACCGAATCTCTGTTGGCAAATGGTTTCTCTGTTCGAAGTCGACCCAAGTACCGACCGGCTGAAGCCATACTTGCAGCCCAGGTCGCGCATTTGACGAATGAATTGATTTCCTGGGAGCAGGCGGTTCTGAGCTTGCGCAATGACGCCCGTTATAGGGACCTCGTTGAAGCGTGCTTTTACGACGACCCATTACAAAGCGCCGCCGAACGCTACGCCCGCAGCAGCGAATGGCTTGCACTGCAAAATTTGCTGCCTGTCCTGCCAGGAATGGCTATCGACATTGGCGCCGGTCGCGGCATCGTTTCCTATGCATTGGCGCGGGCCGGATGGCGTGTAGTCGCCGCCGAGCCGGATCGAAGCGCTGTGGTAGGAACGGCTGCCATCCGCTCTCTTGCACAATCGACTGGCATGCGGATCGAAGTCATCGAATCTCCCGGCGAGTCGATCCCCTGCGATTCTAACTCATTCGACCTGGTTCATTGTCGGGCGGTCCTACACCACGCTGCCGATCTGGGGCAGTTTTGCAGCGAAGTGGCGCGGATACTTGTCCCCGGCGGCTTATTCATTGCTACCAGAGAACACGTTATCTCGCGCAACTCTGATCGAGAAATGTTCCTGGCTTATCATCCCTTGCATCGGCTGTTTGGTGGTGAGAACGCCTACACGCTTTCAACCTATCTTGAAGCCATCACACGCGCGGGACTGCGAATTCAACATGTATTGAATCCGTTCGAAAGCGATATCAACTTGTTTCCAAGTAACACCGCCGAACTTCGGCAACGCATTGCACGGCGGCTGAAACTGAAAAAAACCAGGTTCGTAGCGACTGCGCTTCTTGGCTGGCTCGGGCGGTTCAACAATACACCCGGCCGACTTTACACGTTCGTTGCCAGGAAAGGCTAGAATGAAAGCCGGGGCATGATCGATTTCCTGCGAAAGACTACGCAATGGAGACGTGCGCGCGTCAGCCGCGCGCAAGCGACTAGTGTTGGTGAAGGCACAAAGCTGGTTGGGTCGATTGATCGACGCTCATCCAAAGCTCGTATTGTGATCGGAAGCAACTGCTTGATGCAAGGTGACTTGGTCGCCGAACGCGACGAGAGCTGTATCGACATAGCCGACAACGTTTTGCTTGGGGGTGGAAGCGTGATTGACTGTGCGCTCGAGGTAAAAATCGAACGTAATGTTTTGATAAGCTACGCATGCATCATTGCCGATTCTGACAATCACAGCATATTCCCTGAGTGGCGCGTCAACGACCTTTCCGACTGGATGAACGGTGGGCGTCATGACTGGAGTCGTACCGTGATGGCTCCGGTGCTGATTTGCGAAGGTGCCTGGGTGGGCGCTCGCAGTGTCATTCTTAAAGGGGTGACCATCGGCGCAGGTGCCGTAGTCGGTATGGGTAGCGTTGTCACAAAGAACGTGCCCGCTCGTTCGATGGCTGCGGGTAATCCTGCGCGTGTTATTCGCTCGATCGGTCCGCCGCAGGAATGACGAAGATAATTCCACTGTCATTTTACGTCCTAGAACGCACATTTTCCGGCGGCCTTTCGTCTGCTCATGTGGCAGCCCCGCGGACATGAGCGGCAGGCCGACTGTTATCGTCACCGGCGCATGCGGGTTCATCGGCCGGCATGTCACAAAAACGTTTGCGGCCGAGGGTACGCGCGTCGTCGGGATCGGGCACGGATCCTGGTCCGCGGACGAGTGGAGCCGCTGGGGCCTTGCGCGATGGCAGGCTGCGGATGTTTCGCACGAGGCGCTTCACAAGCTTGGCGAGAGGCCGACGACCGTCGTGCATTGCGCAGGCGGCTCGTCGGTTTCGGCTTCAATCGAATCCGAAGCCGAAGACGAAAAGCGGACGGTTGGCACAACGAAGAGCGTGCTTGATTTCGTTGTCCGCGATGCGCCGGACTCAAAGGTCGTGCTGTTGTCCAGCGCCGCTGTCTATGGCGAGGTCGCGCACCTGCCGATCAAGGAAGATGCAAGCTTGGCGCCCATTTCTCCCTACGGGCGGCATAAGCTAACGATGGAAAATTTATGCAGATCCTATTGCGACCAGCATGGGGTGTCGGCCGCAATCCTGCGCTTCTTCTCAATATATGGGCCAGGACTTCGCAAGCAGTTGTTCTGGGATGCCTGCCAAAAACTTCAGGCGAAGTCGTGTGTTTTCCAGGGAACGGGTGATGAGCGACGTGATTGGCTGCACGTTTCCGACGCGGTTGGGCTTATCAAGCTGGTTGCGACCAAGGCTTCACACGGCTGCATCACCATCAACGGAGGGAGTGGGCGATCGGTGACTGTACGGTCTGCAGTTGAGGCTATCGCGAGATTGCTTGAGAGCCCCATGCCGCAGTTTCGCGGCGAACGGCGCGAGGGTGACCCCGTCGGCTACGAAGCCGACATCGGGCGGGCAAGATCGCTTTGCTGGGAGCCAAAGCAAGGTTTTGCCAAGGGCATCGCCGATTACGTTGCTTGGTATCGCGGTGCTCAGGCGTGATCCGCGTTGGCTTCGTTCTCACGTTCCGCAATCAGGAATGGCTCGGCGGTGTCAGCTATTTCCGGAACCTGTTCGCTGCAATTCTTGCGCAACCTAATCGCCGGATCGAACCGGTCATCTTCACCCGAACGGACACCCCCGCGGG
Source organism: Candidatus Acidiferrales bacterium (assembly GCA_036279175.1). Classification (GTDB taxonomy): domain Bacteria; phylum Acidobacteriota; class Terriglobia; order Acidiferrales; family UBA7541; genus Palsa-295. The sequence goes on along the minus strand of DASUJR010000168.1, from coordinate 289 downwards.
GACACTCGACGGTTTCGGCAAGTGCCAGGTCATTCGAACGAAGCTGGTCGAACAGGATGCGATGACGTGGAAGGTGCGGCGGGCTTCGCAGATTTTTCTCAGCCGCGATTTTCTGTTCGAGCGGCTTCTGGCAGAGCACGACGTCCGGGCACTCTCGCATTCCGGTCATCTGGGTCTACACTCCCGCATTCCAACACTGACCTGGATTCCCGATTTTCAGGAACGAACGTTGCCGGAGTTCTTTTCGCCCGCGGAGCGTCAGGCGCGCGCCAGAGGTCTGAAAGAGGCC
>DASUJR010000167.1:0-10472 GCA_036279175.1 Candidatus Acidiferrales bacterium | reverse complement strand
TCGCAATCGGCAGGAAGACACCCAGGCTCGTCGCCACTCCCTTGCCGCCCTTGAACCGGAGCCAAACGGGGAACATGTGCCCAATAACAGCGGCCAAAGCCGCAACCATCATCCAGCGCACGTCCGAGTGTGTCCAATGGGCGGCGATCCAGACCGCCAGGTAGCCTTTGCCGGCGTCTAGGATCAAAGTGAGCGCGCCGGCAATTGCGCCTGCGCTCCGGGCGACATTCGCCGCGCCGATATTCCCGCTGCCCGATTCCCGAATGTCGCGCCCGCGAACCTTAACGATCAAGAACCCGAACGGGATTGAGCCGAGGAAGTATGCGACCACGGCGATCAGCCAGATCTTGTTCACTCTGCTCCTTTTACGAATGTTTTACAAAACGGATAGCTGGCGAGCCGCCTGTATTCTGCACCCGAAGGGCGAAGAATGCTCTGGAATAGATGAAACTCCTTTTCCGTGGTTGCCCCGAAATCAAGATCGCGCATTTCCGCGGCTGCGCGTGCCAGTTCGGGCATTTTCGCCGGTGTGTTGAACCGCGCCAGCGTCAAATGCGGCACAAAGTCGCGCGTTTCACCAGCGATGCCGAGCGGTTCGAGAGCGCTTTCGATATCTTTGGCGAGTGGCGCGAGATTCGGCGACCCTTCGATTCCGCACCAAATGACGCGAGCGCGTTTGTCGTTCGGGAAAAAACCGACACCGCGGAACAGCAGTTGTATAGGACTCGGTGAGCTGACTTGTGCCAGTGCCGCGCGAATCGGTTCGAGCTGATCCTCGGCGACATGGCCGATGAATTTCAGCGTGACGTGCATTCCTTCCGGACGTACCCACCGCGCTCCGCGAGCGAGAGGTTCCAGTCGCGCGATCGATTCGCGAATGGCCTTCCGCACTTCCTCGCGGAGTTCGATGGCAACGAATAGGCGCACGCTCATGCTCGTTGTTTGTGGGCCGATGCGGAATGTGGGAAATGACGGCGGACCATGTCCAGCGCTGTTTGCGTCGCGAAACGGCGGATGCGGTCGCGGTCGCCAGGAAAGCGGAATGGTTTCTCGGTGGCGCCGTGCTGGTCGGCGATTCCAATGTGCACCAGTCCGACGGGCTTTTCCGCTGTGCCGCCGCCCGGACCCGCAATCCCGGTTGTGCCGATGCCGACCGTCGCTCCGGTGCGCTTGCGGATTCCGTCGGCAAGCGCGAGCGCAACTTCGCTGCTGACGGCGCCTTTCGCGTCGATCGTCTCCTTAGGCACCCCGACGAGTGAAGTTTTCAGCTCGTTGCTGTAGCACACCACGCCCCCGAGAAAATAGGCCGAGCTGCCCGGCACGTTCGTCAATCGTTCGCCCACCATTCCACCCGTGCAGCTTTCAGCCACGGCAATCGTCGCGCGATTTTCCGTCAGAACGCGTGCGACCACTTCTTCCAGCGATTCGCCGGCCGAAGAGTAAAGATGCTCTCCAAGCGCCAGGGCCATGCGGCTGACGATCTCGTCCAGCAGCTTTTCCGCTTTCGCCGGATCGCTCGACCACGTGCGCGGATGAAGCTCGATCCCGTTTTGCGTGGCGAGAATTGTAGTCTCCGTGTCGGGATACACCGCGTAGAGCGGCGAGACGCATTGCTCGACTTCCGATTCCGTCAAGCCGAAAATGCGCAGTTCGCGCGTGTAAAGGCGCTGCGCGTGATTCAGTTTGGCGAGTCGCGGGCGAACCTCCGTTTCGAACAGCGCGCGCAGTTCCAGCGGCACGCCTGGAAGAAGAACCACGATATGGTTGTTCGATTCGAGCCAAAGGCCGGGCGCTGTGCCGCGCGGATTCGGCAGCACCGTCGCGCCCTCGGGAACCATGGCCTGGCGCCGGTTGATTTCCGGCATGGCCCGTCCGAACCGGCGAAAGCGTTCCTGGATGTGCCGCACGATATCTTCGTCGATCCGGAGCTTGCGGCCCAGAAGGTCGGCCACCGTATCGCGTGTACGATCGTCGTCCGTGGGACCCAGGCCGCCGGAGGAGACGATCAGGTCCGCGCGGCTCAATGCGTGCGAAAACGATGAGCGCATTTCTTCCGGCGAATCGCCAACGACAGCTTTGTGAATCACGCGCACACCGACGCGGTTCAACTCTTCGGTCAGGAACAGGGAATTGGTGTCCAGCCGGAACGGTGTGAGTAACTCGGAGCCAACGGCGATGATTTCAGCATTCATAGGCGCTACCGACAGGTACCCGACGCGGGTGGAACGTGCCGCCTGAATGGCGCGACTTCCAGCCCGCGCAGTTTGTTGTACCCGATGCGAGGTTATTGAGGCAAGAGGCGCCGCCTGCCGGCTTCGGTTGGCGGCGTCCAGAATCAGCATGCGCAGCGGGCAAGCAATCAGAGAAGCGAATAGACGTGCTCACAAAATTCGTCGCCACGCACAAATAAGCATCCGCGCCTCAGAGTTGGCACCCGAAGCTTCGCCTCAGGCCTGCCCCGGGACATAGCGAACAAACGGCGAAAGGCGAAGAAAAAGCTAATCGCCACACCCCTGCGATTAAAAATCATCGCAAGGGCCTGAAAATAAAAGAGAAAACATTTTCTAACCGCCACAGGTATAACGTTTTCCTTTACTTTTTCTTCGCTTCGCCTTTCAGATGCCCCTCGACAGCATTCGAGCCATTCAGAGTCGTTCCTCAGAATCGCGCCTGCGCAAAGTCACTCCTCGCGCAGCATCGCCAGCGGGTCGAGCCCTGCAACTTGTGCGACAGGGGACAAGGTCGCTATGGCCACAATCACAAGCAAACCGGCCGCCGTGTACGCCGCCGTCACAGGATCCAGCGGGCTGATCCCAAATAAGAATCTGCGCGCGCCTTCCATACTAAGCACGCACAAAACAATCCCTGGAAGGACGCCCGCCATCGCGAGGAAAAAACTATAGCGCGCCACAAGCCGGGCGACATCGCGCGGTCGGGCGCCAAACGCCATACGAATGGCCATTTCGCGGCGGCGCAGTTGGACCACATAGGCAAGCGTCCCATAGAGTCCTAGTGCGGCCAGAATCATCCCGACCAGAGCAAAGGCATTCAGCAGCCATTCCAGAAATTGGCGAAGTTTCACTGAATCCATGATTCGTTGCGGCATAGTCTCGACGTCGAACAGCGCGATCGCGGAATCTTTCCCGCGGAGAATTTCACGCGCAGCGGAAGTGACATCCGTGTTTCCAGCTTCACGAACGGTGAGGAACATGGCGGAATTGGCCAGTTGCAGCTCCGGCCAGTAAATCTCCGGCCGAGGTGAAGCGCCAAGCTCCCGAGTCGTGACATTTCCGACCACTCCAATCACAGTTGCTAGACGATCGTGGCAACAATTGTTGGCCACGAGCTTGCCGATGGGATCTTCATCAGCAAAGTACTCACGCGCAAACTCTTCGTCGATCATCACAACAGCTTGCGAACTCTCGTCGTCCTGCGCCGTGAACGTGCGCCCTTTCACCAACGGAATTTTCATCGTCCCGAAGTAATTCGGCAAAACGATATTCACGCGCGCCGCGGGCCGCGCGCTCGTTGCAGGATGCGCGGGGATGAATAGATCCGCGGTATATCCGCCGCTGCTGAACGGCAATGCCGTCGCTGCGGATGCCGATTTGACTTGCGGCAGAGCAGCGATGCGTTCGACTAGGTCGCGAAAGAACTCCGCGCGCGAGGCTCTCGTTGTGTAGCCTTTCTGTGGCAGACCGACCGAGCCGCTCCACACGTGCTCAGGCGAGAAACCCGGCGAAAGAGCAAGTAGTTTCGCAAAACTCCGCCCGAGCGCTGTCGCGGTGAACAGAAGCGCAACGGCAACGCTGATCTGCCCCGCAACCAGAACGCCGCGCCAGCGAGAATGCCCGGTGATCGTCCGTCCTGCTCCGGCCCGCAGCGTTGGATCGATCGAAGCGCGTGACGTGAGGATCGCCGGCAGCAGGCCGGAGAGCAGCGTCGAAATCACGCAAACGGCGAGTGCAAACGCCAGCATGCGCGGCTCGACTTGCGTGTTGTGCAACGGACCATACGTGTTGATCAGCTGAACGAGAGCCGTTGCCACCGCCATTCCAGCGCCGCAACCCAGCGCGACGAGCAGACCCGTCTCCGTCAGCAGTTGGCGTACGAGACGCCCCGAACTTGCGCCCAGCGCCGAACGCACTGCCCATTCCCGGTTGCGTACCGTGGCGCGGACCAGAAGCAGCCCCGACACGTTAATACAAGCGATGAAAAGGATGCACGCCACCGCTCCCAACGCCAGCAGCAGCCATTGCCGGACGTCCTTTGTTTGCTCGGCCTGCATTTGCTCAGCTGAAAAATGCCAGCCTGCGTTCTCTGGGTAATCGTCGGGATACAACTTCGCCATCTGTCGGCTTACGCTTGCGAGCATGGCGTTGGCTCGCTCAGGAGTTATGCCTGGCGCCGGCCGCGCAAGCATATGAAGCCATTTGTTCCCACGTTCGTCGGGCGCGAACGCCTCGGGACGCAACGCAAGCGGCACCCACATCTGCGTCGCCGGGTAAGGAAAATTGAAATCGGCCGGCATGATGCCGATGATCTGGTAAGGCTTGCCGTCGAGCACGATGGACTTGCCGATAACGCCAGGATTGCCGCCAAATTTGCTTTTCCAAAAAGCATCGCTCAAAACGAGAACGCCTGCTGCACCATGGTCGTCCGTCGGGAGAATTGTTCGGCCGAGCTGCGGCCGGATACCAAGCAATGAAAAAAGACTGGCGGATGCGTTCACTGCGTCCACGTGTTCCACGTACGCGGATCCGCTCACCCCGGTCATGGTGAAGTCATTGAAGTAATATGCCGCTGTCTCGCTGAAAATCTCGCGATGCGCGCTCAAGTCAACATAGTCGGGAGCGGAAATTCCCGCGCGTCCCAGAACAGATGCAAAGTCGTTGTGCACGACGACGATCTGGCTGGCGTCGCGGTAGGGAAGCGGCCGAAGCAGCGCGTCGTAAAGGACGGCGAAAACCGCCGTCGCGGACCCGATGCCGATGGCAAGCACGCCGGCGCAGAGGATCGTGAGCGAGAGATTCCTCCGCATCTGGCGCACACCGTAGGAAAAGTCCGAAGCGAAGTCCTTCACGACTGAGATCATGGCTCGCTCCAGAAAGGCAATCACGCTATCGAATGCCGCAATTCTAGCTGATGAGCCGCGCAAGCGGCGGCAAATTCACCGCAAGAGCCTCAGGGGACGAGGGCGATGCCTTCGATATCGGCGTCAAGCGTGTAGAGGGCTGTGTTCGTAGCGATGAAAGCGCGGTGTGACGGCAACAGCGCAAGCCCAACGATATTGCTGCCGCTGATCGCCAGTTCGGGCTCGGCCTGGGGGGTCAGCCGCACAATGCCGCGTTTGCCGCCGAGCGAAGCGGCCACGTAAAGGTTGCCAAAGCGGTCGAACGCGAGTCCCTGCGGCCGGCCGAGTCCGCGGAAAAACGTCGAAACCTCGCCCGCGGGCGAAATGCGATAGATGCGGTCGAAGCTGGACGTCGTCGGCCCGCTCACGTACAGGTCGCCCGTCGGACTGAACGCCAGATGGTATGCGGAGACCGACGGCTCGAGCGTTGCAAACACAAATATTTCGCGATCCGGGCCGATCTTGAAAATCGTTCCGCTGCGGTCGCCGACGTAAAGATTCCCCTCCCGGTCGAACGCGAGCCCCGTCGCGATGCCCATTCCTTCCACCCATTGCGTAGCGCGGCCCTCGCGTGCAACGCGGTGGATGGTGCCGTCGTTGCGGCACGAAACGAAAAGATGCCCCTCGTGGTCGATGGCGAGTCCCGTGGGATTCATCAGCTCTGTGATGAACGGTTTCACGTTGTGATTCGACGTGATTTTGTAGAGCGAAACAGGAACCTTTTGGCCGCGTTGTCCGCTGAATGTGACGTATACGTTGCCTTCCGCGTCGACGGCGGGATTCGCCACCGGATGCAGGTTATCAGCCACCTGCACGCCGAGCGCGATCGGATATGGCTGGCTCTCGATGCTTCCCAATCGCACGCGAACTGCTCCCCCCGCCGCGCCATCCGGCACGCGCGCGATCACGAAATTTTCCGCTGCCGCCACCACACTGCCCTCAGCCGAACCGAATTGCACTTGCGGACGCGTGTGATTGCCCGCCGCCGCAAATCCGCTGCCTTGAATTTTGATTTCGCCGCCAGGAAGGGCCGCGTTCGGCTTTACGCTTTCGATTCTGGGCGTGCTGGTCATCAGAGAACCAATTCGGCAATCGACTGTTCATACTGGAGAACAAATGCGGGTCGCCACAGCGCCCGGTACGGCGCGGAGGGAATTGCCGAGGCGAGAGGTTTTTCCCCGGCGGCAATTGTTGAAAAGCTTGTTGGTTGGCGCATCAGAGACCTAGGGCGCGGGCAAGCCACAAGCCGAGCCCTGCGTAAATTCCGGCGATCCAGTCGTCGGCCATGATGCCCCAGCCGCCGGGAAGCGATTCCGCTTGTCGCGCGGGGAAAGGCTTCCAGATGTCGAACACGCGAAAAAGTATAAAACCCAGCAGCAAATATTTCCAGTAATGGGGTATCGGGCCAGGCGTGAGCAAGCTGAAAAAAGCGATCATCTGGCCGGAGACTTCATCGATCACGACATTCTGGGGATCCTTCCTGCCCAGATACCTCGCCGCGCGATCCGCGACCCAAATTCCGAAAAGGGAGATAAGAACTGCCACCCAAAACTGATTTGCAATGAAGCTGGTCTGTGGAGATCGATCCGTCCAATGCCCGTTCGTGGGCACTGTCGTGAACCACCAGTTTTTATTCGCGATGTGGATTATTGCCCAAGTGATTGCGAGGCCGGCAAGCGAACCCCACGTGCCGGGAGCTTTGGGGAGATAGCCCAGGCCGCAGGCCGTTGCGAAGAAGAGAGAAATCCGCGGCTTGCGGCGCGGGGGTTGGTCCGCTGATGCGGGCGAGGGAGCACCCTGATCCGCGGATGCGGCCGACGATGCGCGTGGCGGCGCATCCGGCGGTTTACCAGAGCCGGAGGAAGGCGCCGGGTCAGTTTTTTCGCTCATCCTCGTCTCGTTGTTTGCCGGGAGCTTCGGGAGTGGACTCGTCGATCACTGGCTCGCTGATCTTATACTTTTCGCTGGCCCAATTGCCAAGGTCCAGCAAGCGGCAACGCTCGCTGCAGAAAGGGAAATCAGGACTCTGGGCCGAATCGACCGGCTTTTGGCAGATCGGGCAGTGCCATTCCATACAAAAAGCATAGCGCACCCCTGAACCTTAGAGGGAACTTCGCGACACAGATCGTCGTGTCAGGGAGCGAATGAGCGCGCCACACATCTAAGAACGGCTGGCGACGTTTGGTCCCCTGCGGCCGGGTCTCAGACCCACCCTCGCTCGCAAATGCGTCATCCGCTTCGTTCGATGGCCGCCCGGTCCCACTTGCCGAGTGTCGCACCAGCGCTGTACACGGAATCGGCGAAGCTCAGGATTTGCTCGCGCGGATCGGACGAGCGCCGCACCTGATCGTAGCTGAGCAAAAACTCGCCCAACTTCGCGTCGTAGAAAGCCTTCTCCGGCTTGACAGGAGCTTCCCGAAAGCCTGCAGGTTCGGGCGCGGCATAACCGTAGAAATTTGCATCCGCGACGTCACCGCTGCCCGGCCACCAGCCGACGCTCACTTCTTCGTGCGAGTACGCTTCCCGCGTCACGCGGTCAACTCCCGGACGTTCCGGCGCGCGCCGCCCGGAGAACATCGTGAACGCCAGATCGAAACTGCCCCAGAAGAAATGTACCGGGCTGACTTTGCCTATGAACCGCGTCCGAAACTCCTTCAGCGCCGCATCAATGCTCGAGAGCACGCGCCAGAAGCGGTTCGCATAGACAGGATCGTAGCTTGCGTGCGTCGAGTCGAGGTCGAAACGAATCGGGTTGGGTACTTCCTGCGGCATCGGCCAGATTTTTACCCCGATTCCGAGCGATTCAAGCGTCCGCATCAGCTCGCCATAGAAATCGGCGACGCTGCGCGCATACAGGCGGATGCCGGCCGGGCTCGCCCAGGCGGCAACGACATCGAGTTTGTGCTCGATGAAATCGAAATGAATCTCGAAATTGCCAAGAGAGCAGGGAATTGCTGACGTTGTGAGTCCGCGGGCGCTCACGTAGAGCGGAACTTCCCACCAGTGGTTCACGTGCGGGCAGAGCGCGAGCCGGATCTTCCCTGCGATCTGCGTCCACATGTGCAGCGTGTCGCAAGTGTCGCGCCATTCCGCCAGCGGCAGCGCCGGCCAGGATTGCTCGCGGCTCAATGATTGTCCCGCTGCCATGATTCAGCTCTCCGTCACGTCAGAATGCTCTCCGCAAGAGGTCGGAATCGGCCCATCGAGGAACTCGCGGCATCAGACTTCGATTTCGTCCACGTAGCACCAGCGCCAGTCTTCGCCGGGTTCGAAAGATTGGACGATGGGATGGTTTGTGGCGTGAAAATGCTTCGTCGCGTGCTTATTCTTCGAGCTGTCGCAGCAGCCAACGTGCCCGCAAATGAGGCACAGGCGCAGGTGGATCCACGAGTCGCCGGTCTTCAGGCAATCCTCGCAACCTTTCGCGCTCGGTTTTACTTTTTTGATTTCTTTCACGTGCGGACATGCCGGCATAATTTCCTCGATTCGGCTGGTGCCCCTAGTCCCGATTATTCCCCAGATCCGGCTCCAGTGCGAGTCATCACTCCGTTCCTCACGTTGAGCGTAAACGGCGTGCCGCCGTGGCCGGACCACAGTTTGACGTTGAAGCCGGCGGCCGGCGTGGTGTTCGGCCCACCCTGGATTTTGTAGCCCTTGATGTCGGTTACAGTCAGCGACTGGCCGGGCGTGCAGCGCTCCGGCGCATGCGTAAGCTCCAGAAAATATGCGGAGCCTTTTCCAACCACAACCGCTTTGCCGTTCGCATCGACGAGAACTGCCGTTGCTTGATCGATGCCGATGGCGCGCGCCGGTTTCGCCCATCCGTCTTGCATAATGCGCGCGAGGAAAGCTACCGTCCTTCCCATGCGTCCGCGTTCGGAGAAATGGCTGTCCGTTATGATCCCTCGCAGAATCGGAATCGAAATGAAGAGCCGATCCAGCGTGAGTTTCACGTCGAATGGATTGGCGAGAGCTTCGGGGCTGGTGATCGTGTCGTGCCGTGCCGAGAAAACGAATTGCCCCAGCACCGCCAGCCCGGCGCTGATGCCACCGATCGGAACGCCGCGAGCAATGTCGGCGTTAATCTCGTGCAGCAGCGGTCCCGGCCAGAACTTCACGTAATTCGATTGGTCGCCGCCCGCAATGAAGATCGCGTTCGCCCCGCGCACGTGGGCGATGGCGGCCGGCTCGGCAGCTCCCTCCGCGGACGTGATCAGCAGCGTCGTAACTCGACTCTTCGGGCAAAGCTGATGGAAATACGGATTGTATGCGTCCGTCCCGCTGGCCCGCAGCACCACAACTTCGCCGCCCTTGGCATCGCTGCACAGTTCTCGCATCGCGTCATCCACATCTCCGGCGCCACCCGACAGAACCGCAACAAACTTGGAGTGACCCACAGCCTTCTGCCCAGCGTGAGCCGCAGGCAACGTAAACACCTGCAGTCCGTTTGCGCTAGTAGACTGCTCGCTCGCCCTTGCTCGACATTGGCTGATTGCGAGCGCAGCGATAGCCGAGAGAAGCGCAACCCATCGAAGGTGACGCCGCATGTGCGGAGTATACGCCGGGAATATGACACCAGCACGCCCAAGTGGGCGGCATGGTCGTGGCCAGATAGGCGGAGATTTGGTTTTTGCCAGAAACGAAATGTTCGGTTAGCCCCGTTTACCAGGACCTTCAGTTCCGACTGAAGGTAGAGGTCCGGTTTCCACTTCTCTTTCATTAATTGGCACCGAAAGCAGTAGGATGAGGGACGAAGCTGCTCTTTGGCTAACCATGAGACGACATCGCTTCAAAAGGATTGCCTTTTATTCGACTCTGTCATTGGCTTACTGTTCGTGGTTGTTGCGCTGCTTTTTGCTGCTGAACAGCGGCGAACACAAGCGGAAACGGGTGCGGTTCTGTCCGCATTTTTCTCGCAAGGAGTGTTGCACGACGTCGACAAGTGGGGTGCGGGACGTACAGTCGAGATCATCATCCAGCGCAACCCGGATTGTCGCTTGTGTTCGGGAAACGAAAGTGCGTTTGGACAGGACTGGCTTGCACCGTCATTAAGGTCGCGAGTAAGTTCGCTCTCGGAGCCCTGGTTCGCACAGTCATCACGATTAACGCGAGCCAGCTTCTTCGTAAACAGTTTGTTTTCGACGGACATCAGCGCAAGCTTGCATCTACCAAGCGGCACTGGGGTGGTTTTCGTCGACCGGAACTTCGGGACCAAGACGAGCGATTTAGAAACGGATTCCCGAACTAGTTTAGGTTTTTTTGTTGTCTCGCACATCGGGCTGAATCTGAACATGACCGAAGCACTATTCTATGTTGACCACTTTTGTGGAGGATTGTG